>JAZRXS010000049.1:0-55690 GCA_045600325.1 Prevotella sp.
ATATGTATTTCAACGAAGAACGCGAGTGCATGTCTCGCGAAGCCCTTAAAAAGCTCCAGAGTGAGCAACTCGTAAAGATCGTAAAGCACACTTACGACAACGTGCCTTTCTATCGCGAACGCATGGACAAGGCTGGTGTTAAGCCTGAAGACATCAAGTCTATCGACGACATCGTGAAGCTGCCTTTCACCACAAAGCAGGACCTTCGCGACAACTATCCTGACGGACTCTTTGCCGTACCACGCAAGGAAATTGTTCGCCTCCACGCCTCTTCCGGCACAACAGGCAAACCTATCGTTGCCGGTTACACAAAGCATGACGTAGAAAACTGGGCAGAAGGCGTGGCTCGCTGCATGGTGGCTTTCGGCGCAACTGCAGAAGACACTGTTCAGGTTTCATACGGCTATGGACTCTTCACCGGTGGTCTTGGCGCACATGACGGTGCCACAAAACTTGGTGCTACCGTACTTCCTACAAGTGCCGGCAACACAGCGAAGCAGATCATGCTCATGCAGGACATTGAATGTACAGGTCTTTGCTGCACACCTTCCTACGCGCTCTATCTCGCAGAGGAGATTGAGAAACTTGGCGTAAAGGATAATATCAAGCTTCGTTGGGGTGCATTCGGCGCAGAACCTTGGACTGACGCCATGCGCAAGGAACTTGAGGAGAAGCTTAACATCAAGGCACACGACATCTACGGACTCACCGAAATCTCTGGTCCTGGCGTTGGCGGCGACTGTGAGTATCAGGACGGCATCCATATCTGGGAGGATATGTTCTATCCTGAGATCATCAATCCTGAGACAGGCGAGCAACTTCCAGAAGGAACTGAAGGCGAACTCGTCTTCACAACTCTCGACAAGTGGGGAATGCCAATGATACGCTACCGTACTCGCGACCTCACTCACCTCAACTACGAGAAGTGCCGCTGCGGACGTACGGCTGTTCGTATGGGCAAGATTCTCGGTCGTACAGATGATATGCTCATCATTCGTGGCGTCAACGTATTCCCATCACAGGTGGAGAGCGTACTTCTTGAGATTCTTGAGTTCCAGGGACAGTATTTCATCACTGTCGATCGCATTGACAATGTTGACACCTTCGACATCGACGTAGAGCTTCGTCCGGAGTACTATTCAGACGATATGAACGTGATTCTCGACTACAAGAAGAAGCTTCGCGACCGTCTTCTCAGCGTCATCGGCATCAAGCCTTCCATCCATATCGTGGAGCCAAACAGCATAGAGCGTTCACAGGGCAAGGCAAAGCATGTCAACGACAAGCGTAAGTTCAAATAATGCAGTACAGAAAATAGAAATACATGGCGTTTACATCCAGAAATTCCATGAGTTCTGGATAACAACTCATACACATACTTATAAAAACTCTATGAGTTTTGAAAAAATTCGTATACAAACTCGAACTGGTTTTGTATACGAATTTTTTTGTAACTCATAGAGATATTTTTTATTCTATCTGCGGAAGGGCTTTCTTTCCGCGTACTCCGAGGTCTTCAAGTGTGCGACCTGCTCCGATGATGCTTTGGCGTCCGTCCTTCACTTTGTCCTGCACGTTCTTGTAAACCTCCTGAGCTTCAGTGAGTTTCTTGCCCATAAGCTCGAACTGTGCGTAGAACTGTGACACCCTGTCAACGAGCTTCCGCGCTTCGTCCATGATCTTTTGCGTGTTCTTGTCCTGCTGCACATTGACCCAAGTGAGGTCGATGATGCGCAGGGCAGCAATGAGTGTCTGTCCGCCAACGATGAAGACGTGCTTGTCGAAGGCTTCGCGCCATAGTTCGGGAGCCTCGTTCAGTGCTAACAGTAGTGCGCCTTCCAGTGGCACGAACATTATGACGAAGTCGCTGCAGACGCGTGGCTTCTTTACATATTCGTTGTATTTCTTTGCCGAAAGTTCCTTGATGTGGGCTCGCACGGAATCCAAATGTCTTGCGGCAGCAGCCTTTCTTTCCTCTTCGGTTTCGGCGTTCTGGTAGTCGGTGAATGCCGTCAGCGACATCTTTGAGTCGATGATGACATCGCGATAGTCGGCAAGATGCAGCACGACATCGGGAATCATCCTTGCTCCACTGTCCTCGTTTCGCAGGGAATGTCCCAACTCGTCCTTCATCGACTGCTGTGCGTCGAAGTGTATTCCCTGCAGTAAGCCTTGGCTTTCAAGGAGTTCGGTGAGGATGAGCTCGCCCCAGTTGCCCGCAGTCTTATTCTTTCTTTGCAGCGCATTGCTGAGCTTGTCTGCCTGTATGCCGAGGTCTGCCGTCCGCTGCATCATCTGTTCCATGGTCTTCTCGATGCTTTCCGTGTTGCGAGCTTGTGCCTCACGATTGTCAACGATGGACTTCTCCATGCGCTCAATATTGTCTTTCAGCGGTTTGAAGAGCACCTCCATCTGCTCCGTATTTGCCGACTGCAGTGCGCTGCTTCGTTCTTTGAGGAGTGCTTCCGTGGCGGTTTTCATCTCTTCCTTGAAGAGTTTCATCTGTTGTTCGTAGCTCTGCTTCAGATCGTCAATCTCCTTCATGCGTCGATTGTCAGCCTCTCTCTTCATGGTTTCCGCCAGTTCCTTTGCTTCCATCTTCTGCTTGGCGAGCATATCCGTAGCTTCAGCCTTCACTTCCGCTATGCGTTTCCTTTCCGCGTCAAGCAAAGCTTCCACAGCCGCACGCTTGCTTTTGCCTACGAAAAACATGGCGATGGCACCAATTAGTAATCCGATTATAAGATAAACAAATTCCATAGTTTGTGGTTTTATACGTTGCAAAAGTAGGATATTCAATGCTAATATTCGCTTAAATGGCATAAAAATCAATATTTTTCATTAAAAACACATTAAAAGTTAAGGGTATTACCCAATAATTGCGTAATTTTGCAGCAGGTATTCGCTCTGCGAAACTAAAGTCTGAGTTTACGAAATCTGAACAATTATGAAAAGGAAAATCTTAATCGCAATCAACAGTGTCCTTGCTGCCGTCCTTTCCGTCCTGGGTTTCATTTCTTGCCGATGCTCGGGGATAAGCAGAGGTCCAGAGTGCATGTATGGGGGACCAGACATGTATGATGTAGAAGTGCCACCACGCACTGTGATAACTGAAGATGGTGACACCCTTGACATCAGGGGTAATGACACTATCGTGAAGCAAAAGATTATAGTGGATCAGAAGGAACCGGAACAGATGCGCGTAATGTATGGCACTCCGTACAGCAGATTCAGCAACGAGGAGAAGGCCATAGCGCCAGACAAATCGGAATAATGGAGAAATTGCCTTTCAGGAAGCGTGCTGCCCTTGAGATAGACCGCATCATTCGCAACAACGAGAAGAAGATTCATCCGTTGCGACAACTGTTCTGGGAGTGTACCTTACGCTGCAATCTAAAGTGCAAGCATTGTGGTAGCGACTGCAAGGTTGTAGCAGAAACTCCCGATATGCCTGCCGAAGATTTCATTCGCGTCATAGACAAGAGCATCCTTCCGAACATAGACGATCCGCACCGCCTGATGATAATATTCTCGGGCGGCGAACCTCTTGTGCGAAAGGATATAGAGGACGTGGGCATGGAACTCAAGAAGCGTGAGTTCCCATGGTCTATCGTTACCAACGGAATGCTGCTTACGGAAGACAGGCTTCGCAGACTTCTCGATGCCGGTCTCAGCAGCGTGGCAATCAGTCTTGACGGCTTGGAGGAAGACCATAACTGGATGCGCGGTCATGAGAGCAGCTATAGGAATGCCATGCGTGCGATAAAACTCATGGCAAGGACACGCGGAGTGGTGTGGGATGTGGTGACTTGCGTCAACGGTCGCAACATCAAATACCTGCCAAAGCTGAAGGAAACACTCTATGAAGCAGGTGTACGCAAGTGGCGCTTGTTCTCGATATTCCCTGTAGGCAGGGCAAAGCAATACCCTGAGTTCCAGCTCTCTAACGATGATCTCCGCTATCTGATGGAGTTCATAAAGGAATGTCGTAAGGAGAACCTCATTCATACCAGCTATGCTTGCGAAGGCTTCCTTGGCAATTATGAGGGGGAAGTGCGCGATACTTTATACCGCTGTCATGCAGGCATCAGCGTAGCTTCCATACTTATTGACGGAAGCATGTCGGCATGCACCAGCATACGCAGCAAGTTCTATCAGGGCAACATCTACAAGGACGACTTTTGGGATGTGTGGGAGAACCGCTACCAGAGCTACCGTTACCGCGATTGGGCGAAAAAAGGAGAGTGTGCCGAGTGCAAAATGTTCCGCTATTGCGAAGGCAACGGCATGCACCTACACGATGAAAACGGCGACTTGATGCTTTGTCATCTGAAGAGGATAAAGGGTTAAGCGCTTCGCTGGTTAAAAGGTTAAAGGGTTAAGTAGTTTTGTGTTTCTGATAACGGTTTAACCCATTAACCCATTAACCTTTTAACCCTTTATTACTCAAAATAGAAAGTAAGTGCAATCATCTTTGTTTGCACTCCTGAGACTGCTGTGGCAAACTTCCTCTGGTTGAGATCCTTTATCTTGTTAGGATGGTTCTTGTCGAGGGCGTCAATGAGGGAGAACATGAACTTCAGCTCTGGACGAAGCTTGAAGAAAGGCAGGTAGCAGTCGCAGCCAATGCCCACTTCCGCATAGCAGTCGTAGTTTTTGAACTTCAGGAAATCTGTGTCTTTCGATGCAAGGTTGAGCATCGGATTTACTCCAGCCATTAGGTAAGGACGTGCATTGTTCAGACGGTTGGTAGCGCATATCAGTTCCACTGGTGCGGCTACATAGACCGATTTCATGTCCTGCAGTTCCTTGTGCAGACCGCCGTCAGGGAGAGTCTCTGAATAGTTTATGAAGCGTAGGCGCTTGTTTCCGAAGTAAAGTGTTGGAGCCACGCGAAGGGCAAAGTTGTTGCTGAGGCGTGTCTCGCCGAGAACACCCACATGGAATCCCAGATCATACGAGTCCTGGTCGCAAGAGATGAGTTGCTCCTGCTCGCTTCCGTCGTCCAAGGTAATCATCTGCGGACCGACATTGTTGAGCTCGATGTCCTGAGTATGTGCGCCCACGAGCACTCCGAAGTGGAACTGTCGTAGGTCGGCGTAAGGTCGGTTCTGCACTTCCGTATGCTGCGCATGGGCGGAAGTACACATCAATAAAATGTATATAGGTAGTAGGGCGAGAATCTTTTTCATAGAAACGAGTCTTAAGTGTCAATATATATATTATGACTATCAATAAATCCGACTTATTATACTTATCGTTGAATATAAGTCCTATAAGTGTTATTTATTGATTAAATAAACGATAAGTGACGATTTTTAGTATAATATTTGCTTTATTCTGTTACTTATTTTGCCCAAAAAGTAGGCAAAAGCAACATTTTTCACTTTTTCCTTCAAAAAATCATACCTATTATTAGGTATTTTAAAAATAAGTTGTACCTTTGCAACCATAAACTATAAACCATAACTAAAAACCATAAACTATCATGGCATACGTAATTTCTGACGATTGTATCGCATGCGGTACATGTATCGATGAGTGTCCAGTAGGAGCTATCTCTGAAGGCGACAAGTATTCAATCAATGCAGATGAGTGTACAGAGTGTGGCACTTGTGCTGACGCTTGCCCATCTGAGGCTATTAGCCTTCCTTAAGATACAAACGTCTTGAAGGAAAAGAAAAATCACAACCGATTCGCATCGGCTGTGATTTTTTTTGTTACAATTACATTCTCATAAGATGTATTGAAACCTATTTAACAACAACTTTTTCTATACATTTTTGGGGTACGCCTACGCAGCGCACCAATTGCTCAAGGCATATATACAATACGCCTATAGCTTTGGTCTATAGCCTTCGCAGGGTTATCTGCGAGATGATTCTATTAGTAAGTGTGATTCATCGGCTTGATCCACGAAGCTTCTGATATTGTTTAGGCGACAATGGCAGGTCTCCTGACTTGTTCCCTCTCGCTTCTACCTTCCCGGCAACTTGCCAGTGGCTTCTTCTTGAAGCGGAGAAAATGGAACTTACAGTAGCGGGCCTGTTCAGGATTCTCACCTGATTCCCTTTTAATCGGCATCTCTGCCGAACCACTTGTCTGTAGTTTCTACAGTGTGCAAAGTTACTACTTATTTCTACACACAACGGAATGTACACAAGAAAACAGATTTCTTGTGTACGATTCTTTGATTATTGTCAAATATGCAAATATTAATCCTTGAGGAAATGCTTGATCCAGTCCTCTCCTGTTGGTGAGTGGAAAGCTTTTATTCCTACGCTTTCAGCTGCGGCACAGTTCTTCGGTGAATCGTCGATGAAGACGGTTTCCTCTGGATTGAGTCCGTTTTCCTTCAGCACAAGCTCGAAGATTTCCGGCGATGGCTTTATCATTCCGAGACGGCAAGAGAGGTACGACTTCTCGAAATAGTCGTCCAATCCGAGTCCTTCCACTTGACAGAAGAACATGTCTTCAGCCATCTCCCAATGTATTTCGTTGGTGTTTGAGAGCAGGAAGAGGCGGTAGTCCTTCTTCAGTTCAAGGAGGGCTGCAAGGCGATGTACAGGCACATCAGTAAGAAGCGAAGCCCAAGCGTCGCAGATCTGCTGGTCAGTGCCAGTGCAGTTCGGTGCCTTTTTCCTTACCTCCTCGCAAAACTGTGGCACAGTAATGTTGCCAATTTCAAGCTCGTGGAAGAGGTCTTCCTGTATGCAGAAGTCAACGTAATGGCCAACTTCCTCAGCATTAATCTTTTTGAATTCACCGACGCAGATGTCCTTGTCAAGGTTTACGAGCACGCCGCCGAAGTCGAATATCAAGTTCTTTATCATAATATTCCCAAGTTTTATGAATTGTAATCGGCTGCAAATTTACAAAATTTTCCGTCTGAAACACCCTTTTCCCCCTTATAATTGAAGAAAATACAACAAAGAGGGGCTGTATCTCAAAGTTTATTACTAACTTTACCGCCGATTAAGGGACAATCCCTATTACAAGATTGGCATATAGTTGCTATCCTGTTCAATAAAATCGCCAAATTTAAAGAACAGAGGATTTGCAGCAACAGCTTGAAGAAATGCCGCCGTCAGTAACCATAAGACATCAGGGGTGATTCCACAAGATGAGAAGTTTGTGGAGTCGTCCCTGATGTTTTATTCTGCCAAATCGTATGAGTTTTATGTGGATTTGGCAAAATAGGAGGCTGTTATTCTGCCAAATCGTATGAATTTCGTGTAGATTTGGCAAAATAAGAAGTTCTTATTTTGCCAAATCGTTTTATTTTTATACTTTTGTGGCTGAAAAAAGAACAAAATATCATGCAAAAGATTATTGGAAGGACATCGGAGAAGCAGGAGTTGAAGGATATCTATGAGTCTGGAGTTCCTGAGTTTGTTGTTGTTTATGGCAGACGACGCGTCGGCAAGACTTTCTTGATTAGGGAAATGTTTGCCGAAGACTTTGCGTTTTACCATACTGGACTCTCCCCACAAGATACGGACGAGACCAATATGATGACTAGTCAACTTCATAATTTTGCCTCGTCACTCAGACATTATGGTGTAAGCATACAAGGAGCATTGAAAGATTGGATAGCTGCTTTTGACTACCTGAAAGATTTCCTAATCAAAGAGATTGAGAGAAATCCAAAGAAACGCCAAGTGGTTTTCATTGATGAATTGCCATGGATGGACACTCCGCGTTCCATGTTCGTTTCGGCACTGGAGCATTTCTGGAACGGATGGGGTGCTGGCGTGACACAGCTTATGCTTATTGTGTGCGGCTCCGCTACCGCATGGATTTCCGACAGGTTGCTTCACAATAAGGGAGGACTATATGATCGGACTACCAGGGAAATGAAGCTGCATCCTTTTACGCTGCATGAAGCTGAGTTGTTCTATGAAGACAGAGGCATCGCATTGAACCGTTATGCCCAAATACAACTATACATGATGCTTGGTGGCATCCCTTATTATTTGTCGTATGTGCAGAAAGGTAAGAGCGTTGAGCAATTGGCAGATTATCTTTTTGCCGAGAAGAATGGCAAGCTGCGCAATGAACTGGAGCAACTCTTCGTTTCACTTTTTACGAATCATGCAGATTGCATGAAAATCATTCGCTTCTTGAGCAAGCGAAAGACGGGATACACAAGAAAGGAAATTGCTGAAGCTACTGGTATTCCGTACGGTGGGGGACTGACCAAGACCTTGAAGGCATTGGCAGAGAGTGAATTCATAAGCCAATACACATATTATGGGAAACCTTCAAAGGAAGAGCGTTATCGACTCATGGATTTCTTTACACTCTATCAACTAACAGTCCTTGGAAAGAGGAAAGAACCAGACAGCAAGGACTGGAACAATCGTTTTGGCAGAAAAGCAATGATCGCATGGTATGCTTTTGCTTTTGAAACGCTCTGCTGGAATCATATCCCACAAATCAAGCGAGCATTAGGGATACCATCTGTTCATACGGAAGAGTTTTCGTGGCGCAAGGAGGGTAATGATGATGAAATGGGGGCACAGATAGACCTTGTGGTAAGACGTGCCGACAATATCGTCAACCTGTGCGAAATGAAGTTCTGCATAGCCGACCATGTTATTGACAAGGCAGAAGAGGCTAACATCCGAAACAAGATCTCCGTATATCAAAGAACAACTGGTTGCAAGGAAACCATCTTTCCTGTTTTGGTCACGACATACGGTTTGCTGCGGAATATGCATAGCAATATCATTCAGCATACTATTACCATGGACGATCTTTTTGACTGAGTCTCTTATCCTTACCCCTTCAAAACCTATCCTAAAATACTCAGGTATGCGCTTGAAGTCATCTTGGATTTGTGGGGTTTCCAATAATTATCATCATGGGTTATGGTATGAAAGGGTAGAAAAATGGGAGGCAACGCCTTTGTATTAGCGGTTTGCCTCCCGGGGTTGGTTGTTTAAGTTTGGATTTATAGGCTCCCGCCTTTTCTTTTACAAATTAGTACTTGTTGAGGTATTCCTCTACGATGCCTTCAAGCTGCTGCTTGTCCTTGAAGTACTGGTAAGTAGAAACCTTGAGGTCAACGCAAGCCTCTTCGTCACAGATGATGTTTCCGTGTGGGTGCATCTGGAGAGCAGAGCAAGTCCACATGTGGTTGATACCATCGTCGATGATGTGGTGGAGAGCGCGGCTCTTGGCAGGACCGTTAACAACGATGAGCACCTCGCGAGCAGCCATTACAGTGCCTACACCTACAGTGAGAGCCTGCTTTGGAACGAGATCTACGTTGTTGTCGAAGAAGCGGCAATTAGCCTGGATAGTGTTTGTAGTAAGAGTCTTTACGCGAGTCTTTGAAGCAAGTGAAGAGCCTGGCTCGTTGAAAGCGATGTGACCGTCAGGACCGATACCGCCCATGAAGAGGTCGATGCCGCCAGCAGCCTCGATAGCCTTCTCGTAGTCTTCGCATTCCTTCTTGAGGTCAGGAGCGTTACCGTTGAGGATATGCACGTTTTCCTTCTTGATATCAATATGAGAGAAGAAGTTTGTCCACATGAAAGAGTGATAGCTTTCAGGGTGTTCTTCTGGAAGGTTCACATATTCGTCCATGTTGAATGTGATGACATTCTGGAAAGAGATGACACCAGCCTCGTAAAGCTTGATAAGCTGCTTGTAGAGACCGAGTGGAGAAGATCCTGTAGGGCAACCGAGAACGAAAGGCTTCTCAGGTGTTGGATTTGCCTCGAGGATCTTGCTTGCAACATAGTTTGCTGCCCAGCGAGACATTTCTTCGTAATTCTTGTTAATAATTACTCGCATAGTTGTTTAAGTTTTTTAGGGATTAATATTAAGTTAATTCTAAAGTTTTCAAATTTCGCTTTGCTCGGTCGAAAGACCGAACCTTAATTCTTGACGATCTTCCTGATGCTGTTGCCCTTCTTTATGACATAGATGCCAGGTGTTGTAGGTGCAGCAACCTTCTTGCCGTCCATTGTGTAGATGCCGTCGGACATTGACATTGACTCTGGCATTGAGTCTGACTCTACGCTTTCGATGCCGGTAGCAGTTACTATTGGAGTCACAACAACATTCGTTGCGTTCGTTGGCATGGTGAATGTGCAGGAATTGCCGTTGGAGCCTTGTGTGGTTGTCTTGCCGGACGCAGTGGTCATGACCTTCCATCCTGCTACCGTCTTCGAGCCGTCAATGCTTTCAGCAGAGACCCTGACCTCTCGCCCAGCCCAGAACTTGTCTGAATAGAAGCCTTGCTTCACTGGAGTGTCGTTGATGATAAGACGGAAACCGTCCAATGCGTTCTTGTCTTCCGTATTCACATTAAGAGGCTTTGTCGCGTTGAGCTTGAAGTAATCCTTCAGGTAAGTCCACATGAAGTTTGTGCGCTTCACCGCCCAGTTCTTTGCATTGTTTACTTCCTCCTTGTGGTTTGGCCACCACTGGTTGATAGGCTTTCTGTGGTACGGATATTCCGTCTTTATGACATCATACATGCTGTCGATGACTTCCCCAAGACCTTGCCCGTTCATGAATGTGCCCATGAACACCGTCATGCGGTCGATGAAGCGGCTCTTGAAGCGCTCGTCAGTCATGAGACGGCGGAAGAGACGCGTGTGCTCATAGTCGTTAGCCCACTGGTTGTCACGATCGTAGTCGTGGTTGTAGAGCCAGTCTATGTACTTGTATTCAGAGCTGCGACCGTACAGTCCGAGTCCGAAGTCGGTGTCTTTCATTATGATGCGCCATCTGCCTTCCTCCGTTCTTGGTCGCCACCATGCGATGTTGTTGCCCGGAAAGTCAAGGTTGTTCTGGAAAGTGTTCACCACCATGACGTTGATGTATTCATCAATGTCCAGATACTGGTAGTAATTGTCCATGTTGGTGTTCTCTGTATTGGCAGAGGCAGTGTAGAAGTCCTTGAACTTGTTGAACTCATCCATCGTACCAGTCTTGAGGCTGTAGTAGTTCTCTATCATGTCAACATCCTCAAGACCGCCATAGTTTGAGTAGATATTGTCGTCATTGGAACGCTCGCGAATGTTGAGCATGCCGAGGTATGTGCCATTGATGTAAACCGCTGTAGGCTGCCATCCCTGCCAGTCGATGTCGCAGTTTGTGCCGGCATTGTGCTGGATAGCCGCATCGCGGAAGTACAGATAGTCGCAGTCATTGCCCGAGTTGCGGAGAATGAAGCTCTTGAACTCATTGATGCCCGGCTTCTCCGTTGGGAAGAACTCATAGTTGAAACGCTTCTCACCGAAACGCTTGTTGGCATATACGGCGAGCGACTTTATAGTCCAATTCCTTGACTGTCCACCCTGAACGCGAGCCTCGCAGAGCTGGTTGATGGCAGCAGGTTGCCCAGAAGCGTCGAAGTATTCGATGTTCATTGGTCGGCGCCAGTCATTGCTGTAGTTGTTCTCGTTCTGCTTGTATGAACCACTAACGTAGATACCTATCTTGTCGTCATACAGATACTTGTTGTTCGTAGTAATGGAAACAACAGGAACGGTCATTTCACGATTGTGGAAGATGTACGATTGTGTAGTAGAGCGAGGCGATAGATAGCCGTCGCAGAAGAGCTTTGCTCGGATGGAAGAAGAAGCTGTAATGCGAATCTTCCCCCCACTATATAGTGTGCTGCTCTCAGTAGGCTCGCTGCCGTCCCTTGTGTAGCGTATAACCGCCCCTTCCGGTGTGCCCTCTGGCATGGAGAGTTCTATGCTGACGCTGCTTCCGGAAGTGAACACTTGTCCTTCCATGCTGAACACTGGTTCGCCGAGTATCTTCTTGTTGTCAACTACACCACCCTTGTTTGCTGCGCTTGGAGTAGGCTTTAGCATGTAGCCCATCTTGCTGCCGCCATCTTCCTCACGACCGTACGAGATATTTGGCGCAGGCTGCTTCTTCATTTCAACGTAAGAGTCAGCCACTTTCTGTCCGCTGAACAGGTAGATGCTTCCACCCTTTCCGCTATCGAGGCGAAAATCCGTATGCATTCCTTTGCCCACCTTGTCGCAATAAACGAGGAAGTACGCCTTTGGAGGAAGACTAACGGATGGGAGTTTGTATGCCTCGTTCGGATTGTCTGTCAGGCCGAGACTGTAGGAACTCGTGTTGACAAACGATGTGCCAGCATTGTATAGTTCCACCCATGAGTCAGGAGTATCGTTCAGGTCGTCTGTTATAATGCAGTCGATGTTTGACTGCATCACCTCGTTTATCAGCAGCTGAGCGTTTGCAGTCGTTGATAATAAGGCGGTTATAAACAGTAGGATCAGTTTTTGCATTACGAATCTAAATAGGATTTCATATAAGGATAAAAGTGTGCAAATATATAAAAAGTAGGGAAAAACTTGATGTAAATTACTGAAAAATCGCAAAAAATCTTTTTATTATATTAAATATGTCAAGATGAATATGCGTTTTCTTGGATAATTCTTTAACTTTGCAGCCGGATAAATATGACTTTTTCAATACTGATACCTACTTACAATGACCCTTGTTATGCCCTTGTGAAGACTCTGCGCAATCAGTTGCTTCCTCTCAACATCGAATGGGAAATAATCGTTGGCGACGATGGCAGTACCGATGAAAAGGTGAGGGAAGAGAATGCAAAGATAGAAAAGCTGAGTGGATGCAGAGTGGAGTGGGGCACGAGAAACGTGGGGCGCGCTGCCATCCGCAATCTTCTTGCGGAGTGGGCAACGGGCGATTGGTTGCTGTTTATTGATAGCGGAAACTCAATAGACAGCAATGACTTCATGCGTAAATATGCGGAGTTCTTCTTCAAGACCACCGACACAGAGTGCGTGGCATACGGAGGAAGAGTGCTCAATGGCGATACAGACATGTCGAACCTTCGCTACAGATATGAGCATGCCTGGGAAAAGAATGGCAAGGTGGAGGCGCGCAGGGCAAATCCTTACCGCAGTTTCAACACATGCAACTTCCTCATCAGTCGCACGACGATGCTGCGCATTCCGTTCAATGAGGAGATGAAGCAGTATGGCTTTGAGGATGTATTGCTTGGCAAGGAACTGAAGGAGGCTGGCATTCCGATGTACCATATTGACAATCCTGTGACCTTCGGGGTCTATGAAACCAATGCGGAGTTCCTTCGTAAGACCGAGGAGGCTGTGCGTATGCAGTTTGAGTTTCGAGAGCTGATAGGCGATTATTCCAACCTGCTATGTGTGGAAAGAAAGGTAAAGCAATTCGGGATGTCCGGTTTGCTTAACGTATTATATAAGATGATGGGCGGAATGTTGAAAAAGAACCTGTTGGGAAAGCACCCAACGGCGTTCTGCTTCAACCTCTATAAGCTGATGCTTCTGAATTCACTCTTTGTTTATTAACAAAGATAATATATCCCAACAAGCAGTAATGCCTCGACAAAAAAGAGCATTGCTGCTTTTTTCGATAGCTTGAACTTCCACAAATGGTGGAAGACGATGAGCACGATGATGAGCTCCGCTACGTATTCTGCCACCCAACCAAAGCCCATGCCGAGCAACTCCCCATTGTAATAGCCTATGGTGAGGAATACGGCAGTGAGCACTCCCCACAAGGTTTCCATGATGCTGTACTTCTTTGCCTCGCCCTTAGCCAGCAGGATATACTCGATAGGCATGGTGACCGTACGTATGAACATGGCGAGGAGTGTAGCCTGAGCCATAGGGATTGCATCAATGAACTTTGATGAGAACAGCAGAGGGACGGCTATAGGCAGTGCAACAAGCAGGATGGCAATGACTGGGAACATTACCATCAGTAGCACTTCTATTTGGGCATTCACCGTGGAACGCAACTTGGCGTTGTCAGTATTCACGGCAGAAAGGCGAGAGAAATAGTCGTTTTCCAGTGAGTTCAACAGCGTGCTCGGGTAGGTAATTGCCATCGTGAAAGCCGCGTAGTACAGACCAACCATGTCAAGATCGCCCTGACGGTTGAGGAAAGCACGTATATACATCTCCACACCGCTTGCCACAATGCCTGCCATGATGAACGAAAGTCCGAGCTTCACCATTGGTGAACCTTCCTTTATGTAGGCACGAATGTGCTTCAAGCGGTAAGGATAGTAACGGAAAGAGAAGTAGATTGTTATGATGCAGGCAGCCGTTGTTCCCAAGAGAAGGACGGGAATAATGCCTCGCACGCCCCAATAATAGTAGATTGGTACGGCGATGAATATGGACAGGAGGATGGTAAGAAACTGCACTATGGCGAGGCTCTTCATCCTTCTCATGGCACGCAGAATGGCAGTCTCACCGCCTGTTATGGCGAGGAGTGCGACGACAGGCGAAAGGAAAAGGTAGTGGAGTGTGTGGTCGCCCCATGAAAACGTGAAGCAGTTGATGATAGGAGCGGCGATTATCGTGACACAAAAGCCGAGAACAGCGGCTATAAGCGACCAAGTCCTGACGACGGCAATGGAGCGGAACCTGCCTTCTGTGTCCTCCTCGTCGTATTCCGAGATGGACTTTACCGCCGAGAAACTGACGCCGAAGTTTGTCGTGTTGCTGAGGAAGCTCACCACCGTGTTCAGCAGCGAACTGAAACCTATACCCATAGGTCCGAGAAGCACAGCAGTGATCTTGCTGCGTACAACGCCCATGAGTAGGTTCATGCTCTGCAATCCGCCAAAGAGCCCTACATATTTTAGTATGTTCTTATATTGTGCTGACAAAGTGTTGAGCTATCGAATTTATGGTTGGGCGGTTATACGGTTTGGCGGTTTGAGATCTTTAACCTTTTAACCCTTTAACCCCATAACCTTTTATATTATAACTCAAAAAAGCCCGAAAAATTGTATTTACCTCCATTATCTTTGCGCCAATAGCATAAATTAGGTGAGATTTGTTTGGTAATTCGCCAAATAATAGTAATTTTGCACTGAATTATTCGCAGCGAGCTGCGAGGCTAATGGCTAATGGCTAATGGCTAATGGCTACCATCCTCAAGGTGCCATTACCCATCAGCCATTACCCATTACCCTCAATTTTCGCCAGAAAATAGAACCAATATGACACAAGAAGAGAAAATAAGACTGCAGGAACGTATCGTAGAGGTGCTCCAAACCGTCTATGACCCGGAGATTCCTGTCAACATATACGACCTCGGACTCATCTATCGCATAGAGATAGATGACGATGCCAACGCGGAAATCGACATGACCTTCACTGCCCCTTCATGCCCTGCTGCCGATTTCATCCTTGAGGATGTGCGCCAGAAGGTAGAAAACCTCACTGGTCTTGCTTCAGCAAAGGTGAACCTCGTCTTTGAACCGGAATGGGACAAGTCGATGATGACAGAAGAAGCTCGCGTAGAGCTGGGGTTTGACTAAAGTTCGCAGCGAGCAGCGAGGCTAAAGGCTAAAAGCTAAAGGCTTTACCCTCAATTTTCGCTCAAGAAAATTGAACCAATAATGAACACCGTATATTTCCTCTCCGATGCACATCTTGGATCCTGGGCAGAGCCACATCAGCGCACTCAGGAGCGACGCCTTGTGCGTTTCCTTGATGGGATAAAGGACAAGGCTGGAGCTATCTATCTGTTGGGCGATATGTTCGATTTCTGGGTGGAAAACAAGTATGTTGCTCCGCAAGGATATACGCGCTTCCTCGGAAAAATATCAGAGCTGACAGATGCCGGCGTGGAGGTGCATTACTTCATTGGCAACCATGACATCTGGATGTACGGCTATTTAGAGAAGGAATGTGGTGTGATACTCCATAAACAGGAGGAAACCATTGAGATAAACGGCAAGCTTTTCTTCGTCGGTCATGGCGATGGAGTGGGGAAGAAATCCTTGGGATTCAGCATTATACGCTGGGTTTTCCATAACTATATCTGCCAACGACTCTTCGCCTTGTTGCACCCCGACCTGCAAGTTTGGCTCGGGCAGTCGTGGGCAAAGCATAGCCGCATGAAGCGTCCTGACGGCAAGGAAGATCCGTTCCTTGGTGGTGATGGTAATGAGCCGCAGCTTCAGTTTGCCATAGACTATTCAAAGACTCATCCAAACATCGACTATTATGTGTTCGGTCATCGACATGTGGCTATAGACTACAGCATTAGCAAGCACAAGATTACCGACCATCAGGAGCACGACACAATCTCACCACGCTTGATACTCCTTGGCGACTGGATTTGGCAATTCACCTATGCAGAGTTTGATGGCGAACACATGGTTCTTCACGAATACGTTGAAGGCGAAAGCAAATTGTAGTCATCACCGAAACATCTAAACATCGAATTACCGAAACATTGAAACATCGAAACATCGAAACATCGAAAATAACATTATGAATAAACTTCTTCTAACCCTAACCATCCTATTCCTCGCTCTCACTGCCAACGCGCAGGAGAAGCATGGCCAGAAGAACGCTGACATCCGTGATGTAGCAGTTCTCGTAAACCAGTATTTCATGAAGCAGAACCCAGACCCTACGCTGCCGACTTTCGTGAAGCGTATGCGTCCGAGCAGCCTTTGGACCCGTGCCGTCTATTACGAAGGACTCATGGCTCTCTATGAGATCTATCCAAAGCAGGAGTATTGGGACTATGCCTACAAGTGGGGCGAATACCACAAGTGGCAGCCTCGCAATGGCAACACTACTCATCATGCCGATGACCAGTGCTGTCTTCAGACATACATCGACATGTATCGTTACAGCGGCGACCCAAAGATGATCCAGGGTGCCATCACGAACCTCAACATGATGTGCGCTTATCCTGGCGCGGAAGACTGGTGGTGGATAGACGCAATACAGATGGCAATGCCTATCTACTCAAAGCTTTACGACGTTACAAAGCAGCAGAAGTATCTTGACAAGGCGTGGGATCTCTACTCTTTCACTCGCAACACTCTCGGCGAGAAGGGCATGTTCAACGAGAAGGAAGGACTTTGGTGGCGCGATGCCGACTTCGATGGCGACTACAAGGAACCTAACGGAAAGAACTGCTACTGGAGTCGTGGCAACGGTTGGGTGATAGCTGCCCTTGTCCGCGTGCTTGAAGACCTGCCAAAGACTGACGCTCACTACAAGGATTACGCGAAGGATCTTCAGACAATGGCGAAGGCTCTCAAGGCTTGTCAGCGTGAAGACGGCTTCTGGAACTGCTCTCTCCACGACCCAAACAACTTCGGCGGCAAGGAGACATCAGGCACAGCGCTCTTCATATATGGCATTGGCTCAGGCATCCGTCAGGGCATTCTCCCTCGCGCAGAATACTATCCAATGATAGAGAAGGCGTGGAATGCAATCGTCAAGGACGCAATTCACAAGAACGGTTACATAGGTTTCGTACAGGGCACCGGCAAGGAACCAAAGGACGGTCAGCCTACGACATACGATTCTCACCCGGATTTCGAAGACTATGGCACTGGCTGTGTACTACTTGCAGCTGCCGAGATGTACAAGGTAAAGCAGTAATAAGGCGAGAATCCCTACGCAACAAAAAAACTCCCACAAGTTCAAAGCTTACGAACTTGTGGGAGTTTTTTATGTTTCCGTGGGAGTTTCAGACCGTTTCTTCGGGAGCTTCAATCCGTTTTCGTGGGACTTCCAAAAAAAGTTTGTATACAAACACAGACCGAGTTTGTATACAAAACTGATGTAAGTTTGTATACAAACTTTTTTGTAACTCTATGAGATAGTGTCAGGAAATGACTGCAATTAGGCTCTAATCTCTTGCGTTTCCTAACGACGCCAAGGGGCGTCGTTTCCAAAAGACATGCGAAAAAATGGCGTATAGGTCGCCTAAAAAACTATCCGAAACGCAGGCGCCAGAGCGAATGCCATAGGCGGAAAGGAATGTCCCAAAGTATTTCCGAAGGGAAATAGCGAAGGAAACGCATACGATGCTTCGTGCGTTCCCAGAACTTTCCTGCTACAGACGACAGGCGCTCATGCTTTATCCTGTCGTCATACTTGCCGAAGTTGCCGGCTTTCTCTATCTCTTTCATTATGAACCGACCGACTTTCTCGTCAGGTTTGGCTATAAGATGTTCCGCAGGAAGCTCAAACAATGAATGCATTATCCATGAGAGTCCTGCGGCAAAGCGTTTCATTTTGAGTTCTTCCAGAATCTTGTTTATCCGCTTTTGCGCCTCAGCCCTATCTTCCTCCGACTGCCATTTGGCAGCAACAGCCTGCAGCAACACCACATAATCGCATACCTGCCTGAGTCCGACGCCCTCAAAAAGGAGATGATGATACAGATGGGCAAGCATGAAGATGATGTTGAATTGCGCGTCAGGTGTTGGCAGAGTGCTGTCAGCATCCATGCGGAAACGCTTTGCCCACTGCTGAAAACGCATGTTCGTCCACGGATGATTGAACTGCATTGGGCGCAGATGAACCTCTATGATCACGTCGGAGAAATGCCATTCTATGTGATGGTAAACGACCTTTGCCACATTTCCGGAGCCTATGGACTTCACTCTGCGTACAATCTCCTTGACAGTCTTGTCTATGTCAGGACTTTGAACGAATTCCGTTCCGTTGTCCGTCACGGGTGGACATAGGCTGACCAAGGCATCAATATCGCCTGGCATACGGTATTCCGGGGTAGGGTAGAGTGGCGCTATCGCCTGGCCTTTGAGTATTGCGCTGTGCAAACCCACCTTGTTCAGTTTCCTGACAACGGCTTGGCAAGCCTTGTTCATCCATTCGTTGCGCTTCTTAAGTTCGTTGGTATCGGCAAGCCACTGTAGTTTCAGCCTTCGCGGCGGTTGCTTCTCCAAAGGCAATTTCTCTATGCCGCCCCACGTAATTCCAATGACTGTGTGTCTGATGGCGGCAGCATTCAGCGTCTCCCACTGCTCATCTGTGAGCTGCGGAAAACCATCTGCTGGGCTTATGCCCAAGGATATGCGTAGAAGATGGTAGAAAGAGTCCATTATTTAGAATGCAATATATACCAAAAGAACTTCGGAATGCCAATGACATAACGAGAGAACAGTCGCCTCGGCTCCGACTTCAAGCGGTAGAGCCATTCAAGACCATGCTTTTGCCACCATAGGGGAACGTCCGACTGTGGCTTTGCAAAGAAGTCAAACACCGCGCCTATCGTACCGCAATGGCAGTGGATATTGAGTTCCTCCCAATGCTCATACGCCCATTTCTCCTGTTTCGGAGCGGTCATTCCTATCCAAAGAAGATCAGGATTGGCTGCGTTTATTGCATCTACCATAGCGCGGTTGTCTTCATCAGAGAAGGTTTCCTTGAAGGGTGGACTATAGGTAATGACCTCAAGATTTGGGTATTCCACGGCCGCACGTTCCTTTATCAACGCAAGGACACTCTCGGAAGAACCCATGAACATAACCCTCTTTCTTAATGCAAGCCTTCCCATCTCAAAGCGGAAGAGGTCTCTGCCGGCAATTCGTTCCGTTGGTATGGTATCTATCTTCAACCATTTTGCTGCCTTAACGATGCTCATGCCGTCGGGAATGAGATAGTCGCCACTACGCAAGGCATCAGCAAACAGCTGGTCTGTCTGCGCAACATTGAACGAATGCTGGTTGATGGTGTTTATGAGAATCTTGCCTTCCGGTATGGCTGCAAGTTCCGCCATAGAGCGCACAAGGGGCTTGTCGTTTAGGTTGTAAGGCATGAGTGAAGTTAGAATTTTCTGAAGAACAGTCGCAGCATCTGTGATTTCAGTACAAGTCTGCCACCGCTATTTTGCTCTATTTCGAACGATTCATTGAGAGTGTTTATGCCGTATGGTTGCAAAGGGGTAATATCTTCGACCGCAGGATCATCGTTTCCGAAGTCTTCAGAAAACAATCCTTCAGTATAAAGCACCTTGTCTTTGTATGTTATACGCGTGAAATGACGGTTCACATATAGCAGCTTTCCCTCTATGTCCCAGTACAAGGCTTCCGCAGAGCAGTCTTTTGTGCCTTCGGTAGCCAATGTGTCAACGCTCATCAAGTGCCATCTGCCTGACAATCCACCATTGTTAGAAGGCTCAATAACGTCGCATGAGTACATGATTGCTGCGAATGACAAATAGAAAAGATGTTTCATTTGTTGATTTGGCGATTTGTTTATTTGGCGATTTTTTCGATTATTCGAATGCTCGATTATTCGATAGTTCGATATCTCGAAGCATCGAAGAAATTGTAAATTGTAAATGCCTACAGTCTTTTCCCCAGCGTGAATTGTGCGCCTGCATTGTTTCCGTGAATGTTTCCGCGGTCGAAGGCTATGGCTGCGGTCAGTCGCCAGTCGCCGTTGTTGCGGCCAAAGCGGCAAGTAGCCTCGGCGAGGAAGTTGAAAGACTTGCGGTAAGCAGGGTAAGGATTGTCGTATGTGCCCATACCATCCTGATAAGAAGCAAGCATACGATACTCAAAGAACTTAGATGGACTGCCACTGAATCCAAGATGATACGCCACGAAACGATTGTTCTTGACCGACAAATCCCCATCATTATTATATATAGGAGAGAGATAAAGAGGATTGCCCATCAGTTGTCCCCAATGCTGCCAAGGCGTGAAGTTGAAGGAATTGTAGTAATCATCCTTGCCACAGTAGTGTTCTGGCAGGTTTGAAGTGTGGTCATGGAATACTGTACCGCTTTGATATTTGGTGTAAAGATACTCAAACACCACATTGTCAAGCCAGCCATGATTCTTGCTTTTCCATTCCATGCCGAGCATTATGTCCTTGAATTCGTAGAGATGAAACTTCGTCTTTTCCTTCACATACTTGTTCTCGCCTGAGCCGTAGCCGTCGTAATCAATCATGAGCATGGAGGAATGATCCTCGAAGAACTTGTCGGCATAAAGGCTCAACGTCCAGTCTTTGGCGTTGTAGTCAACTCTCGCCACCCATGAACCAAGGATGTCGCCCTCTGCATTGCTTGTGCCATTCTCTGTAACATCTGCTCCTCCAGGCATAAGTGCATGCCAGAAAGCACTGAGGTTGTTGCGATGATAGAATACTTCATCTGCTTGGTTTTTCGTGTGTGTCTCACCGCCAAACTGTGTTCCCATCTCAAGGCCGAGGGTAACAGCGACTGGCGAGTTTGAGTTCTCCTTGCCTATTCTCAGATACCCCGCCTTGCTATGGTACAGAGTGTTGGTGCAATAGCGACTTTCCATGTTCGTGAAATCCTTCTGCCATCCGGTGTCAGTCTTCATTCCGTATGCAATGTGTCCCTTTATTCCAAGCCATTTCCTGGTGCCAGGGATATTCCAATAGTCATCAAGTGCCAAGCGAACTTGCGGTATAGGATGCGCATTGATACCGAAAGTCTGTGAACCGGAACTGAGTTTCTGGTTTTTCAGTTCCATAGGCTCCTCCTTTGCACCAATGGTAAGCTTGCCGTAATGCCAACGACCTTCCACGTATGCCTGCTGCAAGAACAACACGCTGCTCATGCCGTCTGCAAGAACAACATCGGCACCGTAACCATAGTTGAACGCAGAACTGTCCTTTTTCTCACAGTCCTCTATTGCAGAAACGCGCAAAAGGCTATTGCTTTCCAGCGATGACACGCCGTATTTGTTGGCATTCAACCAAAGAGGAGTTGTGCCATCCGTAGCCGTTCCTTGCATCTCTATCTCCACAACAGCTTGTGCCGAGGCAGATAGCGCAAGGACAATGTATGCGATTGTAACTATTATTCTATGAAAATTCATAATCATGTTATTGTTTTGATAATAAAAGCAGTTGTTCCTTTACTACACTATCCTCCATTATTTGTTCGCAACGGCCTTTTCGTATAATTCCACCATCTGTTCCGCCTTTTTGTCCCAGCAGAGTTCCTTCTGACGAGCTAAGCAGTTGTCCGCCATGATAGAAAGAAGTTCTGGGTTTGTTTTCAGGAATGAGATCTTTTCTGCAAAATCAATAATGCTTTGTTGTGGATTTGTCAGCGGAATTTTTATGCCAACCTTATCGTTCACGCAATCGCCATGGCCGCAAGTATTGAAGCAAAGCACTGGCAACTTATTGCTGAACGCCTCAAGAATGACATGAGGAGTGCCCTCAGCAATGCTCGTAAAGAAGAAAAGATCGCTTTGCTGCATCAACAGTTGCACATCATCATGGCTAACCTTCTGATGCCAAACCACATTTCTCGTTATGCCCAAAGCGTCAGCAATATTCTTATATGGAGCCTCTTCCTCAGCCGAACCGCCTACAACATGAAGTCGAACATCCTTGTCGTTCTGTTCTTTTACGACCTTCAAAGCCATTTCCAACTGCTTGGTGAAGATGAAACGTCCTACCCATAGCAGGTCGAATGTCGTTTTCTCTGGCTTGGAAACGCATGGTATATCCTTTACATCACAGCCGGATTCATTTAGCAGAACATAATCGCGTTTCATGTATTTCCTTATGCCTTCACCGGAATCCGTGCTTGCCGCTATTATGAATCTTGATGCGGAAGCCATTTTTCGCACGTGCTTTGCCCAAGACAACTGTTGGCGAGTGATGAAGTTCTTCAGTAAGATAAACAGTTTGCTCTTTAACGGAGCGCCTGACAGATATGCCGTAGGAAAGCCTTCCTTTGCATTTGTTGGTCCCCAAACGAGAGGAATTCCAGTTTCTTCGCTGAGCTTATACAGTCTTCCAGGCTCACGGAAGCCAATCATGTTCAACTGATGCAGCACATCTATACCGCCATTTCCCGATGATTTGCCTTGCTCTGCCACTATCTGACGCGCCATCTCCAGAGCCTTCTCCTGCCATTTTGCATAGCTGAAATAGAAGCGCCAGTCGCCTTGGTTCCAGCAACGCTTGCGTATTTTCCTGCTCTCCTCCTCATCCCTGCCGATAGGAAGGAAATGAAAGTGCATGCGTTCCGCTTGTTCTCTGCTCACATTGCAGCCATTTCCCTTCTCTACAGCCATGGCAAGTTCCGCTTCAATCTTGTCCCGAAACTCACTTTCCGTAATTATATGCAACTTACAATGCTTCGCCAAATGGCTTGTCCAATTCCAAGCCATTCCCGGTTCGCTGCCCATTCCCGGACAACATGCGTATGCATTTACGAGGACTTTCAGCATATATTATAGAAGAGAAACTGTGATTCTTACTATTTGGTTAGAATATGATTATAGACTTCCAAAAGTTCTTCTACCACATTCTGTGGATCATGTCGTTTCAGGGCTCGTTTTCTGGCATTCATAGCCATTGCTATCACCTTGTCATAATCAGTATTCATGCTCATTATTGTTCCCGCCAATACGTAAGGATCGCCGTCTTGAACGAGCACGCCTTCCTCGCCATTGCTTAGCATACTGCGAGTGCCGCCAGCAAAAGATGCTATGATAGGCATTCCAAGAAGCATGGCCTCACAGAGTGCATTGGGAGAATTTTCTATATGGCTAACCTGAATAAATAGGTCGCTTGCAAGCAGAGTATCAATCATGCTGCTGGCATCTTTCCTTCCCAGCAAGTTTATGTTCAGGTTTTGATGGTGTTTCTTTTCCAGTCTTTCTGTCAATGACACGAAATAGTCTGATGGTGACAGACCTATGACGTTCCATTCAAACGGTATTTCCGCATTCATTAACACTTCCGCTGTTCTGTATATGGTTTCGACACCTTTGTAAAAGCCGTTGCTAACAGTAGTTACAAGACGTATATGGTCTGTTTTCTTATGTGGTAGCCATTCCTTCAAAAAGAAGTCTGGACGCAAAATCTCATTGACTACATAATACTTTCGCGATGGATTCAATGCAAGAGAGCAAGACTTGTCCCAATCAGTGCGACCAATGACATGCTGCAAGCTCTTGAACATTCTTTGCTCGTTCCTGGCACGAAGCTTTATTCTCCTTAGGTCTGCATCGATGCCACTGAATAGGAGCTTCTGTCTCATGGTATCTGTTTTCGCAATATCATGATGTGGATAGCCGGAAAACAGCTTCACCAAATATGGAGAGATCAAGCCTTGTATGGAGAGTACGGTCTTCTCTGGGTAGCGTTCCGCAATCAATCCAAAGTCCATCTCTGAACCATGGACATGAATAATGTTAGGTTTAACTTCTGTTACCACAGAGTCAAGCTTTGCTATTGCATCATCTTCTTCCGACTTTCCAAACAAAAGTTTCAAATTGTAAACATATCTATGGTAGCGATCATATAGACTCTTGTTCAGGATTGGATGATATGTTATGCCTTCATGTACGAATGAAGCCATATCCTCCTTCCAATAGAATGCTATGTGAAGTTCTATGTCAGCATTTGCTTTCAATGCATCTGACAAGGAATAAAGCCAGCCGCCACCAGTGACTTTCTCACCAGTCAACTTCTCCGTAGCACCGCAAGGAGTATTTGCAAACCATAAGACTTTCATGAATAATACGTTTTTTACGACTACGCAAATTGTCTATATATACAAGTTTAATGCTTCCTGAATGTCAAATAGATAACCCTGAGAATATCCTTTACCAGTTCTTTGAATAAAAGGAAATAGCCTTTCTTGCTATAACTGAATATCTTGCTGCCGGCATTACTTATAATCCATAGCCTGTAATCAAGGAACATCTTTGCACGATTAACATCATAACGGGCTTTGCTGTTGTTCACCAGGCTTGTTGGTTCATAGTAATAAGCTCGCAGCATCTTGTTGTAGCACACCACATTATATCGGAGTGCCAAGTCATACCACAGGAAGTTCTCTACATAGAAATGTCCATCCACCTTTGGAAATGGTCGCTCTCTCAGCAGATGAGTGCTGATGCATCCCCAATGCTCACCCCTAATCTGGTGTTTGTATTCCAATTCTATATTATTGGAAACAAATCCATCCTTTGGATATTTCGTGCCGATGTAATTGCCAGTTTCCGGATCATAGCAGGACACGTTTATGCCGGAGAACATGGAAGTCATGAAGCTATCACCAGCTATTTCGTTTGCCTTTTGGTTATAGAACTCCAATGTTTCAGGAACAAAACTATCATCACAATCGGCAGGAACAAAGAAATCGCCAGTCGCCATTGCCATAGCCTTGTTCCACGCTTGGTGCTTTCCAAGGTTCTCTTGCGATAGAAACGTTATCCTTTCCTGTTGTGCTTGTGAGGCTTGTGCCATCAATTCCTGGATGACAGATTCCGATTGGTCGGAAGAACCATCATTGATGATTATCCATTCCCAATGGTCATACGTCTGTCCAAGCACGGAATCAAAGACTCTTTGGATAGTTTTCTCGCCATTGTAGCATGGTGTAAATATGGTGAATTTGTAATTCTTCACTTTCCCTGTTTCTGCTTGAATGTTATCGCTTCACCTTGGAAAGGTCTATCCAACTGCCGAGCATGAGGTCTGTTTCATAATCCTTGAACGGTCGCATGCCTCCCCAATCGTAGAAAGTACATTCGCCAAAGTAAACAGCTCCATCAACATAAAAGAAATCTACCCTGACAAACGGAATGTCTTTCGAAATCTTTGTTGCCAAAGCTTTCATCTCTTCAAAGGCTTCCGGCTTGTCAAATTCAGGCATTTGTCTCTTGAAGCCATGGTCTATTTGCAAAGGATTGAAGTCCATATCATAGAAATTCTCTATAATATGTTCCCCCTTGTTTGTCAGATACATTACCTTTGGTTCGCCATTGAAGCACCAGAACTTGTAGTCGCGGAGTTCTGATCCTGAATGGTCATCAAGAAACTTATCGGCAAGGATGACCGGTTCTATATCTTTGTACACCCATTCGCGCAAATGCGAATACCAATTACGCTGAAGGCTTAGTTCCAATCTATTTCTTGCAGACTCGATGTCAAAGTTGTCCTTGTCCTTGCAGATGGTTGCACCTGACGAATCGTGAGAGGTCTTAAGAACGAACTGTTTGGGAAGTTTCGTGAAATCTATCTCGTCAAATGTTTTCCACACACCGTATGAAGGAACAATATGCTCCTTGCCTATTATGCTTCCAACATACTCCTTTGCCTTGTGCTTATCCGCAAGAATGTTATACAATGGATTGTGATTGTACAACTTCTCCCAATTAAGTTTCTCGTTGAAAGATTGCGGATTCTCCCAGTTTAGCCAGCGACCAAAATTCACTCGATACTGCAGCGTGAGATAAAGCTTGTCTGGCCAGTACTTCGCCGTAATGTCCAGCACACGAGATACTTTTCTCATTAGCCAAGCCCATGCGCCACTCTCCAATGTGGTTGTTTTCTTCTCCACTTTATGATTGCTTGATGTATTATTGCTGTTCATCGTTCAAATATTCTAAAACTCTATTATCCTTTCCAACTTTGATACTACCGACTCCAATGAGAACTTCTCTTCTGCAAGCATATATGATTGCCGTGAAAGTTCCTGTCGCAAGGTGCTGTCTTCTATAAGTTGCATCATCTTTTTGGAGAGTTCCTCACTGTTTCCGAAATCAAAAAACAATGAAGTCTTACCTTCCTCAAGCACCTCCGGCAGGCAACCCACTGGAGTTGAAATGACAGGAACACCGTATGAGAGCGATTCCAGGACACTCATCGGCAGACCTTCCTGATAGCTTGTCATGCAGTAGGCAAAGGCATTCTTGAAAAGAGTCTCTTTTTCTTCGCCACTAACCCATCCCGGCATGACCACATTGTCACTTATACTGTAGTCTTTAACCAGTGATTCCACCCATTCCGTCTCTCCAGCACCGCACATTACGCATTTCCAGTCAGGAAATTTTTCCACTACCTTTCGGAATGCTTTGAGGAATACGTCGCAGCCTTTGTTCTGGTTGAAATATGCGGCATAGAGGAAATATCTCTCGTATGAGTCTTGGCAGGAATGCAAGGGCACTGGGTTATATAGGTAATCCGTATGAGTCGTTGCAGGCAAATCGTCTTTCAGTTCCTCCATCCACGTCTTGCCAAGGAAAACGAATTTGCTTGAATGCCTTGCCCAAAACTGGAACATCCGGTCTTTTGCATACGACTTTATCTGGTTGCCCATGTGCAGTTGGGTGATGATTCTCTTTCGGCACAGTATGCTGTACAAGAATATTGGCAGCAATGTCATCATTCCCGGGCCAGCAGTTGTTTGGAAATAAACGACATCAAACTGTGGAACTTTCCAAATAGCTTCAAGGCAACCACGCAACAGATACAGCAACTTCATTGCGATGTTTGAGTTTATCTGTGTCTGTAGCCAATAGGATTCGTGCTCTTTCCAGAAAGAAGAAGTCTCAAGTGTCTTCATGACCGTTGACACTCCGCCTTTCATCTTGCGCGAATCGCCAATGAATATTACCTTACAACTATCTTTCATATAACAGTTTCAGAAACAGAATGAATTTCAATTTTACCCATCACCCGTCACTCCTCCGTCACTCATGCATCACTTTCCGATCCCATTCGGTGACGGTTAGGTGATGGGTGAGTGATGGGTGAGTGACGGGTGAAAGAGGTTTGTTTTTATATAACAAGCTTATTATCAAGGAGTTCTATTTTTAGAGTGATGGGAGACGGGAAAAATAGAAAATTCATTTCAGTTCGGTGGAAATATCTCTATGACTTTTAGGCTGAAACTGCCGGAGAAAAATAATTATTCCTTGGTGTTATGCCCCAAAACTCCTAGGGGATATTTTGAGATTAAGCACTCATGTTCAGCGATTTCCTCCGGAGTGAACCTCATTTTCAGGAGCTTTGCCGGAACTCCACCTATGATGCTATAAGGTGGAAATGACTTGTTTACCACAGCTCCGGCAGCTATGACGGAACCTCGACCTATGGTCACGCCCTTCAGTATTGTGACATTGGCACCGCACCATACATCATCCTCTATGGTTACAGGAGCATCATTCTCAGGTAGTTTTTCGGTGACGTCCAATATGTATTGTCCAATGACGTCTGTTCTGTGATCGCCGGTAATGATAGTTGGATTAGGACCGAAGAGCACTTTCTTTCCTATGGTAAGCGATGCTTCTGTACAAAATATTGTACTACCTTTGGGAATCAATGTACCATCGCCTACGGAAAGATTCTCAAGGCCTTTGATGTTGCTGCATGAAGGCCTCAGATAAACATTCTTTCCGCATTCCTTCATGCACTTCTTGTAGCAGCAAGCAAGAATGCGATCAACAAGATATGGTATTCCGGCATGCAGTTTTATTATGAATTTAGCGAGTGATTTCATGATTGTCTTCTTACTTCCATCAGTTTGTCATATTGCCTTATATAATCGCCTATCATTCTTGACAGTGAGAATTTCTCCTTTACAAGCTGCTTTGCATTCTTGCCCATTTGCAAACGCATATCTGTGTCATTCAAAAGATTGTGCAGCTGACTAGCAAGATGATCGGGATTGCTTTGTGGCAATAGTATTCCGTTCTGCCCGTTTTCAATAATCTCGGGAGTGCCACCAGTAGCGGTAGCCAAGACAGGAACTCCCCATGCCATGGATTCCAGTATGGTATTTGAGATACCTTCGTTATGGTTTGAGCAGAGAACAGAGACATCTGTTGCTGCCAGAATCTCATCCACGTCATTGCGAAATCCTGTAAACTTTATGTACTTGCTTTCGCCTTCGCTGACCATTGCCTTTATCTTCTCAAGCAAAACGCCTTTTCCGACAGCCAGGAAGGTGATGTCATTCCTCATTTCAAGGATGGACTTTGCCGCTGAGATATATGTAGGATAGTCCTTATTTTCCCAGAAAGAAGCAACCATAGCCACCATATATTTCGTATCTATGCCAAGCTCTTGCCTTTTCTGTTCCTTGTTTACCTTTCGGGAATATCTGCTTTCGTTGAAACCATTGTATATGACAACACTCTTTCCCGAAGGAGCGTTGTATGCGTCTATGCCGGCTTTGGAATTGCCAATGACGAGATCTGCCATTCGGTTTCCCATCCAGTTTGATAGACATGCCACCATTCCTGCGGGCTTGTCAGCATCTGCAACGTACGAAACTACATACTTGCATTTTATAAAAGGCTTGAGTATAGTGGTGAACATGGCAGAGAATAGTCCCCAAACCTGCAAGATGTCTGGACGGAAAGCCTTGAGATGATTATGAATCTCACGATACACCTGCAGGATGCTCTTGCCTTTATTCTTCCGGTCGATGACGATTATTTGCGCATAGATGTCATACAATTCAGGATAGTCGATGCCATCATTGACTATGATGACTTGAATGTCATACATTTTCGTACTAACCAAGCCTTGCAGGAGTTGCAGACAGCGTCGCTCCTTTCCTCCTCCGGCGAATGTGTCCAAAACGAATGTTATTCTCATTTTATCGAATGGAAGAACTCCTTCAGTTTCAAAGCGTATGCCCTATAATCGAACTTCTCCTTGCATGTAGCCTGTGCATGCTTTCCCAGTTCCTTTCTCTTTTCCGAATCAGACATGAGCTTATTGATCTCTTCTGCCAAGACGACTGTTTTTTCTGCCGGCACAATGATGGCGTCATGACCGTTTGTCAGCCAGTTTGTGGCTTCCCCAACATTTGTGATTATGATAGGTTTCGATGCAGCCATGTATTCTCCCAACTTTGTCGAGAAGCAATACTTGTTCTGCTGAGTAGGGAGTTTGTTGATTACCACCATCGCTGCCTTGCCGAGATAATCGCGGATTTCGTCATTGGAGAGATAGCCCAGGAATCTCACTTTATCTTGAAGCTGATACTTGCTTATCAACTCCTTTATCCCAGTTTCATGCCTTGAGCCCTCAACATTGCCTGTGGAATAGAAATAAAGAGGCGTGTTGCTTTGCTGGATAGCCGTAGCAAAAGCCTCTATCATGCCAAGGAAGCCGTCTTTCTGCTGATACAATGTACCACAATGAAAGATATATGGAATTTCTTGTTCTTCGGATTTGTCTGCCATTGCGTATTTGTCAAAGTCCACAAGTATTGGAACTTTCACGCATTTGGCTTGGGGAGCATGTTGGCTTGCTATGTCGGAAAGCGAATCGCTGATGGCAATTACTCCGTCAAGCAGCGGAAACTCCTTGCCAAAGCAGTGCTTGCGGTCGCGAATCGTCTTGATGTTCTCTATATCTGTTCCATACGGAAGCTCACAGAGTTCACGAACATATTTTGCTCCCACTTGATGAACAGCTGGAATTATCTTGTTTGCCACATAATAGGTGTCGTCGTCCAAGTAGGCTAGCACCACATCTCCGCTCTTCACTTCCTGCTTGATATAACCGATTAGGTTTCTACGATCCTTCATATCGTTCAAGAAGCGAATCAGCTTGTTCCTTCCTCTCAACGGGGTATCTCCGATGTATCTGAAAGGTATATTCTCACAGACTCCACGCCCCTTTGTGTTTATAGGCTTCTTTCCATAGACTTCAGTTCGGGTAAATACCACAACTTCGCATTCCATGCCAGAGCACAGAATAGCCTTGGCATAGCATTTTATCCTGTTTACGGCTGCCATGCCGTTTGGGAATCCTACCTTTGTTATGATATGGACTTTCATTTTACTACCTTAGCAGGCGCTCCGACAGCAACGCAACCAGCAGGAATGTCCTTTGTCACTACGCTATTCATTCCTACAACAGCTCCTTTTCCGATGGTAACACCTTTCTTTATCACGCAGTTTGCACCAATGAAAGCATCATCTTCTATGACAACATCTTGCGGTGGAGCGGTGCGCTTGTCTTCGAAATGAGCGTCTCCGTCCATGATAAGCGTATTGGCTCCTATGCGCACATCGTTGCCAATGGTTATGGACTTGAAGCACCATATCGTAACTCCGCTCATACCAACGTTATCGCCTATGGTGAGCTTGGCTTTTGTTCCATCGTATGCCGGCGTTGCGGAAAGCATGCATTTATGGTTAAGTCCCATAAGGTTTGATGTGGTGCTGGAACGTAATACGCAGTTGTTGCCTATGCTAATCGAACCTTGAGGCCAAACCTGAAAGAACGGCATTCCGTATAATTGCAGGTTCTTGCCTAACTTTATGCCCAATAAGCGTGCTTTGACACGTACAAAACACAGAAGAAGAGCATCGGTTATCCTATGGCAATAGTACGAAATCCTACAGTATGCTTTTATGTTGAGAGTTATTATATTCATTGTCTTTTTGATTTCAACAGAAGGTAGCTTTGTATTGGAGCGAAGAGAATGCCATTGAAGTTGCTGGCTATTGCTGCTATCAGCACTGATATTATACCCCAATCAAGCGAAATACCCATTGCACATACTCCCAAGAATACTAAAGGACTTACTATGCATGACCACATCTGTACCTTCAGAAGTCCTGCTCCATTGAGGACGCAAACGAATATCTGTCCAAACATTTGTGTCAAGCAGTAGAACATGACCCATAATGACAGTTGGCTTGCTATGAAAACCTTATCGCCTACCCAGAGATCGTAAACCATTGGGGCTGCGACGAACATGAGTACAGCTCCCAATAGGAACAGGAAGAACACCTGAACATAACGCTTCTGCATGTTTGCAATCCATGCGAACTCCTGCTTTGCGAACGCATCCGTTACGGCACTCCAGATAGGTGTGGTGAGAATGCCCCAAACCATTGGCAGTACGCTGAAGTATTTGTAGCAGATGTTGTATGAAGTCACTTCCGTAGCGCCATAGTATCTGATGATGATGAAGTTTATCATCTGGTATTGTATCACACCTGCCACTTGGATGATGAAGAACTGCACGCCAAGTTTCATTAGGTCTCCTGCCTTTGAAAAGTCTATGTCGGCAAGGCTTGGTGCTATATGTTTGTAGTGTGTACGAAACAAGATGATGTTGAAAAAGGCGCAAACTACCAATGGAGAAAAGCAGAATGCAAGGCAGAGGTAGAGCAAACATCCCTTGGTCGTTACCGTTAGGACATATATCAGCGCAAGCGAAACAAGCTGCTGGATAAACATGCACAACGCGGCATTTGCTGGCTTTTGGTCGGCAAGCATCACGGTGTTTATGGTCTGTAGCACAAAGTTGACAGCAAAATAGACTATTATTACGCAAACGGAAGCCAGCAAACCCTCCGAGGCTTCTGCCGGAATGTTGAGCAATGACTGCCAATCTACCAATGGAGCTATGCCCAGAAGCACTATCATCAACGGAACTACGATCAATGTCAGTATGGCGTAAGTCGTGCTAATGTATTTCTTGCAAAGACCATAATCGCCAACTGCCAAGGCTTCTGCCAGTCTGTTGCGCAAGCCGTTTCCTATCCCAATGTCGAAAAAGGCAAACCAAGCTATCATCGAACTGAGGGCAAGCCAAAGACCGTATGTATCGCTATCCACATATCCCAAGGTCATTGGAACGAGCAATAGTCCGATAACAATGTTTCCGCCTCTGAGGAAAAGCATCTGAAGGATGTTCTTCTTTGCTTCAGCAGATCTCTTGTTTTCTGATTTATAAATATTTTGTATCTTATCTTTCAGGCTCATTTGTCTCAGAATCGTTTTTTTCCAGTCTGTCCTCCTCGGACTCTTCCTCTGCAGAATCATTCTCTTCTTGCTCGTCTTCGTCTTCGTTTTCGTCTTCGTCTTCGTTTTCGTTTTCGTCTTGCCATTCGTAAATATAGACAGGTCGCTTTGGCGTATATGACAGGCTAAGGCCAATCATCAGCCAGAACAAGATGGACTTAACTGATAGAGGATTCACCGTGTTCGAGGCATATCCGTCTATCAGATAGGCGCACATCATCAAGGCTCGGAACAGTCCATGCCTGCTATCCTCCCTGAATGACCGCCATATTGCAATGATAAGCAATCCGTATGCGCAGACTATATAGACAATGCCACCATGCATGAGCATGTTGAGATAACCCGTTTCGATGACTAAGCGCGTGTCGCTTTCCTCGCCGGTTTCTTCATCTACTGTAAACTGTGCATAACCACCGTCAAGTCCTCGTCCGAAAGCCCAGTCCTCTGGTGGCGCATGCATATAGTCAAGGAAGAACAGTTTCTCTACAGGCGATCTTGAGTCATCGTCTATTCTGTCGTAAAGACGGTTGAACACATCTTGCGTCAGTATGTTGCTGAAGAGAAGAATCACCATTATATAGATGGCAAGCAAGATGAAATTCAATACATAGTTCCTGTTGTCCTTGAACTTTGCCATGAAATAGAATATGCCAAAATACATGGACATGGAGAACACCATGTTTCGTCGGGCGTTAAGCAACATCAGCAGGAAATAGAATAGCCCAAGAAAAAGAATTACCCGTCTTTCCTTTTTGCCGAAATATTCGGGAAATCCGAACAGGACAAAGGAAACGAGGGGCAGATAGACACCGACATTCTCTCCGTAATAGTCTTCCTGAACCAGCTGATAACAGTTCACTATCCAAAGCGGTATCACCCAAAGTGAACATTTGTATATCGTTCTCAGAATCTCACGCTCATATTTCTTGTTCGGAAGGAATATGATGAGGAATGGGAGAATGTAGGAGAGGGTGTTGTCGTTTATCAGTTTCAGCAGAAGCTTGTTTGTGCTCAGACCTTCCCATTCTCCTCTCATGTAAACATAGACGGTAATAGCCGCCAATCCCAACAGCAGGTAGCGAGAGAAGCCTTGGGGAATGGAAAGCATCTCCATCCTGTGCATCTTCCAACCCACCTTCACGATCATCAGCAGTATGCCAAGGGTAATAGCATTGATGACGGTTGTGGAAGGAATGAAGACGGTCAAGAGTGCCGGTGCGGCAAGGTAGCCGAACAAAAGAATGTAAAACTGCTTAAGTAGCTTTACTTTCTTCTTCTGTGCTATGTATTCTACAATGGAAAAGTCCATCAGCAAACCCTTCACTCTATCAATACGCCTCTCCCTCCCTGTGCATCATGTTCCAGAGAGTCTTGAGGATTATGCGGAGGTCGAGCCAGAAAGTCCAGTTCTGGATATACCAGATGTCGCGCTTCACGCGGCCTTCCATCTGCCAAAGCTCGGAGGTCTCGCCACGGTAGCCTGTGGTCTGTGCCCATCCTGTTATGCCCGGACGCACATAATGGCGCAGCATGTACTCCTCTATCTTGTGGCGATATTCTTCCGTATGGGCGAGCATGTGCGGACGCGGACCTACTATCGACATGTCGCCACGCAGCACGTTCAGGAACTGCGGCAGCTCGTCGATGTTCGTCTTGCGCATGAAACTGCCGAAAGCAAACTTTCGCGGATCGTCCTTTGTCGCCTGAAGCTTGTCGGAGTCGCTGTTCACGTGCATCGAGCGGAACTTGTACATGCTGAACTCCTTGCCGTCAACGCCTGTGCGCTTCTGCTTGAAGAACACGGGGCCAGGGCTTTGCAACTTGATCGCCAAGGCTATTATCGGTATGAACGGCAGCAGGCAGACCAGTATGATTATGCTTACAACGATGTCGAAGCATCGCTTTATCAGTCGGTTGGAAGGACTGAGCAGCGGTTCCGAGAAGTTGGTGAACACCACCTGACTGCCCACTGTCTGCGGCTGTAGCATGCTTCCGAACTCGCGCATGAACGACGGCTGGTAATAGAATCTGCTGACATGTTCCATGCTGTATGCCATCAACTGATTTATCAGATTCACTTCCGTCGATGGCAATGTGCAGTAAATATCGTCTGCAAGGCGCTCTCCGTCAGCGATGTCTTCCTTAAGCAGCTCGTAGTTGCCACGGTAGTCCATTCGTCGGGAAAGCTTACTGTCTTCACGATCTGCATAATAGCCCACGAGTAGCAAGCCTTGCACCGCATTGCAGTCTATCTCTTCCAGGATGTTCCCTATGCCGTCCGTGTCGCCAACAAAAGCCAGTGAATGCGAGTTGCGTCCCTTGGAGCGTCCCAATCTTATGGCGAAGAACTCTATGAAGCGCGCCAGAACGATGACTGCCGAAACCCAGACAGCAGCCATTCCGATGCTCTTTCCCGCCGTAACTTCCTCTGCCACCCATCTGTGGATTGAGTTGAAGAGGAAGAACGTCACCGCGAAGGTAAAGAGGAACGAGAGCGTTCGCTGCATCATCTTGTCAAGGCTCAGGTAGTGGCTGTGGACTGTTGGCGGCACCATGAACTCCGCAAACACCATGGCAGCAGTACCCATTGTCATGAACATATAAGGAATGTGTACAGCGTACGTACCGTATCTTATGTACAGCGAGTGTACTGTCCATAGCAGCAGGAAGTCAGCCGCTATGATTATGTTGCGTATAAGTGTATTTGAAGTTATGCTGTTGTTCATTCTAATGGTTATAAAACACAAGTTGCATTGGGATGAGGTTTATTTTTCTACCACAAAATACTTGCGTTTTTTGTTTCTACCACTGTTTTCTTGCGATTTGAATATGGATTTAAGTTGCCACTTCCACATCTTCTTTGTCTATTTTCACCATTGCGTAGCCAATCATGTTGATCTCTATGGCGAGGCTTTTCGAGTTCTCCACCTGCACCACCACGCCCTCCACGCCAGCCAGATGACCGCGAACGATGCGCACCTTGTCGCCCTTCTTGGCGAGCTTGCCGCTGAATGCCACCGCCTTTTCCTCCTGGTACAGAAGGAACTTCAGCACGTCCATCTGCTTGTCGGGTATCACGGCAGGCTTCCTCTGACCCGGGGCTGACAGCAGGCGGCTCACCTGACTGAGGCACATCACCCGCCTTGCCTCCTCCTCAGTGGCGCGGATGAACACTATTAGCGGTATTACTACCACCTGCACCTTCTTCCTCCTGTCGCTCCATTGCCTGGTCTGCGTCTGCTGCGGCACGAAAGTCTCTATGCCAAGGCTCTCTATCAGCCCAGCCACCTTCCTCTCGCAGTTCATCCTTACGCATGCCGCATACCAACATTTAGGCACGGCTTCGCCGCCGTCTGTCACATTGGCAGCCGCGCAGTTTTCTTGTACATTCTCGATTTTGGATGAAGTTTCCATACAAAATACGCGTGCGAAGTTACGAAGAAATCGGCGAATAAGCAAATTTTAATATAAAAAGGCACTCACCACCATTATTTATGTTAGGTTTTCAGAAACAAATTGCGATAGAAGGGCGAAGGTTTCCGTTACGATTCGAAAATCTTCGCCCCCTGCTTTTTGAGAAGATGTCACGTTGTTATTCTACATCGAAATCATCATCATTCTTGAGGAAATCTTTTGCTGCCGGTATATAGATAGGCTGAGTGCCATCGGCACTGCCACCCTTTACTGGCACTGATGCTGCGAGCAAGGTCTCTGCCTCGCCCTTGAAAGTTTCCATTTCTGGCTTTATGTATTGCTTCATAATCGTATTTTGTTTTTAACTTTTGAACTTATCTGGGAGGTGCGTTGCCCTCAACGCACCAACTACCACAAGAACAAATCTATATGCGCGTATTGGTGCGTTGAGGGCAACGCACCTCCCAAATCATATTCCTTTTATTTCACCATCATCTTCACGCCACCTACAACGTAGATCTTGCCCTTCTCCATAGTATTCACGCGCTTGCCGTCAAGCGTATAAACCGCAGAGCCGTTCTTCATTGCAGCCTCAACGGAACTGATAGCGTTTGCATTCTCATCGAAGCCTACTGGCACGAATGCTGGAGCATTGCTTACAGGAGCAGCGTCAAGTACACAGCGGAATTCTGGTACGGTAATTTTGTTCATTATCTTGTAGAAGCCAAGGCCGTCAGAAAGTTCCTGGAGTACATACCCTTGCTTGTATGTTGCAGGAATGAGAGAAGACTTGAGCAGTCCTTCACCATACTCAAATTTATCAGCTGCGCTGTTGTCACCATAGAAGTAGTAAGAGTTCCATCCAGTGCTTTCAACGATGAGTGGAGTACAAGCTGGGATAGTCTGTTGTTCTTCAAGTAGAACCTTACCGTTCTTTACACTTGTTGCCTTGTATGCCTTCAAGCCTTCAGGTAGTGTGGCATCGAATGGCAGACAGAGAGTTGCATAGCCACCTGTAGGTACATTGAGCAAGATTTCTTCCTCACCTCTTACGCGAACATATCCATCAATATTTTTCAGGTCATATTTGCCTTCTGCTATCGGACTTTCTGCACTGATGTGCTTGACTTCAAACTTATGATTTCCAGCAGCAACATAATAGCCAGTTGTCTTAAGGGCTATTGTTAGGAGTTCACCTGAATCACCAGAAATCATGGTTCCATTATTAGAGTTCAGTTTCACTCTTACCGCACCGTCTGCCTGTTCCTCGCCTTCAATGGTAAAGTTTCCGTTGCTATTGCATCTTGAGGTGTTGATATTCATGACATATCCGTCTTCATCCTTAAGTACGCTTACGCCATCTGACAGATAGATGTCGAACGTTACAGAAGTGAACTTAGACTCATTGTCAAGACCCACACTGAGCGTAATATCCTCACTGTTCTGGTCTGCATATATAGACCCTATATTAAGGCTGTTTTCTGGTTGAATAATCGGAAGGATTGTACCGAACTGGCTCCATGGTTCTATTGATTTGTAATCATCTATAGAGCTGGAAGGGACGTAGAGAGTGGCATTGTTGATAGCATTATTCCAAGTATAGAAAACATCACCATCTGTTGAAGGAACTTCATCTGCATAGCAATATACGGTTTTAAGTTCAGAACACTCATTGAATGCACAGTAACCAATATTCGTTACGAATTTTGAGATAGTCACGGAAGTGAGGCTGGAACAATAGTAGAATGCCCATCCATCTATGTTCGTCACTGAATTCGGGATTTCAATTGATGTGAGACTAGTACAACCGCTGAACAGACCACTACTAATGCTTGCTATCGTATTTGGGAGAGTAACAGATGTAAGCCCGGTACAACCATTGAATACATCGTTGCCAAGATACTTAACAGAATTAGGGATAGATACGGAAATGAGACTGGAACAATTGTTGAATGCCCAACCATCTATGTTCGTCACTGAATTCGGGATCTCAATTGATGTGAGACTGGTACAACCGCTGAACAGACCCATACTAATGCTTGTCATCGTATTTGGGAGAGTTACAGATGTAAGCCCAATACATCCGTTGAATACATTGCTCTCAATAGTTGTTACTGAATTAGGGATTTCAATGGAGGTGAGACGAGAACAATTAGCGAACGCAGAGCTGCCAATGCTTGTCACGGAATTCGGAATCTCAATGGAGGTAAGACCAGCGTTCTGGAATGCACTGTAACCAATACTTTCCACGGAATTCGGAATCTCAATGGAGGTAAGGCTGTAACAATTGTTGAAAGCCCATTCATCAATGCTCGTCACAGAATTGGGGATAGTCACAGATGTGAGACCAGAACATTCCGAGAACATACCAAGACTAATACTCGTCAAAGAATTTGGGAGGGTAACAGATGTAAGCCCAGTACAACTGTTGAACACATCGTTACCAATATACTCAATGGAATTGGGAATCTCAATAGTGGTGAGTCCCGAGCACCTTTCGAACGCTCGTTCGCCAATACTCGTCACGGAATTAGGGATCTCAACAGATGTGAGTCCGTAACAACCTGAGAACGCATAGTAGCCAATACTCGTCACGGAATTCGGAATCATAATTGAAGTGAGACCAATACACTCCGCGAACGCCATGTCACCAATACTCGTCACGGAGTTCGGAATGGTCACAGAAGTGAGGTCTTCATAACACCAGGCGAATGCCTGTTCCCCAATACTCGTCACGGAGTATGTGGTGCCATTAAATGTTATCTTCTCTGGAATAACTACTGCGCCTGTGTACCAATTATCACCAGAGGTTACGCAAGCCTTGCCATCGGATAGATTGTAATAGATACCATCTACCTCACAATCGTAGGCATAGGAACTGATCGTGGCGACCAGAAATGCCAATAAAGTTAAGAATCTTTTCATTTTTTATAGTATTTATGAAATTATGCAATCGTAACCATCGTAAACGATGGAATCATACTATAGCCTATAGACTCACCCCAAGATTCGGCGCTCAAAAGAAAAAGGAAATGTAAATTGAAAGACGTGGGTAAGTCGGTTCTCCTGCTTATCCCATTCATGAGGCTCTGGTAAAACCCTTACACAAAGGATAAACAACCAGTCTGCCCACGCCATAGGGATATATGCGAAAGAGAGACTACTATACACCTCTTCTGTACACATACCACAACATAGTATGCATACAACCAGGTCATAGAGCCTTACTTTGGATAATTACCCACGTGGACGTTTCGGTTGCGTTTTCTTCTTCGTGTAATTGAAAAGTTTACCAGACTTTCATGAATAGAAGACAAACGTTCGTAAACGTCCTTCTGATGCGTTGTCAGCTGTGCGCATAGCACGATGCGCGTTGCTCAAGCATCAACCATTATGTAAATGAAGCTTACGCTTCTGCGGCACGGAGTCATCCCCCGCGCCATAACCCTCCGCCCTTCATTGATTGGAGCAGACTGGTTTTCCGCTGCAAAAGTAAAAAAAAATTTTCAATCTGCCAAACAATTCGGCAAGAAAAACGAAAACACGCCAGATGTTTTCGTACACGGGAATGAAAAAAGCGGCAGAAATCTGCCGCTGGTACTATTAAAATAAAATGCCTTTATAATTCCTTAATATATTCAAGTACTTGTAATTTCAAAGGAGAGATGTCCTCGGTTAGTATACTCCATAGAATAGACATTTCTACTTGGTAATAATCATGGACAAGGATGTGACGAGATTTCTCAATCATACGCCAAGGAGTATTAGGATGATTTGCCTTAAACTCTGGTGATAGCTTATATATAGCCTCACCTATAATCTGGACATTATAGATTGTGGCATGCTTGCGCATAGGGTCATTCTCCAGTTCATCCTTTGTCAGAACACCCTCCGTGTATTTTTGGATATTGGCGATTGCTTCGAGTATGTGCTCCAATCGTCCTTTATCTCTAATTGGCTCTCTCATAGACTAAAACCTTATCTTTGTTGGCAGATTCTCTTGCAAAAGGAAGCAGACTTCCTTCAACAACAAGATCTACGTTGCGTGCCAACTTATCCTCTAAATCACATATCATTCCGAAGAATGCAAACCCCATTTTTGCATCGGGTGTGAACTGTATAAGAATGTCGATATCACTATCAGGACGCTCTTCACCACGTGCAAACGAGCCAAATACCCATGCTTTCTGCACAGGTTTTGACTTGAAGTAATTTCGGATTGTATTTGTCATTTGCTTGTTCATATAATAAATTACTTGATATGACGCTGCAAAAGTAAATAATAAATTTCAATTTGCAAAACAATTCGGCAAGAAAAACGAAAATGGGGTGGATGTTTTCGTACACGGGAATGAAAAAAGCGCAAACTTCAAATTCTCCACTTATGAAGTTTGCGCTATTTATTATGACATAAACAATGTTGTATTGGGCAGTCTGTGTCATTCAAACAATCTGCTCACATCCATCGTAAGGAATTCCTCGGCAGGGATGCCGCTGTTGCCGACAATAAATGCTCTCCGGGGATTGAATAAGTCCCTGAACCTTTTCAGTCCTGTAGTATTGCTTTCATTGTTACTTTTCACTTCAATGGCAATAACAGCATTCTTCTTTTTTAGGACAAAGTCCACCTCGTCATTACGGTCTCTCCAATAGAACACTTCGAAGCGATGGACAAAAGCCTGACCTACGAGAAATGCACCTATTGCAGACTCAAATATTCGCCCCCACGACTTTCTGTCAAGGATAGCTTGTTCGAATGTCAAGGGAGTAAAGACTGTACGCAATGCATTGTTATGCACCTGAAACTTAGGTATGCTTCCTTTGCGACGAGCCAGGTCAACGCTGTATTTTGGCAAGGCACACACAAGTCCGCTTTCATGAAGAAGATTAAGATACCCAGCCAATGTGGATGTGTTACCAGCATCAAGAAGTTGCCCAAGCATCTTGTTGTATGAAAGGATCTCACCTGAATATGCTGTAGCCAACTCAAAAGTCTGACGTAGGAGAGCAGGCTTGCTGATTGGGGTGTCCATCAGGATATCCTTGTTTATGGTAGCATCTATGATTGCCGACTGTATGTATTGTTCGTATCTGTCTTCATCATTGATGAGAGTTGCCGCTCCTGGATATCCTCCAAAATAAACATATTGGTCAAGAGTCCACCCGAAACAATCACGCATTTCGTCATAACTCCAATGACTCATGCGTATTTCCTCAAACCTTCCTGCTAATGATTCGGAAAGTCCACGCTCAAGAAGGACGCGACTGCTACCAAGAAGCAAAACCTTTATGTTTCGGTCGTTGAAAGTGTCGTCATCCCATTCCTTCTTTACCGCTTCGCTCCAATTCCTAATCTTTTGGATCTCATCTATCACAAGAATCATGCAAGAATAGCTTTTGCTTGTAAGCATACTTCTTGCAGCAGCCCAACAATCAGCGACCCATGTGGTGTTTGTTGCTGGCACATTGTCGGCAGAGTAAATCAAATAAGGTAAATCCGTATCCTTCAGAACTTGCTTTACAACAGTCGATTTACCTACCTGACGAGGTCCCATCACGACTTGAATGAACTTTCGTGGCTCATTTATGCGATCTTTAATTGTTTGATATTCAGTACGTTTGTACATATCTATACATTTTACGCAGTGGATTGAGTATTTTTACGCAGTGCAAAAGTAAACATTAATTTCCAATCTGCCAAACAATTCGGCAAAAAAACGAAAACACAGCAGATGTTTTCGTACACGGAAACAAAAAAGCCGCCCGAATTGGGCGGCTTAATGTTTCCTGCAACCTCTATTCGCTTTGGCTCATGAGGTAAGCCTTTATGAATCCGTCTATCTTGCCGTCCATGACGGCATCGACGTCTGATGTCTGGAAGTTTGTGCGGTGGTCTTTCACGCGGCGGTCGTCGAAGACGTAGGAGCGTATCTGACTGCCCCATTCAATCTTCTTCTTGCCAGCCTCCACCTTTGCCTGTTCCTCCATGCGATGCTTCATCTCCTTGTCGTAAAGAATGGAGCGAAGGTGGCGCATGGCGTTCTCGCGGTTCTTCGGTTGGTCGCGTGTCTCGGTGTTCTCAATGAGGATTTCCTCCTCTTCGCCAGTGTAAGGGTCTTTGAACTGATAGCGCAGACGCACGCCCGACTCCACCTTATTCACGTTCTGACCACCGGCACCGGATGAGCGGAAAGTATCCCAACTCACCTTTGCCATATCCACCTCCACGGTGATCGTATCGTCAACGAGCGGAGTCACGAAGACGGATGCGAAGCTTGTCATGCGCTTGCCCTGGGCATTGAACGGAGAAACGCGCACAAGACGATGCACGCCGCTCTCGCTCTTGAGGTAGCCGTAAGGGTAGTCGCCGCCCTTGATGTCCATGGTGACCTGCTTGATGCCTGCCTCGTCGCCGTCCTGAAGGTTGGTGATGGACACGGTATGACCGTTAGCCTCTGCCCAGCGCATATACATTCGCATGAGCATGGAAGCCCAGTCCTGGCTCTCCGTACCGCCGGCACCAGAGTTTATCTTCAGCACGCAGTCCATGGAATCCTCTTCCTGTCCGAGCATGTTCATAAGCTCAAGGTTCTCGATGGCGGTGATAGCCTTGCGGTAAGCCTCATCGACTTCCTCCTCGGTAACCATCTCGTCCTTGTAGAAGTCGAAGGCAAGCTGCAGTTCGTCGGCATACATGCGGACATCCTTGTAGCCCACGATCCACTTCTCGATTCCCTTCACCTTCTTCATCTGTGCCTGCGCACGCTCCACATCTTCCCAGAAGTCGGGAGCCTGTGTGCGAAGGGTCTCCTCCTCAAACTCCACCTGCTTCTTGTCTATCTCGAGATAGCGATGGAGGTCATCGGCACGAGTGAGTATATCTTTAAGTTGGTCTTGTGTAGTCATATATTTTAATATCAAACACAAGTTGCATTGAGATGAGAATTAAAACACAAGTTGTATTGGGATGGATTTAATTTTATTTTTCTACCACAAAATACTTGCGTTTAATTTTCACCACAGTTTCCTCGCGATTTGAACATGCGTTTAAGTTATTTATTTACTTCTTCCAGCCGTTCTCCTTCTGGCGTTGGAGTTCCTCAGCCTGCTTCTGGAGCTCAGCGAGGCGCTTTGCCATACCTGACATCTTCTGTGGGTTAGCCTTGCGCTCTGCCTTGCGAGCCTCGAGGTAGGCAAGGAGCTTCTCGTCGTTGGTGGTCTTGCGGAGTGTCCACATGACTGCCGCAGAGAAGAAGAGGGATATGAAGTAGTAGAAGTTGAGACCTGAAGAGTAGTCGTTGAACATGAAGAAGAACATCAGCGGCATGAGCATCATCATCCACTGCATCATCTTCATCTGCTCTGCCTGCTGACCTACCATCTGGTCCTTCTGCTGGCGCATGGTCATCCAAGAATAGAGGAGGTTGCCCGCGCAGAAGAGGATACAGGTGAGGGAGAGATGGTCGCCAATGAGCCAAAGGTTTGTGCCCCACTCGATGATTGGGTCGTAGGTGGAGAGGTCGTCCATCCAAAGGAAGCTCTCGCGACGGAGCTGGATGGCGTTTGGCACGAAGTTGAACATAGCAATCCAGATAGGCATCTGAATGAGCATTGGCAGACAGCCTGACAGCGGACTGACACCGTATTCCTGATAGAGCTGCATCATTGCCTGCTGCTTCATCATTGCGTCCTCTGGCTTGTCGTACTTCTTCGTAGCCTCCTCGAGTTTCGGACGGAGCACGCGCATCTTTGCAGACGACATGTAGCTCTTCTTTACCATTGGGAATGTGATCACCTTGAGGAGCATTGTGATGATGAGAATCACTATACCCATTGGGATTCCCATCTTTGTGAGCCAGTCGAACACGTAGATAGTGAACCAGCGGTTGATGAGGCGAACGAGTGGCCAACCGAGGTAAATAAGCTTTTCAAGCTCAAGATCCTTGCCGTTTGCAGCAAACTTGCTCTGGTCGTTGATGTCCTTGAGCAGACGGAAATCGTTAGGACCATAGTAGAACTCGAACTCCGTTGGCTGTGCGCCTGTTGGGTCGAAGTCTGTCTTTATGTTTGATTCAAGGTTCTTCAGGTAGCCACTGCCCTTCTCGTCACAGAGGGAAGTGAACTTGCCGTCCTTGCCAAAGTTGGTCTTGGTGATCATGACGGCAGAGAAGAACTGGTTCTTGTAGGCAATCCAGTCGATGGTCTCGTCCTCGTCGTCCTGTGGCTCGTCGGTATTGTTCGCAGTCTCGCTGAGGTAGTCTGTGCCGCCATCAGTGTAGTGGTAGGTAAGGCTTGTGTAGCGATTTTCGAACATGAAGCCCTTCTCCTGCTGGCGAACATGGTCGCGCCAGTTGATGGAGAGTCGCTTGTAGTCAGGGGCAAACTGTCCGCTCATGCCTTCAGCCTTGAGAGACATGCCGAGAAGATAGTTGTCGCTGAGCTTATAGTCAAGCACTATCTTACCGCCATCCTTCACGGCTGCAGTGAGAGTTACCGTTGAATCCGTAGCGTTTGACTGAGCAAACACGAGGTCGGCAGTGTTGATGTTGACTGTCTTTGCCGCAAGCATGAACGAAAGCTGCTGATCCTTTCCGTCGAAAAGCATCACGCCGTCCTTGTCCTCCATGTTCTTGTAGTTCTTGACAACGGCTTTCTGAACCGTACCACCCTTTGTGGAAAGCGTGAGCTCCACGTTCTTGTTCTTGAGAACGATGTCCTCCACCTTTGCACTTGCGGCAGCGGAATCCTGAAGAAGTGCTGTGGTCTGTGCGTCGGCAGTCTGTTCCTTCGACTTTTTCTCAGCCGCCTTCTTTGCCTCAGCTATCTTGACAGCCTTGATGGAGTCAGCCTTTTGCTGTGCAGCAATCTCTTCTTCAGAAGGCTTGTTGAACCAACTGAAGCCGATAAGTACCAATGCAATGAGTACAAAACCAGTAATAGTATTCTTATCCATTTTCTTTTGTTTTCTGTTAAATATGGTCAATTTGGGTGCAAAATTAGTAAAAATATATTATTTAAATGTGTAATTTGCATTTTTTTAATACCTTTGCACACGAAATTGATGTTTTCGGAATATTAATCACGGCAACTAACATATATGAAGAAGATCCTATTATCACTCATTGCCTTCATGGCATTCTCGTTTGCTTTTGCTGAAGAGGTGGACACAACGGCCTCCGAATCGGCAAAATACAAGCTGTTTTCACCACTCACTTACTCCCAGTCAACCATTGAAGACATCTTCAACTTCGACTCCCCAGCGGACCTCAGTGCAAGCAATTCCGACGCAATGGCCAACAATGCGTTGCTGAACATCTACCTGAATCGCCCCGACCTGGTACAGGTGACAAGCTCTGCTCTCGATGAGGCTGAAAGCGTTACCACCGTCATAACAAAGCCGGTGGAGATAAAGCCGTCACTCGTGGACCAGAAGATTGACATCATCGACGACATCGTGCCTGACAATCCGATGGAGATAGTGATAGAAAAGCCGAACTTCTGGAAGATAAAGGGCGACTACAACCTGCAGTTCCTCCAGAACTACGTGTCGGGAAACTGGTACAAGGGCGGAGAAAGCAGCTATTCGTTCGTGGCAAGTGGTACGCTGGAAGCCAACTACAACAACAAGCAGAAGGTCACCTGGGACAACAAGCTTGAGGCTCGTATTGGTTTCCAGAACACTCGCGGCGACACTCTCCACCAGTTCAAGACATCGGAAGACCTTCTCCGCTATACAGGAAAGCTCGGTATCCAAGCGTCAAAGAAATGGTACTACACGCTGCAGCTCCTCACATACACGCAGTTCACCATGGGCTACAAGTCGAACGACGCGAAGGTCTATTCCGACTTCTGTTCGCCACTCAACGTGAACCTCTCACTCGGTATGCAGTACAAGGTGGAGGCGTTGAAAAAGAAGCTCACCGGCTCCGTGATGATCTCTCCTCTTGCCTACAACTTCCGATACGTGGGACGTAATGCGCTCGTTAAGAACTACAACATAGATGAAGGTTCCCATACGCTGCACGACTTCGGTAGTTCGCTTACTGCCGACCTCACGTGGAAGTTCTCCGACAACGTAAAGTGGAAGACTCGCTTATACGCTTTCACATCATATCATCGCATGGAAGTGGAATGGGAAAACACGTTCTCATTCTCCTTCAACAAGTACATCTCAACGAACATCTTCCTCTTCCCACGCTTCGACGATGCAAGGAAGCGTGACAAGGACTACGGCTACTTCCAGCTCAAGGAATACGCCTCCCTCGGTTTCTCTTACTCATTCTAAGTATTCGTTCAAAAAATTATATTTATCCCGGATTAGTGAATTAGAGAAATTTAAAACGCAAGTTGCATTGAGATGAGAATTAAAACACAAGTTGCACAAGTTACACAAGTTTTTCTTCAAGAGTAGATTTTAGTTTCACAAGTTTCCTTAAAATTTCTGAAACTCTTGAAACCTATATACAAAGACTCGTGTTACTGGTGAAACCCGTGTTTAAATAATCCACACAAAAACTTGTGTCACTTGCGTTTTTATTTCTACCACAATTATCTTGTGATTATAAAACTAATCTGAATTGTTACTTATGAAAAAAGCATTTAACATAATCCTCGCTCTTGGTCTTAGCGCAGCCGCTTTCGCCCAGAGTGCAGAATGGTCTGTAGCACCTGTCTATAAGGCTATTGATCAGCTTACACCTACCCTCTATCGCATCTCTTCTGCCCAGAAGGTTGGCGTGGCAACTGCTGACGGCACAATCATCGTTGACACCATTGCCGACGCCATAACCGAACTCCCTAACGGCTATGCGCTCACGAACAGCAAGGTAAAGAAGAAAGGCGACGTGCTTGCCATCATCGACCAGAACGGCACTTCCATCATGACTGACGATGCCGTTGCAGAAGTCATCGGTATGTTCAAAGGCAAGAAGAAGGACAAGATTCCGTCTCTCAAACTGCCACAGTTTACTGCCGACGGTCCGCTGACCTTCACAGAGAAGAAGCTCTTGGGCTACAAGATGGGCGAGACCGTAGTCCTTCCCCCTCAGTTCGTCAGTGCCCAGCCTTTCGTAGGCGGCTATGCCATAGCAGAGAACGAAACCGGCTGCGGAATACTGAAACTCATCCCTCAGACTTTCACATGCAGTCAGACGGCGGCTGTCATGGACGCGGGTATGGAGAACACCACCCACACATCATCGCTCCCCGCTAATCCGGAAGCTACTCTCAAGATGAAGTGCGTGGACTCCACGGGCATGACATTTGAAAGCGAGGGCAAACAGAAGGGCAATAACATGCTCTTTGAACTTAGCACATTCCGTGAGCGCCGCACATTTACTGTCATAGCAACCGACTCAAAGGGTTCACTCGTACTTTGGAACTCCAACTACGACAACACTCCGCAAAAGAGTCCGGGCAAGGCAAAGCCAGCGAAGCCTGCAAAGACTAAGTCGAAAACCAAGAAAAAGAAGAAGTAAAAACGGCAGTTTTCAGACTTGAAAACCGCACTTTTACAACAGAACTCATAGAGTCCTGAAAAATTTCGTATACAAACTCAAACCAAATTCGTATACAAACTCACTCCGAGTTTGTATACGAATTTTTTTATAACTCATAAGGAAATTGATTGGAACTCCCGAAGAAAAGGTTTGAAACTCCCTTACATTTTCACGTCAATGCTATAGTTTTCGCTTGGCGTTTGCAGGATAATCATGGCAAGACCGTTGAAAGTCTTCATCTCAAACTGCTGCGCCTCGCCGTCAGTTGGGCGCTCCTTTGCCTGCCATGCAGGGTCGCCATTGCCCACGCCGACAATCTTTGCGTCGCCCGACACATTAATATTAATAGGGCAACAAGCCGTAGGCACGATGCGATTCTTCTTGTCGCGCACCTCAACGGTTACCATTGTGAGCTTGCCGTAACGCTCTTTATGGAGTGTAACCTTTGCCGGCTTGTCTGTTGTGGCAAGTGTTTCCGTGAGAGTCTTCTTGCCATTCTTGTATCCAATAGCCTTCAGCGTGCCAGGCTTGTACTTCACTGTCCAAGAGAGATGACCGTTCTTTTCCATCTTCTTCTTGCCAGCCGACTTGCCATTCACGAAAAGTTCCACCTCGTCGCAGTTGGAATAAGCCCAAACATCGATGTCCTCGCCCTCATGACCTTCAAGGTTCCAGTGAGGAAGGAGATGGAGCACAGGCTCGTTTGTCCACCAAGCCTTCAGGTAGTAAGCCTCGTCCTTAGGGAAACCGCAGTAGTCGAAGATTCCGAACTCTGAGTTTGTGGCAGGGAAGACGAGCGGATTCGATTCGCCGCGATAGTCGAAGCCAGTCCAATAGAAGCAGCCGAGGAGCCAAGGGCGCTCGTCGTAGAATTTCCAGCCGCGAGCGATGCGGTTGACTGTAGAGTCCTTGTCGGCACAACGGTTGAAGGCTGGCATGCGTCCCGATGGGTTGCGTTTCATGAATTCGTCATACTGATCCTGGGCATAGTGGGGCATTTCCGCGCCAGAAGTCTCGTTGAAATAGACGCCGCGAGTGCCACAGCCGCTTGTTTCCTCAGAGCCATAGGCTATGCGGTCAGGGTAATTCTTGCGATGCTGCTCGATAGGGTTCTGCACAACATAGTTGTAGCCGGCAAGATCAGCGCTGACAACAGGCGTAGGACCGCCGGAAGTGGCAACCGTAGAAGGTCTTGTCGGGTCGAACTGGTGGACATAGTCGGTCATTGTAGCCACGATCTTCGTGCCGCGTTCCTCCCATTCCACGCCCCATTCCTCGTTGCCCACGCTCCATGCCATGATGGAAGGGTGGTTGCGGTCGCGGTCTATCATAGCCTTGAGCTGACCAATCTGATAGTCGTTCACGCCAAACAGGCGGTTTTCCTCCACAACGATGATGCCGAGAGAGTCGCAAACATCGAGAAGTTCCGTTGAAACAGGGTTGTGGGAAGTTCGTATTGCGTTGAAACCGAACTTCTTAAGCGTCTTCATGCGATAGACATTCAGGTCGTCAGGCATGCCAACGCCAACGCCAGCATTGTCCTGGTGCATGCAAGCGCCGTGAATCTTGAACGGCTTCCCGTTGATGGTCATGCCGCTGTCCTTGTTGTATTCAATGGTGCGGAAACCATATTTCGTCTCAACGACATCGCAGAGTCGCTTGCCGTTGTAAAGCTCTGTGCGAACAGTGTAGAGGTAAGGATCGTCAGGACTCCAGAGGTGGATATCGTCGCCCAATGCAATGATGGCAGTAGGACTGAAAGACTGCTTTGGCTCCAGCTCCTTGTCGCGAGCGCTTGCCTTATCCGTTTCCTTTACTACATTGCCCTGAGCGTCTATGAGTTTCACCTTGTAGTTGCAGAACATTCCGTCGTGGCTGTCGTTCTCCACGCCGAAGCGCACCTTCAACGTGCCTTTTGGTGAAACTTCACTCCCTTCATGGGGGAGTTGGAGGGGGCTATATGTTATCTCGTGGCTGAAGCTCTTGATGTGAAGAGGCTCGGTGATGTTCATCCATACGTGGCGATAGATGCCGGCACCTTCGTAGAACCAGCCTTCCTCAAGGCTTGCATCCACGCGAACGCAGATGAGGTTTACCCCCTCCGACTCCCCTACAGAGGGGAGGGAAGAACCGTCCGGATGGCTTTGTTCTCCCCCTGTGGGGGAGTTAGAGGGGGTCGAGAACTTAAGATAATCAGTGATGTCGTAAGCTCTTGATATGTAACCGCTTGGCTCGCCGCCAAGATAGAATCCGTTCACCCATACCTGTGCATTGCGAAAGATGCCGTCAAACTGCAACTCATAGTGCTTGCCCTCGTCGGAAGGAGAGAGAGTGAACGTCTTGCGATACCAGCCAATGCTTGTCTGTGGGTACTTGTAGCCCACGCTTTTGTAGCCATGGCTATGGCTTGCCTCGCGAGCGAAAGGAAGGTCAACAGCCCAGTCGTGAGGCAAAGAGACGCTTTTCCATTCCTTGCCCCATTTCTTCGCGTCGAATTTCTGTGAGTAAGGTCCTTCGTTATGTAAGGAATTTGCCTTTGTGAGATAGTTGAAGTACTCCGTACCGCTACCAAAATCCTTCGCCGGGTCGGAAGCATCGCCGAAGGCAAACTGCCAGTCGGCATCCATGCAGCGCTGTTCCCTGACAGTGTTTCCCTGAGCAAAAAGCAGGGAAGGGAGCGCAATGAAAAGAAGTGTAAAAAGAGTTTTCATAAAGAGGTTAGTGTTATATTCGCTGCAAAATTACGAATAAGCGAGTGAAATACAAAATGAAAGTCGGAAAACTTTCATTTTATTTCCGAGCGAAAGTAATTTAGACAAAGTCAAAATTGCAAATAAGCGAGTGAAATACAAAATGAAAGTCGGAAAAAAAATTCTTGCAAAAATACGTAAATGTGTTTTGAATCGTAAAAAAACGCAGAAAAGCAGCACCCCCGGGAATTTCCGTTCCATTAAATAAAAAAAACAGAGTAAAAATGTTGCATAAGAGTTTGTGGTTTGTTGAGATGTACTGGCGTAGGTTTTTGTAATAGTTTGATAGATAATGATATACAAAGAGATGCCTTCCTTCGTGGAGTCCGCATGAAAAGTTTTTCTATTATGTGACAGATATTGTCGGAATGCCACATTTTTTCTTCCCAAAATATTTGGTCAGTATTTTTTTACCCCATAACTTTGCACTGCATTCAACGCAAAATTCATTACCCAACAATTATAGTTTTTAACAATTTTATGAAAAGGATTCTACTAACACTATGCGCGACGATAATGACAATCGCCTCTGCATGGGCACAGGTACAACTGACAAAGGTCACTGCTGACGGAAAGACCATTCTTGTACATGTGCCCGTAGCAGGAACTTTCGCTCCGACAATCACCGACAATCCCGTCATTTCTCCAGAGTCTTCTGCTACCATTACCGATCTAAAGGCTGCAGAGAACGTTATCGTTACAGGTCTTCTTGCCAACAGTGATGTCCAGGAACTTGTACATCTAATAGGTGGCACCTATAGAAATAATGGACACAACAGGGGACCAATAGACACAAACTGCAAGTCAATGGACATGGGAGGGGCAACGATGACGGAGGCTATAACAACATCAAACGGAAAATGTTCGCTCGTTCCAGCCAATGAAAACAAGTATCTTTCTGCCGCCGAGTCCATCGTTCTTCCTAAGCCGGCTGAGGGCTATACGGTGCTTCCGGCAAATATGGACAAGCTCTTTGCCGATACCTACGACTGCTCGCTGAATGGCTTGAAGTCGCTTACCATCCCGGAAGGCTGGACGGAGGTGTCGGATTGCTTCTCAACATACGACGGCAACTGCAACACAGCCTTCCAAAGCCTTACCACTCTCAGTTTTCCGCACTCGCTTACGAAGATTGGCGCCTATGCCTTTGCCGGATTGGATGTTACGGTATTGAACATGCCGTTGAACATAGACCGAATAGGAGCTTATGCTTTCGATCGCGCCAGACAGCTGCAAGACGTGTACTTCTTCGGACCAGCCCCTACATTTGTTGATGTTCATGCCTTCGCAGGAAAGAACCAGATGGTGAACAATACGGTTGAGGATAACCGATACAACAATATTGTTGACCCGGAAACCGACCGCTTCAACTATAAGAATGACGGCGTTCTTGCCACCATCATGCACTATCCGCGTGACTACAAGGCGCAATATCTGGACACTACGCGTGAATATCTGAGGCGTACGGACGGCAATCTGTACCATAAGGGAAACTCTGACAATATGTACGGTCTCCCGCTTTGGACACCAACTCTGGTGCAATCAATGCTTTCGAAGGTCAATGCAGACGGCGTTCCCGAGGCGCAACCTCATGAGACTGTAAACTATGGAGTAAAAGACAGGTTCTATGGACTGGACATGATATGGCCTTCACAAGAGCAGATGACCATGGCATACGCCCTTGCACATTGCGGCTACAAATGGACGGGAGAACGCCTTGACACCGAAACGCAGTATGATCCGAACGCAACATACGGCAATGGGGGCATAGACAGGCGAGGGCTTTACCAGTTCATCATCTTCATGGGCAACTCGGTTACGAACTTTACCTATGAGCAAGACAAGTGGTACACGATCTCCCTTCCGTTCAACATGACGGTGGAGGAGATAAAGAAGATCTTCGGTCCCGACACTCAGGTGTGTCGTTTCAGCAAGGTTATCCGCGAGACTGATGAGGGAAAGAAGAGGATACGCCTTGAATTCAGGAAGTCCGTGATGGGCGATCGCACCGAGCCGGAGTTTGATGGCACTTATTACGACTGTGCTCACGATCATGATGATGAAACGGAATACAAGGGCTTCCATACGGGCATCATCCACCATTTCCCATATATGATAAAGCCTTCTGGCATTGTCTATGACGATCCTTCCATAAAGATTGATGCCAATGGCAAGCGCCATTTTGACGGCATAGGCTTTGATAGAATACCGGGAACCCTTCACAACGATGATGTGATATGGCAGAACGAGGCAGGACAACCAGGGAATTTCGCTTATTCCTTCTGTCCGATGCTCGTGGAAAACCGAATAAAGATAAACAGCTACATACTCGTAAACCGCATAAAGAACGGCGAGGAAGTGCATGAATATGTGTTCTACAAGGGGAAATATGAGGGTGGAAAATATGTTTCCAGCGGTCTTGTTAACCAAAATACGGCATACGTCCAGCTGTTTGACAATGCAGACGGTACGGCAGACCTTGACGCATTCTTCTCTGCAACCACGAATGCTGCCCAGGTTCCCGTCAACGCTTCCGTCTTTGGCGACGATGAAGAGGCGAGCGGGGTAGGGGAAGTGGTCATCCTTTGCGGTGGCGACAAGCCTGGTGACAACAAGGTTTACACCATCAATGGCATACTCGTCAGCGGCGAGAATCTCCCCGCTGGTCTCTATATAAAGAACGGAAAGACGTTCATGGTCAAGTAAAAGAAAGGTAATACTGTAATGAAAAAGCTATACATCACACCAACAATGAATATACATACCCTACGAATAGAAGCCTTGCTTGTATCGGCAAGCAGGATGAGGGATGTCACTTTTGGCAATAAGCCTAAGTCGTATGAAGAACGAAATGCCGAACTGGTTCCGGATTATGAGCAGGTAGGCATAGATGCTGTTGAGGGCGATTCATGGTCAACCATTTAGCCTCAACACTTTCCGAAGTCATAGTTAATTGTTTGTTTATATATTTTGATTAAGTCCGCCGCAGGTTTTCCGTGAGGAGTCGCCTGCGGCCGGTTTGTTTCTGAAGGTTTGGGAAAAAGTTTTTTTGACATTTCTCGCCATTTTGTTGTGATAATTGCGGCTTTTTTCATACCTTTGCCCCAAATATGTACTATAAAACAATGAAAAACCTTATCCTTCCGGCTCTCTTTGCTGCCTCAGCATTGACCGCCAACGCACAGAATCCTATTGTTCAAACGTGTTTCACCACCGACCCGGCTCCTATGGTTTCGGGCGACCGTCTCTATGTTTACACTGGCCATGACGAGAACGATGCCGACTTCTTCTGGATGCAGGAGTGGCGCGTTTACAGCACTGCCGACATGGTAAACTGGACAGACCATGGCTCTCCGCTTGCCATAGAGGACTTCTCTTGGGGCGACGACCGTGCATGGGCACCGCAGTGTATAGAGCGCAATGGCAAGTTCTACTTCTATGTTCCTCTGCATTCCAAGATTTCCGGCGGCATGGCTATTGGTGTTGCCGTGGGCGATTCGCCTACAGGTCCTTTCAAGGATGCACTCGGAAAGCCTCTTTATGAGGATGGCTCTTGGGATCATATCGACCCTACGGCATTCATCGACGACGATGGTCAGGCTTACATAATGTGGGGAAATCCAAAGGTTTACTACGCAAAGCTCAACGACGACATGATCTCGTTTGCGTCGGAAGTGCAGACCATGGACATGACGGACACAAGCGTTTTCGGCGAGATGAGCATGAAAGACCGCGACGGCAACGAGACAAAGCGTGGCATGTATATGGAAGGCCCTTGGTTCTTCAAGCGCAACAACTATTATTATTTAATGTACGCGGGAGGCGGTATGCCTGAGCATATCCTTTACGCTCGCAGCAAGAAGCCTACAACAGGCTACAAGTTCATGGGTGATGTTATGCCAAAGTGTGACACGAATTCCTTCACAAACCATGCTGGCATTACTCATTTCAAGGGTCACGACTACTTCTTCTATCACACTGGAAAGCTGCCAAAGGGTGGCGGTTTCGGTCGTTCGGTGGCTGTAGAGGAGTTCACTTGGAATGCTGACGGCACGATTCCTACCATCACTCCTACCGATGACGGCGTGAAGCCTATAGGCACTCTCAACCCATACAAGCGCGTGGAGGCTGAGACAATGGCATTCTCAAGTGGCATTACCACGGAGGAATGTCTTGCAAATGGGGTGTATGTCACTGATACTCACAATGGTGACTATATCAAACTCCAGGCTGTTGACCTCGGTGCAGGACAGATGAAGCAGTTTGTTTGCTCTGCGGCAACAGGGCTTCGTGGTGGCTCCATAGAGCTTCGTGCGGACAGCATTGGTGGCACTCTCATCGCAGAACTTCCTATCACCCACACTTACGGATGGGAAGTGTTCCGCACTTTCTCTGCTCCTGTGAAGCAGAAGGTTACCGGTGTTCATGACCTTTACCTTGTAATGAAGGGAAGGAAAGGTCCGAAACTCTTCAACCTTGACTGGTGGAAGTTGGATTAAAGATAGCGGAAGTTGGATTAATGATAACGGAAGTTGGATTAAAGATAACGGAAGTTGGATTAATGAAAACGGAATAAAAAAGAAAGCCGCGGCAGAAGTTGAATTCTGTCGCGGCTTTCTTTATTGTTTCATCGTTTTATCTCATACCTGGAATCTTGCCCATCATGCCTGCCATCTTAGCCATGTTAGGACCAGTCATCATCTTCATCATCTTGCGAGTCTGGTCAAACTGCTTGATGAGTCGGTTGACTTCCTGAATGTCTGTACCAGAACCCTTTGCGATGCGCTTGCGGCGTGATGTGTTGAGCAGCTCTGGGTTGGTGCGCTCCTTTGGAGTCATTGAGAGGATTATTGCCTCTACGCTCTTGAATGCGCTGTTGTCGATGTCAACATCCTTTATTGCCTTGCCCACACCAGGAATCATCGAAGCGAGGTCCTTGATGTTACCCATCTTCTTGATCTGCTGAATCTGGTTGTAGAAGTCGTTGAAGTCGAACTTGTTCTTCTGGATCTTCTTTGCGAGTTTCTTTGCCTCCTCCTCGTCAAACTGCTCCTGAGCGCGCTCTACGAGTGAGACGATGTCACCCATGCCGAGGATTCGGTCTGCCATACGCTCTGGGTGGAACACGTCAAGAGCCTCCATCTTTTCGCCTGTACCGACGAACTTGATAGGCTTGTTGACTACAGAACGTACAGAAAGGGCTGCACCACCGCGAGTGTCACCGTCAAGTTTTGTGAGGATAACACCATCTATTTCAAGACGCTCGTTGAAAGTCTTTGCAGTAGCAACTGCTTCCTGACCAATCATTGCGTCTATTACGAGGAGTGTTTCTGTAGGATTGATAGCATCCTTGAGGTTACGGATCTGAACCATCAGTTCCTCATCAATGGACTGACGGCCGGCGGTATCGACGATGACGATGTCGTTACCCTTGGTCTTAGCCTGCTGGATGGCATTGAGTGCAACCTTTACAGGATCTGTTGCACCTTCTTCCATATAGCAAGGTACACCCACCTGATCGGCAAGCACGCGGAGCTGTTCCATGGCTGCAGGGCGGAATGTATCGCAGGCAGCAAGGAGAGGGTTCTTGCCTTGCTTGCTCTTAAGGAGGAGAGCGAGCTTACCAGACATTGTGGTCTTACCTGCACCGTTG
>JAZRXS010000050.1:0-8302 GCA_045600325.1 Prevotella sp.
ATCGCAGCAAGTCAGCGGTCACGCCATGGGATTGGACGTTAAGCTCTACGGTGAGTTTGTGGAAGGAACCGACTCCTGGATATCCTTCTCGCTTATGAACACGCGGATGAATCTCAATGGCAAGAGCATTCCTATGCCTTCTGACCAGAGATATGCCATAAACCTCTTCTTCACCGACTATTTCCCGGGCACCGACCGATGGAAGATGTCCGTAAAGATAGCATACGCAGATGGTTTGCCTTTCGGCCCTCCTCACAGAGACCTTTCTCAAATGCCTTTCCGTGCGCCTGCCTACAAGCGAGTTGATGCCGGTATGTCCTACAGGTTGCTCAACAACGAGCAGGTGATAAAGGATTGGGAAGTAACGCAGAAGAACAAGCGCAAAGGGCATCGTGCCTTCTTCCGTAATATATGGCTCGGCGTAGATTGCCTTAACATACTGGGTATCAACAACGTAAACAGCTACTACTGGGTAACTGATGTAACAAACCATCAGTACGCCGTACCTAACTATCTAACCGGCCGAATGCTTAATGCAAAGGTCACGTTCGAGTTTTAGAAAAGCCTCTCCCCCCTTACCCCCTCCCCGATTATGGGGAGGGGGAGTAATTACACTCGCTGGATGTATTTACTGGAGAAGAGGCAAAAAATACTAATATAAACCAAGTGATATAACTTCCTCCCACAAAACATATCACTCCCCCTCCCCATAATCGGGGAGGGGGCTGGGGGGAGAGGCTATTTTTTATGCTTAAAGACTTATTACTCAAGCGTCGCAGCCACCGTAAGTTCACTGCCGACGAAATATCACAAGACGACGTGCAGCTCATCCTTCGTGCCGCACTTCTTTCTCCATCATCAAAGAGCAAGCGCTCTTGGCACTTTGTTGTTGTAGAGGACAAGATTGACCTCGAGAAACTTGCCGATTCAAAGGCTATGGGTGGAGAGTTCCTCAAGGGCTGTAAAGTGGCTGTCGTGGTTTGTGGCGACACTCTCGAGAACGACTGCTGGATAGAAGACGGTTCTATTGCTTCCTATGGTATGCTCCTTCAGGCAGAGGAACTCGGACTTGGTGCTTGCTGGTGCCAGATTCACAAGCGTGCTCTTCCTGATGGCACAAATGCCGAGGAGGTTGTACGTGGTGTACTCAATATCCCAGAAGGCCAGAATGTGCTCTGCATCGTTGGTATCGGCCATAAGGATACAGAACGCAAGCCACAGAACGAAGACAAGCTCAAGTGGGAGAATGTCCATCTCAACAAATGGTAAGAAAGCCCCCATTATGATAAACTACGACCTCACAAAGATCCGCTCTATAATCTTCGATGTCGATGGCGTGCTGAGCAACAACACCATTCCAATGGACAATCTCGGAAACCCTATTCGCACCGTGAACATTAAGGATGGCTATGTCCTTCAACTTGCCGTGAAATGCGGATTGAAACTTGCCATCATTACAGGTGCTAAGGTGGAGAGCATTCGCCATCGCTACGAAGGTCTCGGCATGCAGGACATCTACATCGCCTGCGCTCGCAAGATACAGACATACGAAGAGTACAAGCAGAAATACAACCTCACGGACGCAGAGGTAATGTACGTTGGCGATGACATCCCCGATTACGAGATCATGAAGCTCTGCGGTTGCCCTTGCTGCCCATCAGACGCTTGCCAGGAGATAAAGGAAATCTCCACATACGTTTCGCCCGTTGAAGGCGGACAAGGCGTAGCACGCGACATACTCGAACAGGTCCTGAAGGCACAAGGCCATTGGGTAATGAATGCAAAGGCTTTCGGATGGTAACATCTAATTGATTACCGTAAAAGTCCTTTACCCCATAGATTACCGATCTCGGTAATCCCCCCAAACCAAAGGAAAACATAAAACACAACGGATGAATACCTACCTTAACGAAGACGACAACCGTCTTGTATCCAAATACATACACGAAGCTCAGGAAGCAGGCAAGATACAACCTGACTGGCTCGGGCGCGACACTATGGAAAGCTGTATGCGCGTTTGCCAGATTGCCGTTGACGACCTCGGCCTTGGACGCAATTCCATTGTAGCCATCTTGCTCTCTCCTTGCTTTACCGACGAAAAGGACGAAGGACTTGAGAATGTACGCAAGGACTTCGGAGAAGCACCATATAGGATTCTCGTCAGTTATCTGAGAATCAGAGCCATATACACAAAGAAGCGTGTCATAGGAAACGAGAACTTCCGCAACCTGCTGATGTCTCTCTGTGAGGATATTCGTGTCATTCTCATCGTTATTGCGGAGACAGTCGCCTTCCTGCGTGATGTACCTAAATTGAAGGAAGTACCTACCGACACCATCCAGGACTCTGCCCTACTCTACGCTCCCCTTGCCCATAAGCTCGGCCTCTATCAGCTTAAGAGTGAGATAGAAGACCTCTCGCTCAAATACCTCGAGCACGACGCCTACTATCATATCAAGGACAAGCTGAACGCCACAAAGACTGCCCGCGACAAATACATACGCGAGTTCATTGAACCTATCGACAAGATGCTCACCGATGCAGGCTTGAAGTTCCATATCAAGGGACGCACAAAGTCCATCCATTCCATCTGGCAGAAGATGAAGAAGCAGAACTGTCCGTTCGAAGGCGTTTATGACCTCTTTGCCATCCGCATCATTCTCGATTCTCCGCTCGATCAGGAGAAGGTGCAGTGCTGGCAATCATTCGCTCTTATCACGAACAAGTATCAGTCGAACCCGAAGCGTATGCGCGACTGGTTGAGCGTGCCAAAGTCAAACGGCTACGAATGTCTCCACATCACCGTCCTCGGTCCTCAGCAGAAGTGGGTAGAGGTACAGATACGAACGGAGCGAATGGACGAGATTGCAGAGAAAGGACTTGCTGCCCACTGGCGCTACAAGGGCATAAAAGGCGACGGTGGCATCGATTCTTGGCTCGGACAGATTCGCCAGGCTTTGGAGACATCTGACAATATCGACCTCTATGACAACTTCTCCACTGGCACGTACGAGAAGGAAGTCTTCGTGTTCACTCCCAAGGGTGAGCTGAAGAAATTCCCAAAGGGCGCAACCGTTCTCGACTTTGCCTATTCCATCCATTCCAAGGTGGGCAACAGCTGTACCGGTGCAAAGGTAAACGGAAAGGCCGTTGCCTTCAGGTATGAGCTTCAGAGCGGTGATAATGTGGAAATCCTCACATCCTCGCAGCAGAAGCCAAAGCAGGATTGGCTGAACATTGTCATCACCGGTCGTGCGAAGAACAAGATTCGCCTTGCCCTCAAGGAAACGCAGATAAAAGACGGACTCTACGCCAAAGAAATGCTTGAGCGCCGCCTGAAGAACCGCAAGATAGAGTTCACGGAAGCTGCCATCAACCACACAATAAAGAAGCTCGGCTATAAGGAGATGGCAGACTTCTACCGCGATGTGGCAAACGCTTCGCTCGACATCTCGATGGTCATAGACAAGTATATCGGGGTGAAGAACCAGGAGGATGGCGTCGCTCAACCAGCCGTCCAAAACGACGAACAGAGGAGCGCAGAGAACTTCGTCCTTGACAGTAATGCTGTAAACAGTGCCATGAAGTCGCACTTCGCAGCGCAAGGAGAGGATGTGCTCGTCATTGACCAGAATCTCAAGGGCGTTGACTATACTCTCGCTCGCTGTTGCAACCCGATTTACGGCGACGATGTTTTCGGCTTCATAACCATAAACGAAGGCATCAAGATACACCGTTGCGACTGCCCTAACTCTAAGGATATGCACACACGCTACGGCTACCGTATCGTCAAGGCGGTATGGAGCGGAAAGGGTACAGCCCAATACGACATCACCCTGCGCATAGTGGGAAACGACGACATCGGTATCGTGTCAAACATCTCAAATGTCATATCCAAGGAAGAGCATATCCTCATGCGTTCCATCAACATCAACTCCCACGACGGCCTCTTCTCCGGCGAGATTACGATTTCCGTGGAAGGTCAGCAGCGCCTCAACCTCCTCATGAAGAAACTCCAGCAGGTGAAGGGCATCAAGCAAGTAACACGCTTGTAAGGTTTTATCCTACTGATACTATTTTGTCATTTCAAGGGGCTTTTTCCGTAAGCCTATGACTTACGACTCAAAACTCCTACAGTTTTACCCCAAAACTCATAGACTTTTTACCCAAAACTCCCACAGTTTTCACCCAAAACTGTGGGAGTTTTTTTCTTACCTCTCTAACACTCACATTATCAACACGTTAGAAAAACCGAATTTTCTCCATAAAAATACAACACACGACTGATACTATTTTGTCAGAAAGCACACCTTTTTGCATTGGTAAATCAAAAACAAAAAGTTGCCTTATCACTGCTGTTCCCATACACCATAACTATTCTCCGCTACACGAACAGCCGTCAGGAACAACATCAATATTCTTGCAAAAATCAATGATTTGCGACTGGCTTCGATGTAAAAATATCAATTAATAATTAGTTTTCAGAGATTAATGATGTTATTTCAGCAGAAATACATAATAATTATGTAAATTTGCGCACGAATTATGGAGTTAAAAAAGTCACGGAAATACGACCTTGAGCGCACTCGTCCGCTTCGCTTCATACTCATATTCCTGAGTATGGTCGCCCTGTCGGTAATCATCATGCTCTCGCCTATCATGATAAGCTCCATAATGAACCTCCAGAGCAGTCTTGACGATGAGGTAATTGAAGACCTAAACATCGACTTCAAGGAGGAGGACGAGATGATACAAGCCATACAGACGGAGACGCAAGACGAAGTGACGGAAATCATAAAGCCCGTTGAAAGCGTCACGGAGGCTGTAGAACCGGAAGTACTTGACAACGAGCTTGAGGCATCAAAGGAGGAGATAGTGGAGACGGAAACTCCGAAAGAGGAAATTCCGGAAGAAGACGAAACGGCTCCACTACAAGAAGCACAAGACGCAAAGCCTATAGCGAACCCTGAACAGGAGGACTTGCTGAAGTCGCAACAACTGCCGGAATATCCAGGAGGAATGTCAGAACTTGTGGTATGGCTCAACAAGAACATCAAGTATCCTAACGCAGCCATTAGCCGAAAGCTCAGAGGCGAAGTGCAAGTGGCATTCTTCATTGAGAAAGACGGCACCTGTACGGACTTCAAGGTAGTGAAGTCAGCCAATACGCTCTTCGACGAGGAAGCCCTCCGAGTGGTGAAGATGATGCCACAATGGAAACCAGGAAAGATAAAAGGCAAGGTTTGCCGCACGTATTTCGTAATTCCCGTGAACTTTGAGCCGCTTTAGTTCGGTCTGCGACCGAGGCTAATGGGTAATGGGTAATGGCTATTAACAGAAAACTAAAAAACTAAAAACCGAATCATGACCAATACTTCATCAAACTTCCTCACGATGTTCGAGGCTTACCTTGCGGCTTCGGAAATCCATAAGGAACCACAGGGCATCTACGACCCGATAAACTACGTGCTCTCCATGGGAGGCAAGCGCATTCGTCCTGTGCTTATGCTCCTCGCATATTCACTCTATAAGGAAGATGCCAAGACTATCCTTCCTGCTGCCCTTGCCATAGAGACATACCACAACTACACCCTTCTCCACGACGATGTGATGGACAAGGCTGATGTGCGTCGTGGCAAGCCAACGGTTCACAAGAAATGGAATGAGAACGCAGCAATACTTTCCGGAGATTCAATGCTCGTACTTGCTTACCAGCGTATGCTTGAAGTGCAGAACGACCGAATGAAGGAAGTCCTCGACCTCTTCACTACGACAGCCCTTGAGATTGGCGAAGGCCAGCAATACGACCTGGAATTTGAGACTCGCATGGACGTGAAGGAGGAAGAATACATCGAGATGATCCGTCTGAAAACATCCGTACTCCTTGCATGTGCATTGAAGATTGGTGCTTTGCTTGCAAACGCTCCTCAGGAAGACTGCGACAAGCTCTATGATTTCGGCATTAACATGGGCTTGGCATTCCAGCTTCAAGACGACTACCTTGATGTATATGGCGACTTCAAGACATTCGGCAAGGCTATAGGCGGCGACATTCTCTGCGACAAGAAGACATTCATGCTCATAAATGCCATTAACAAGGCTGATGATTTTGATTTCGGAAAGCAGTATGACACTCCACAAGAGAAGATTTCTGCGGTTACAAACCTTTACAATGAACTCGGCATCGACCGTCTTGCCCAGGAGAAGATAGAATACTACTTCAACCTCGCCCGCAAGAATCTCGATGAGATCTCTTTGGCTAACGAAACAAAGCAGCCTCTCTACGAATATCTCAACGAAATGCTCAAACGCGAGAAATAATGTCACCAAAATTCCGAACAGAGCAAGGTTTCACATTCCGTATATTCTCAAATGAAGAGGAACGCATGCATGTTCACGTTTTTCATGAAGATGATGAATGCAAGTATTGGTTGGAACCGGAAATAGAATTAGCAGAAAACTACGGGTTCAGGAAACATGAACTCAAGAAGATAGAATCAATAATACAAAAATATGGAGACGACTTTAAGCACCAATACGCAATCCACATCCGTAAGCGTCTTAATGATCAATAGCCAGGGTGTGATGATTCATGTGTCTGGAAACGACTATTTCCTTTCCTACAATCGTGTGCCATGGCTGAAGGATGCAAGGATAAGCGATGTTCTCAATATCAGCATGTTAGGACGAAACGCCATAGAATGGCCTAACCTTGACGTTGACCTTGAGATAGAAAGTCTGAAACATCCTGAGAGGTATCCGCTCATAATGAAAAGAAATCTTCTCGACAATTAAAATCAATCATGAAATACAACGAAGCTCTTCAAGAAATCCAACGCATAGTCGTGGAACTTGAAAACAATCCGACAGACATAGAGTCGCTTACAGAAAAGCTTAAGCGCGCTCAGGAACTCATCAAACTTTGCAAGGACAAGCTTACAAAGACAGACGAGGAAATCAAAAAACTCCTTAACGCAGAATAAATATAAAACACAAAAAGCATAAAACTACGATTATGAAAGAAGAACTTGATTGGGCCAACATTGGCTTCGGTTATCGCAAGACAGACTACAACGTACGCTGTTACTACCGCAACGGACAATGGGGCGAAATAGAAGTATGCTCAGAGGAAACTATCCCTATGCACATGGCTGCCACTTGTCTCCACTACGGACAGGAATGTTTTGAAGGACTCAAGGCTTACCGCTGTCCAGACGGCAAGGTACGCGTGTTCCGTACTGATGAGAATGCAGCTCGTATGCAATCTACATGCCGCGGCACACTCATGCCAGAACTTCCTACAGAGAAGTTCAACGAGATGGTTGACAAGGTAGTTCGCCTAAACGAGCGTTTCATCCCACCATACGAAAGCGGTGCTACACTCTATATCCGTCCGCTCCTCATCGGTACAAGCGCACAGGTAGGCGTTCATCCTTCAGAGGAGTATCTCTTCCTTATCTTCGTGACTCCAGTAGGTCCTTATTTCAAGGGTGGTTTCTTCGCAAATCCATACGTTATCATCCGCGAGTTCGACCGTTCAGCTCCTCTCGGAACAGGTATCTATAAGGTTGGTGGAAACTATGCAGCTTCCCTTCAGGCAAACAAGAAGGCTCATGACATGGGCTACGCTTGCGAGTTCTATCTCGATGCAAAGGAGAAGAAGTACATCGACGAGGCTGGTGCTGCCAACTTCTTCGGTATCAAGAATAACACATACGTTACTCCAAAGTCAACTTCCATCCTTCCTTCCATCACAAACAAGTCGCTCATGCAGCTTGCAGAAGATCTTGGCATGACTGTTGAGCGTCGTGCTATTCCAGTAGAGGAACTTGCAGAGTTTGAAGAGGCAGGTGCATGCGGTACTGCAGCCGTTATCTCTCCAATCTCAAAGATTGACGACCCAGAGGTAGGCAAGTCATACGTCTTCGGCGATAAGCCAGGTCCTTGGTCAGAGAAGCTCTTCAACAAGCTCCGCAACATCCAGTACGGCATCGAGGAAGATGTTCACGGTTGGACACGCGTGATTATCGACTAATTAATAGAATGATATGAAGAAGAAAGCTCTAATTTATTTGATAACTGTATTAGTACTGACAGCATTTGGTTTCGTAACCAGATTGCTCTTGAATCTAACAGTTGGTGACACATCTGAAAGTTACATAGAACTATTAATCGAATCATTGGGATTTTCTATCGTATTCATTCCTGTTTATAATTGGTCACAAAAGAAACTTAAGAGTTAATTATTGTTGCTAACTGAAAATGGGCAAAGGAAAACTTGCAAAATTCGCTGACATGGCAT
>JAZRXS010000051.1:0-19589 GCA_045600325.1 Prevotella sp.
TCCTGTAAGATCAGATGAAAGCTGGCCAATAGATAAATGCTTCCCATTTGCGGAAAAGGATAGTCACAAAAAGACTTCTGCTAAGGCACTTGTAATGGCACACGCTTACTCAATGGTCGTGATGGACAAAATAGAGGAAACCGTAAAGAACGGTCTGTCTGGAAACGAAAGCGAAGATTGGTAATTAAACCGTATGCCAGTCGAATATCAGTTTTATAAAATTCATCCGCAAGCATCGGTTCACTTACGAGTTCACGACAACTCTGGGAATCTGATGTTTGCGGATATTCTTTGTTTTATTCTATTCCTTGAACAAGTCTTCAAGGGTGATGACATTCTGAAGCTCGTCAGAGTTCTCGTTTCTCTTTACTCCATTGGCACTTACTAAAACCTTATGAACAGCCTTTGTTGTATGAGCCTCTCTGCGAAACACGTCTTCTTTACGGATGAAATCTTCAAGGTCGCTTGTCTGCATTTCCCATGGGGCAGAAGTGTACTTCATCTCGCAGAGGCTTATGACATCATCGTCACGATCTATTAGCATGTCTATCTGCGCACCTGGTTTGCTTGTTTTTGAATGCCATGCATATACGCCAGACACCACCCCCGAGATGCCAAGTGCATGTTTGATTTGTTCTGCATGTAGCATGCACACTCTCTCAAAACTCAAACCACACCATGTATGATATACGGGTTTGTTCAAACTGTGCGACCAGAACTGAGGATCCTTGCGAGTGTTCTCACTCATGAATTCATAATAGAATATAGTGAATGGGTCTATCAACTGATATATGGCATCCTTCTTTTCGTTGCCCAGTATGTTATAACTGCGAATAAAACCGCAACTTTCCAGGTCTTTCAGTAATTGGCTGAACGCCCCGTTGTCAACGAATTTACCGGCCTTTAGCAATTCATTCCGTGTCAATCCTGAACGCTTTGTTGACAACAGCTTGACAACCTTTATGTAACCGTCAGGCTTCTTGAAGAGTGATGCGTATAGGGCATCAAACTCCTCATATAATTCACCACCGGGGGTAAAGAAGTTCTCATCAATGTTTTGTGCAAGGCTCAGTCCCTTTTGCATTGCCTTCCAGTAGAAAGGCACTCCACCCATAATCATGTAGCCTTCCACCAATTGTTTGCGCGACATGCTTACCTTACGACTCTTCATATATTGTTCGCACTCGCAAAGAGTGAATGGACGTAGTGGAATCTTGTAATCTACACGATTATGCAGACCACCTTTGTTTTTGACTATCTTGTTGATAATCCACGATGTAGCACTTCCGCAGACAATCAAACAGACATCTTTGCGTGCGCTTGCCCAAGCGTTCCAAAAATGCTCCAAGGCAGGAATAAGTCCCGAAGCATGAGTGTCCATCCAAGGCAACTCGTCGATGAAAATGACCTTTTTTGCTTCCTGCGATTGGATGATAAGCTCCTTCAGCAGATTGAACGCATCAATCCAATTGGCAGGTGTACGTTTCACCGCTAAACCACACTCCTTCAGCGAATCACGCCAGGCTTTCAATTGCTTTGCACGAGTTGACTTGGCAAGTCCACTGTGTTGGAAAGTAAACTTGTAGTCAAATGTTTCGCGTATCAGAAAAGTCTTTCCGACACGTCTTCTGCCATATACTGCCACAAATTCAGAATATTCTGACTCAAATGCATCTTTGAGCCTTTTCTGTTCCTTTTGTCGTCCTATCATCATAATAAGAGTGAATGAATTTGCTTGCAAAATTAAAAAAAAACAACGAAATGCAAGCGGAATCTGCCGAAAATAACGACATTCCGCTGTTAACTTGATGATTTTTGTACTTCTAAAGACTGATTTCAATAGCTTTATTGGTTTGTGATGGAATCTTGCAGAGTTAAATTTGTTACCTTGCACCCGTTATGTGTAAGGCACTTGTGCAAAAAGAGCCTCATGGTTACCCATGTAGCTCTTTACAATATGCGTAATCTGGTTTGCTTATTCAAATTTTCCAGATGGCATTGAAATAGTTTTCAAGGTGAATGTCGTCACGCTTATCCTGCTCGCTCTCTTTAGGCATACAATTGTTCGGGTAACAGTACTCCTCGTAGTTCAAGCGGATGTCTGTTGGGAAGTATTTTCATTTCAGTTGAAAAATCACTTGTAACAACATCTTCACATGGTTGTAACAAGTTTGTAACATCTTCTTAATAATTTTGCAACATCAAAATTAGTAAGATAACGGACTGATGCCCATGATAAGTATGATAAGTCAGATTTATTGATAGTCAATCGTCGTATGTTTGATCAATAATTTATACTTATAAGACTGATAGAATATTCGTTGAATTCGTATTCAAAGAATAAACTAAACTAGAATAGTTATTTAGAAGAATAAATAGGTAAATATAAATGGAAACATTTCTGAATCTTCTCTCCCTCGTGGGTTCACTTGGTCTTTTCCTCTTCGGAATGAAGACCATGAGTGAGGGACTCGAAAAGTTTGCAGGCGACCGTCTGCGCAACATCCTTGCCGCCATGACGCGCAATCGCTTCATGGGCGTTCTCACCGGCATCACCGTCACCGCACTCATCCAGTCTTCTTCTGCTACAACTGTCATGGTTGTCTCCTTCGTCAATGCAGGACTGATGAACCTCGCGCAAGCCATCGGTGTCATCATGGGTGCAAATGTGGGCACCACTGTAACGGCTTGGATAATCTCTGCCATCGGCTTCAAGGTGAACATCGCCGCAATGTCGCTGCCAATGCTTGCCATAGGTATTCCGTTGATTTTCAGCGGCAACAGCAAGCGCAAGTCCATCGGTGAGTTCATCTTCGGCTTCTCATTCCTCTTCATGGGATTGAGCTATCTGCAACAGTCTGCCACAGACCTCAACATCGGTGCGATGGTAGCCTCCATGCTTGCTCACGTTGCCGACGGAGGCTTCTTCACTATATTGCTTTTCGTCATTGTAGGTGCTCTTGTAACAATGCTCGTACAGGCTTCTGCCGCTACGGTGGCAATCACGCTGATGCTCTTCGACATGCACATTCCTGGTTTCGGACTTGAGCAAGCTGCTGCACTCGCCATGGGACAGAACATCGGTACAACCATCACCGCTGTCATGGCATCCATCACCGCAGGCACTCAGGCACGTCGTGCCGCCCTTGCCCACATGTTCTTCAATGTCTTCGGCGTTGTCGTGGTGCTCGTGCTCTTCTATCCGTTCTGCGATGCCGTAAGCTGGTTCGTGGAGGATGTCATGGGCGTTGGCAACAATGACCTCTTCAAGCTCTCTACATTCCATACCGCCTTCAACATCTTCAACACCCTCCTGCTCATCGGTTTCGTTCGTCAGATAGAGCTATTCGTCTGTCGCGTGTTGCCGATGAAGGAAGAAAAGGAAGATCAGGGACTCAAGTTCATCTCTGGTGGTCTGCTTTCCACTGCCGAACTCTCCATCCTTCAGGCACGCAAGGAAATCGTGCTCTTCGGCGAACGTTGTCAGAAGGCTTACAATTTTGTTCTCTCCATGCACGGCATTGAGAAGGAGTCAGACTTCGTTTCCATATTCCAGAAGGTGGAGAAGTATGAGGGCATCACAGACCGAATGGAATACGAGATAGCCCACTACCTTCAGCAGGTCAGCGAAGGCCGCCTCTCTGATGATGCAAAGCGTCAGGTGCAGCGAATGCTTCGCGAGGTGGATGATCTGGAAAGCATCGGCGACTGCTGCTTCAACCTGGCACGAACCCTCAGCCGCAAGCGTGAGAACTGCAAGGAGCACTTCACCGACGGTCAGCTTCAGCAGATAAAGACCATGGAGCAGCTCGTAGGCAAGGCACTCTCTCTCATGCTCGACACTCTCCGTCAGCCGGAAGGCGAAGGACATGACATCGCTCGTAGTTATGAGATAGAGAACCAGATAAACGCTCTACGCCAGAATCTCCGCAACGAGAACACCCAGAACCTTGCTGCCGGTCAGTACGACTACAAGCTCGGAGCCTTCTATATCGACTTCATCAACGGACTCGAATCACTCGGCGACTATATCCTCAACGTTGTTCAGAGCAAGGCTCGCCAGACGAGAATCTAAGGCTGAGACAAAGCGCAATGGGATTAAAATTTGCACAAAGGGGTCAGACCCCTTTGTGCAAATTTTGCTTTTTTATGAAGTGTTTTGACAAAATAGTATCAGTGTTTTAGGCATAAATCCCGACCTTTTTTTTAGCCTTTCGTAACCCGTTGATTCATAACTCATTATGAAACTGCCAAAAAAGTCATAGAGTTTTGGATAAAAACTCATAGACTTTTCACCCAAAACTCCCACAGTTTTTACTTAAAACTCCCACAGTTTTTGTTCACAACTCATACAGATACCCCAAATCCCCCACTTCCTGACAAAATAGTATCAGTGGATTTGGATTACAGATTTTACTGATTCTTGGTTATTGATAGCATCTGCACAATCTGCATAATCTGCGTGCTGATATTTAGTATCATATTACAATGTTGTTAAATCTTGTTGAGAAAAATGCTGTTTTGATTCGTATTTTAAGAATAATGTGTAACTTTGCTGCTGAAAAAGCATGACATTATGGCAAAAAGAATTCTTATCGTTGATGACGAACCCGATATACTTGAGATTCTCTGCTTCAATCTTGAGATGGAGGAGTATGAGGTTTTTACCGCTGAAGGCCCTGACGAGGCGCAGGAAATCGTAAACAATAAATCCGTTGACCTGATCCTTCTCGATGTGATGATGACCCCGAAGTCGGGTTTTGAGTGGGCTAAGGAACTGAAGGCAGAACCTCGTACCGCCGGCATCCCGATAATCTTCTGTACGGCAAAGACCACTGAGAACGATATGCTCACCGGATTCGGACTTGGCAGCGACGACTACATCTGCAAACCGTTCCGCATAAGCGAGGTGAAAGCGAGGGTGGCGGCTGTGCTGCGTCGCACGGCAAACCAGAGTGTAAATGTGGAGGTTGCCGACAATACGCTCCGATACGAAGGCATAGAAATGAATCTCGACCGCAAGGAATGCAAGGTGGACGGCGAGGCTGTGTCGTTCACAAAATTGGAGTTTGAAGTCCTTGCCCTGCTGATCGGCTCACCTGGACAAGTGTTCTCTCGCGAGAAGATTCTGCGTACGGTATGGCCGAACGACACTATTGTCCTCGACCGCACGGTGGACGTGAACATCACACGAATACGAAAGAAGATCGGTCGCTACGGCGATTACCTGAGAACAAGGTTCGGTTACGGCTATCTGTTTGAGAAATAAGATTTTATCCCGCAGTGAGTAGAGACCTTCTACATGGCAAAAAAGAACAAATACATAAACTATCTCTTCGGTATCGTAACGACGCTGGTTGTTGTCTTTACAATCAGTTTCGGCGTGTATGAATACAATCGCGAACATGCCTTTCGCGTGGACATCCTGCATGCCCAGCTGCAACTGAACAACTATACGCGGGGCGACTCTTCGATTCGTGTGACGGTGATAGACACCCTTGGCAACGTGACGTTTGACAGTCATGAGCAGAACCTTACCGGGATGGGCAACCACCTGCACCGCAAGGAGGTCCAGGAAGCATTGGCACATGGCACCGGCTATGACATAAAGCGAACATCGAACACAAACGGCGAGAAGTATTTTTACTCTGCCACGTACTTCCCTGATCGTGGCGAGATAGTGCGTTCAGCCGTCCCTTACTCTGCGCCATTGACGGCAAGCCTTGAGCGTGACTATACATTTATTTATTATACGGCAGGCATACTCGTGCTCGTAGCCATCGTGCTCTATCTGCGTTCACGATTGAAGCATAGCGAGAACGAGAAACTGCGCATCAAACGACAACTCACGGAGAATGCTGCCCACGAGCTGAAGACTCCTGCGGCAACCATCGGCGGCTATCTGGAAACGCTTGTCGATAACCCGACAATGCCAGAGCAGAAGCGCAACGAATTCATTGAAAGATGCTACATTCAAAGCAAGCGAATGAGCAGCCTACTCCTTGACATGAGCACGCTTACCCAGCTGGACGAGGCTGACATGACGAGACCAAAGACACCTATGGATGCTGCCCAGATACTAAGGCAGATAGCTCAGGAGACCGCCTCGCAATTTGAAGAGAGAAACATGGAAGTGAGGATGTCGGCTGTTCCCGAAAATCTTCCTATGCAGGGCGATTCCTCCCTGATATATTCCCTTTTCCGCAACATCTTCAGCAACACTCTTGCTTACGCCAGCAGTGCGTCTTATTTTGAGATAAATGCAAGAGTGACAATGGATAGCTATGTCTTCCAGTTCATAGACAATGGGGTAGGAGTGCCGGAAAAACACCTGCCGCATCTTTTTGAGCGCTTCTATCGTACGGACAAAGGGCGCTCGCGTCGTCTCGGTGGCACAGGCTTGGGCTTGGCTATTGTCAAGAATATAGCCGTCAGCTACGGTGGTTATGCCACAGCCTCAAATACTGTTGGGGGAGGGTTGACCATAGAGGTTGCCATCCGAATATAGGCGCTCTTCTTCCATTAGTTCTCCACTCTTCTTCCATTGTTCTACAATAAAAATGAAAGTTTTGCGACTTTCATTTTGTATTTCACTCACTTATTCGTACCTTTGCCCCCTGAAAACAACATAAATTGCTATGCTATCAGCAAAGGAACGCGAAGAAATAATCAGTTTGATAAAGCAACAGGTGGTGCCTGCAATGGGCTGCACAGAACCGATGTGCGTGGCTCTATGCGTGGCAAAGGCAACGGAAAAACTCGGCTGCCTGCCTGAAAACATTGAAGTCCGTCTGTCGGCAAATCTGCTCAAGAACGCTATGGGCGTCGGCATCCCTGGAACAGGAATGATTGGTCTTCCAATAGCGATTGCCCTTGGAGCCATCATTGGCAAGAGCGAATACAAGCTTGAGGTGCTGAAGGATCTTACTCCAGAAGCTCTCGAACAGGGCAAAAGATACATTGAGGAAGGTCGCATAAACATCCTTCTGAAAGACGATATAGAGGAAAAACTCTATGTGGAGGCTGTCTGTAAGAAGGGGGAAAAGAGTGAAAAGGCTATCATAGCCGGCTCTCACACCCACTTCATCTCTCCTGAAGAAACCACTACAGTTCCCGTGTCTGAAGCCTCAGCTACAGGTTCTCTCGTTTCTGATTCAGCCTCTGAGCAGAAGGAACTTTCGCTTTCCCTCGTCTATGACTTTGCAACGACAGCTCCTCTGTCAGAGATTTCATTCATCCTTGAAGCCAAGGAACTGAACATGAATGCAGCTAAGGAGAGCGTGCATGGCAACTATGGTCATTGCCTTGGCAAGACAATAGAGCGTCCGATGTCTCACGGCATCTTCGGAAACAGCATCTTCTCGCACATCATCTCCAAGACAGCCCTTGCCTGTGACGCCAGAATGGGAGGTGCAATGGTTCCTGTAATGAGCAACAGTGGCAGTGGTAACCAAGGCATCTGCGCCACAAATCCAGTGGTGGTTTATGCTCAGGAGAACCAGAATACGGACGAAGAACTCATCCGCGCCCTGACACTCTCGCATCTGACAGCCATCTATATAAAGCAGAGTCTCGGCACATTGTCAGCGCTTTGCGGCTGTGTGGTGGCGTCAACTGGTGCAAGTTGCGGCATAACATACCTGATGGGCGGCGACTACGACCGCATCTGCTTTGCCGTAAACAATATGATAGCCAACCTAACAGGCATGATTTGCGACGGTGCAAAGCCAAGTTGTTCGCTGAAGATTGCCTCTGGAGTATCAACAGCTCTGCTCTCCGCCCTTCTTGCTATGGAAGGCAAGCACGTGACTTCGGCAGAAGGTATCGTTGACAATGATGTTGACAAGACAATCCATAACCTCACTTCCATCGGCGCAAAGGCCATGGACGATACCGATAGGATGGTGTTGGATATTATGACAAGTAAATAGAGCCCCACCCCCAACCCCTCCCCCTGATGGGAGGGGAGTAATTACAAACTGAGCGGCGAGGGGTAATGTAGGGCGAGGATTTGGCTTTCCCTTCGGTCGCCGAGCTAAACCTTCCGAGCCGTTAAAAAACGATAATAAACAAAACTTATATGATGAAAAAACTGTTATTTATAATTATCGCTGTCCTTGCTCTCCCTTTCACAGGGGGAGTCGGAGGAGGGCTCTTCGCGCAGATGATGGATCCTGTGAAGTTCTCTTCTTCCATGAAGATGCTAGGCGGCGATCAGGCAGAGATTGTGTTCTCGGCAAAGATTGATCCGGGATGGCATGTCTATTCTACGAACCTCGGCGGCGCTGGTCCTATCGAGGCTTCTTTCCATGGTACAAAGATGGACGGCGTGGAACTCGTGGGCAAGCTCACTCCTCGTGGCAAGGAGATAAACCACTTCGACAATATGTTCGGCTGCAACCTCCGCTACTTCGAGAACAGCGCACAGTTTGTACAGAAGGTCAAGTTCACAAAGCCTGAGTATGACATCAACTGCTACCTTGAATGGGGAGCTTGCAATGACGAGATGTGCATGCCACCTGGCGAAGCAACCTTCAAGCAGAAGGGCAAAAGTCCGACCCCTCCCAGCCTCCCCACTGGGGAGGAGTCAGTAAAAGAGACTGCTGCTCAGGCTCCTGCCGCTGATGCGAACAAAACAGAGACCACAGAAGAAACTTCAGCGGAAGTCTCTCCCCTTGTGGGGGAGTCGGAGGGGGCCGATTCTGCTGCTCTCGACTCTGCCGCCCAAGACACTGCTGTGGTAAAAGCAGCTCCAGACTCTAATAATGACCTCCCCCTTGGGGGAAATGAGGGGGTCGGCGGCTCCCTCTGGATGATCTTCCTCGCAGGTATAGCAGGTGGATTCGTTGCCCTGCTTACCCCTTGCGTTTGGCCTATCATTCCGATGACCGTAAGCTTCTTCCTGAAGCGCAACAAGGACCATAAGAGTGCTGTTCGTGAGGCACTTATCTACGGCGCTTCAATCGTCGTAATATATGTTCTTCTCGGACTCATTGTCACTCTGCTCTTCGGCGCAAGTGCTCTCAATGCGCTATCTACAAACGCATGGTTCAACATATTCTTCTGCTTGCTCCTCGTAGTCTTTGCAGCAAGCTTCTTCGGTGCGTTTGAAATCACGATGCCTTCTTCTTGGAGCAATGCCATCGACAAGAAATCAAACAACTCAACAGGTCTGATTTCCATCTTCTTCATGGCGTTCACATTGGCACTTGTCAGCTTCTCTTGCACAGGTCCAATCATCGGATTCCTGCTCGTTGCCGTTGGTACACAGGGCGAGTTCCTTGCTCCGCTCATCGGTATGTTCGGCTTTGCTCTTGCCCTTGCCGTTCCTTTCACGCTCTTCGCAATGTTCCCAAGCTTGCTGAAGTCTGCGCCAAAGTCTGGTGGATGGATGAACACGGTGAAGGTTGTTCTCGGCTTTATTGAACTCGCTTTCGCATTGAAGTTCCTCTCTGTGGCAGACCTTGCTTACGGTTGGCACATCCTTGATCGCGAAGTGTTCCTCTCTCTTTGGATAGTAATCTTCGGACTCCTCGGCATCTACCTTCTCGGTTGGCTCAAGTTCCCTCACGATGATGCAATGGAATACACAGAACTTGGTGAGCAAGTGCCTACTTTCGGTCGCACAAACGTACCTCAGTTCTTCCTTGGTATGGCTTCTCTCGCTTTTGCAATATACATGATTCCAGGGCTTTGGGGCGCACCATTGAAGGCAATCTCAGCTTTCGCACCACCAATGAACACTCAGGATTTCGTGCTTTCTGCCGGTGGCGGTGAGGGCGAAAACAAGAATGTCGTTGAGGCAAAATACAAGGATTACGACGAGGCTATGGCTGTTGCCAAGAAAGAAGGCAAACCGTTGATGATAGATTTCACTGGTTTCGGTTGCGTAAACTGCCGAAAGATGGAAGCATCGGTTTGGACAAATCCAGAGGTTGCCAAGATGCTCAATGAAGATTACATCCTCGTCTCTCTCTTTGTTGACGACAAGACTCCGCTCGATAAGGAGGAAACTGTCACAGAGAACGGTCAGGAGCGCACTCTCCGCACCGTTGGCGACAAGTGGAGTTACCTCCAGCGCAGCAAGTACAAGGCTAACACTCAGCCATTCTATGTGCTCACCGACAACGAAGGAAACCAACTTGGCGACACTCGTTCTTACAATGAAGACATCCCTGCTTACATTGACTTCCTCAAGAAAGGCTTGGAAGCTTACAAGAAATAATGAGTAGTCAAACGTTGCCACATAAGAAACGACTGGAATGGTTGGACGCCATGCGCGGCTTCACGATGCTGTTGGTAGTGGCTCATCATGTTTTCGTCATTTCGTTCGAGATGGTGGTGAGGCACACTTCTGCCCAAGAGGTGCTCACGTCGTTCAGAATGCCGCTGTTCTTCTTCGTCAGCGGCTTCCTTTCGTATAAGGCTACGATGGTTTGGACGGGAAAGTCTTTGGGCACTTCGCTGCTGAAAAAGATGCGTGTGCAGATTATCCCTACCGCTGTTTTCCTTCTTGCGTTCACGATGTATCGTTACAAGGATTGGTGGCCACATCTGCTTGATGCGCTCCAAGCCAGCAGGAAGGGCGGCTATTGGTTTACGTGGGTGTTGCTGCTGATGTTCGTGACGTACTATCTTTTTGCCTTCATAGAGCAGAAAGTCCAGGACAGAATGAAGGAACGCTTGCCATCGTGGCTGCCGATAACCGTGTTCTGGTTCCTTGCCCTCGCATTGTATGAGTCGGCATTCCTGCCAAAGATATTCACCTATCCAAAGGAAGAATGGGCTATCGCTGCCAGTTTCGACTGCTATGCAATGTATTTCCTCCATTTCGTTACGGGCAATATATGTCGCCGCTATTGGACTCAGTTGGAGAAACTGTTTGACAGTCGCTGGTTCTTTCCCGTTGTCGTCGTCACAGCCTTCATCTGCTACATAGAGATTTTCAAGTGGCACAACCTTCGATTAGAGTGGCGCAACCTGCCGCTTACCATTGCCATCTTCTCAATGATAGCATTGTTGATAATGGTTTTTCGTCACAACGAGCATACCTTTTCCAAGGAGACGCGACTCGGAAGGACGCTGCAATTTATTGGCACCCGTACCCTTGACATCTATCTTATCCACTACTTCTTCCTTCCAAAGCTGCCGATGGTAGGACCTTTCCTGAAGCAATATCGTCCGAACATAGTGGTAGAAGAGGTACTGGCAATAGGACTCTCGCTGGTGATAATAGCCTTCAGTTGCCTTACTTCGTCGGTATTGCGCACGAGTCCGTTCCTGAAGAAATGGCTCTTCGGCAAGGAGTAGGGATAATACCCCAATACTTTAATGTCTTAATCCCAATACTTTAATGTCTTAATAATAAAGCATTTCTGCAATTCCATAATAAGTTTGCATCTATGAGCAAGCACCACATAACCCTTTTGCCTCATGGCGGACTCTGCAATCGCATCACGGCTATATGTTCAGCCTTGCAACTTGCCCGCCTCACAGACTCTGCCCTTCGCATCGTGTGGGAGAAGGACAGCGGACTGAACTGCCGCTACGACCGCCTTTTCCTTCCGATAGACAAGCCGAATGTGGAGATGGTTGAGGCTACCGTGAAGGACAAACTGCGCTGGGGCAGACCTCGCAAGACCAATCTTTGGCTTACAAAGATACCGCAGGCCATGGAGTTTGATGCCGTCAGCGACGAGCACATTACGCTGAAACGCGAGCGAGCAAAGTTTGACTTCGTGAAATGGATTGAGCCTTATGGCAAGGTCTATATCTCGGCTTGCAACCATTTCTGCAAGGCTGAGGACTACGATTTCCTCCAACTTCAGGTCTCTCCCGACATAGAAGCCCGTGTGCGCCATCGCTTTGCGCCATTGGCAAGCCATAAGGTCGCCATCGGAATGCATATTCGCCGCACAGACCATACGGTGGCAATAGCGGGCAGTCCGACTGAAGGCTTCATAGAGAAGATAGACGCGCAACTGCAGAAAGAACCTGACACCGTGTTCTATCTCGCCACGGATTCTGAGGAAGAAAAGGCTAACCTGAAGGCAAGGTACGGCGAACGCATCTTCTGTTCTGCACAGGAAGCCGACCGCAACTCGGAGGAAGGCATCGTTGAAGCTATGGTCGAGCTTTACACATTGGCAAGTTGCAAGGAGGTTTGGCGTAGCGTAAACAGCAGTTTCTCCCACGTTGCGGCAGTAATTTCCCAGAAAAGGCAAGAAGCTTTGTAGGTAAAATCTTATCAAAATTCATAGAGATATGATTGCTCCGGTAGGAATATTCACATATAATCGCATAGATACAACTTCCAACACCATAGCGCTTCTTGAGCAGAACCATCTTGCCCAGGAGACGGACGTGTATGTGTTTTGCGACGGAGGAAAGGACAAGAAGTCATGGGCTGCGGTCAATGAGCTGCGCAACTACCTGCGTTCGCTGAAGCCAAAGTTCAAGTCTTTCCATATCATCGAACGCGAGAAGAATGTCTATGTCAACCAGAACATCATCGGCGGTATGCAGATGTTGCTGGAGAAGTACGGCAGGGTGATAGTTGTTGAGGACGACATTGCCACATCACCTTACTTCCTGACCTACATGAACGAGGCTCTTGAGCATTACAAGGACGAGAAACGCGTGATGTCCGTTTGTGGTTTTACCAATCTGAACGTACCAGAGAAGGGCGATGTTTACCTGACAAAGCACTTCGCTGGCTGGGGATGGGCCACATGGGCAGACCGTTGGGCACAGTTCCGACTACTGAAAACAAAGGAAGAAGCCCTCTCGCTGCTCACTCCTCAGCAGAAGAACGACATTCAGTATGGTGGCAAGTTCCGTTGCCTTCACCATCTTGATATGGGAAAGATAGATTGGGACCTCAGTTGGCTTATTGCCATTCGCCATGCCGACGGCCTCTGTCTCGCACCTACCCAGACACTCGTTCGCAACACAGGCATCGAGGGCGGCACTCATTACAAGAACATGTCCATATTCGGAAAGTATGAGTTCGACCGCGAGCCGATAGTCCGTCACCTTGACGTAAGGCTCCCCGTGATAGAAGCCGATCGCGATGTAGAGGAACGCCTGAACCCGGAAGCCCTTCACGACCATGGTTTCCGATACAATCTCTTTGGCAAGATTGTAAGATTTTTTTACTTGTTACTAAAAAACAGTGTCAGACAATCTAAGAAATAAAACCGCGAAAGGTCTCGTTTGGGGACTTTTCAACCAGGGCGCGATGCAGGTGCTAAACCTTGTCTTTGGCATCGTTCTGGCGCGTCTTCTCACGCCTGCCGACTATGGTATAGTGGGCGTTCTTGCCGTATTCACCATGATAGCGCAGGAACTCCAGACGGCGGGCTTCACTCAGGCTCTGATAAACCTGAAGGAACCGCAGCAGAAGGACTATAACTCCGTCTTCTGGTTCAATATCACGATGAGCGCATTCATGTATCTTGTGCTCTTCCTGTCTGCTCCATTGATAGCAGATTTCTTCCGTGAACCGAAACTTCTTTGGGTGAGTCGCTTCGTGTTCCTTGCCTTCTTCATCTCCTCTTTCGGAATCACTGCCAATGCCTACATGACCAAGAACCTGATGATGAAGGAGATGGCTGTCATCGGCATCGTCTCGCTTCTCTGTTCTGGCACTGTCGGCATAGTGCTCGCCTTCCTTGATTTCTCCTATTGGGCACTCGCTTGGCAGCAGATCACCTATATCACCGTCTATAATGTAGGTCGCTATATCGTCGTTCCTATCCGTCCATCGCTCAGTTTCTCCATGGAGCCGATAAGGCGAATGTACAAGTTTGCATTCAACATGATGCTGACGAACATAGTGAATTCCCTCTCCATGAAGATACTCACCTTCATCTTCGGACGCATGTTGCCGATGGATCAGGTGGGCAATTACACTCAAGCCGATAAGTGGAACATAACAGCCTCAGACACAATTCGTTGCGCAGTTAACAATGTAGCGCAGCCTGTTCTTGCCGAAGTGCGAGACGATAAGGAGCGAACCCTTCGTGTACTGCGCAAGATGATGCGCTTCGCTTCGTTCGTGTCCTTTCCGGCAATGTTCGGCTTGGCACTCGTTTCGGAGGAGTTCATCCTGTGTACCATTGGTGAGAAATGGCATGACAGTGCCGCTCTTCTCGGACTCCTTGCCGTTGGCGGAAGCCTTATGCCACATTATGCGCTGATGAAGAACATTGTCATTTCCCACCATCGCTCAATGCTTTACATGTGGCTTTGCCTTGTGCAAATCGTGCTTCAGATAGCCATTGCCGTCGGCTTTGCCCGCTTCGGGATGTATTATGTCGTGCTTGCCTTCGTGGTTTACACCATACTCTACTTCTTCGTCTGGCATTTCTTCACGAAGCCTATCACGGGCTATTCGCTCCTTGCCATGTTGAAGGACATCATGCCATTCGCCCTCATCTCATTGGCAACAATGGCAGCAGCGTATTACGCAACGTCATTCATCACAAACAGCTGGCTGCTTCTCCTGTCCAGAATGGTGGTTGCGGCGGTTGTCTATGTAGGAATCTTGAAACTCTTGAAGGCGGAGGAACTCAACGAGGCGCTGAAGTTCTTGAGGAAAAAATAAAGGAAACTATATACTTCTCAGTTTCACAAGTGACGCGAGTCTATTTTATTTCAACACGGGTTTCACGAGGGACACGAGTTTTAATAGTTTTAAAAAGGAACACGAATCTTTTAATAAAACTTGTGCAACTATTATCTCTTATAGCGAGAAAGAAACTTGTGTTACTCGTGCAACTTGCGTTTTAAAATAAATATATCAACTTGCGTTTTAAATCTCATCCCACTTTTACTTGCTCGTATGTTATGTCAATGTGCCTAAAAGTATATTGTTTCCAAAAATAAAGGAATGCACATAATTGATAAGTAGATTGCCTCTACTATTATAACAAAACCACCGCCGCAAATGCAAGTGATTAGCTCACAAGCATTGCGGCGGTTCGTGTTTTTGGGGTGGGGCGTAATAGGTCGGTTTCCTAGACTAACCAGACTTACAGGATTTTATGTTCCAAATATTGTGTGTGTGTTTGTGTGTGTTTGTTTTTGTGAAATCGTTCTTCGTGCGCTACGCTGAGCAGAGAGGCGAGCCATTTCTGGTCTTCCTTGATGGTGCCACCCTCGCGTCCCTTCATCACGATTCGGAGACCTTTGCCGCTCGGCGTGATGTGGGCAAGGGCTACATTTGGGAGGTGTGGTGCCCCCACCACACCATCAGTGGATTTGTCTTGCGGCTCTTTTGGGAGGTGTCCTGCCCCCAGGACACCATCAGCGTTGCTTGCTGGCTCTTGCGTGCAGCTCTTGCCTGCTGGCTCTTGCTGACGTTGGTGCGTTGAGGGCAACGCACCTCCCAAATCGAAGCGACTATGTATTATATTTGCAAAAAATATAAGATTTTTAGCACCAAAAATCTACATATCTACATAAAACCGCTGAGCCCCCTCTGTTTATCGGCATTCTCGGGCTATGTAGATTTTATGTAGATTCCATGTAGATAAAACTTTGCCTGGGGCAACGCCCTAGGTATTGTAGGGTTTGTGGGGAATTCGCCGCAATGCGGCAATGACAATGATGGGCAACGCCCATATCTACATGCCTGAAGGGTTGTTATTCTTTTAATCGTGTAGAAAGCTGCGCTGCAGCATATTGTCACAGCTGCGTTGCAGCGAGTTCTATGTGCTCCAATTTAAACCTAGGGCGTTGCCCTAGGCTAAGATGTTAACGGCTTTTAGCCGTTTTACTTTCCACAAAATTGAATCAGAACCTTGAAACTTCCAAATTTTCGGGCAGGAATTTTCGTGACGTGGCGAAAATCGTTGCGCCGATTGTCAATCTGTAAGCAAAACACCCTGATTAGCTTACAGTCGGCATTTTGATTCGTCCGCGAGAGCGAGAGTTTTTCCGCGAAAAGATAATTGGTCGGAAATGGCGCAAGCATGGAGAGTTACGCAAATCGTTGGTTTACAAGGGGTTATCTTTCGGCGGCGAGAATTATGCATGAAAATGCGCTGAAATCCGCGCCAAAATGCCCGATTTTCCCCCTTAATATTAAGTGAAACCGTAGGAGTTAGCTATTGAATGCATATGAGTTAGCAGCGAAAATCGTGCGAAATAGACCACAGTGCCCCTGATTATGCACCTCGAATTGCGCATTCGCATTCAGAAATCTCCAGATGAACGAAAATCTTGCGGAGTGGGCAACTTACGAATTGAAACACACACACACACAAACACACACGCAAAATTTGTGGATACATTCATATCATATTAGTAAAGTATTCATTAATTAAAATATAAATATATATATGTACGCGAGAAGAATGTGCTTGCAGAATAAGTGTGTGTGTTTGTGTGTGTGGGGGAGAATGCAACACACACACACACACACACACAAGGTCTGTGATGATCTATATTTGCCAAGTCCTTATTATTCTTTTGAATTCAAGAGAACCGAAGAGTAGGTCTATCGGTAAGCTTGTAACGCGAGTTGCGTTGGATGAAATCTTAAAACGCGAGTTGCACAAGTTACACAAGTTTCCTCAAGCGCCGATTTCAGTTACACAAGTTTCTTTTTTTGGAAAAAGACTCGTGTCACTCGTGAGACCCGTGTTTGAAAACGTCTCACTTTGGACTTGTGTTACTTGCGTCACTTGCGATTTAGATTTCTACTAAAGTTATCTTGCGATTGTAGAAATTGTTTTGCACGGATACTTATAAGTTCCTTTGATTTTTCGGTTTTGTCAAAAAGAAGGGAAACTAGAATGAAATAATTGGCGAATTGTTGCCGTTTTGTGCGGAAAAGTGTTAATTTTGCCGCGCAAAAAAGGCATATTATGTCCAAGACCATCTCTTTCCTTCGCTTTCCGCTGATCTGCATCGTGGTGTTCATCCACACGGATTTGTCTGACATCTACATGGCAGGCAAGCAGATTGTGGCTCCTGGGGAATATATTGGGTATGAGACTTTCCGCCGTTTCCTTCAGCAGATGTTCCTTCTTGCCGTGCCTACGTTCTTCGCCATTTCGGGCTATCTCTTCTTCGATTGGCAGGGAAAATTCTCGAAAGATGTTTATTTCCAGAAGATTGGGAAGCGTGCGAAGACGCTCCTTGTGCCGTACCTGCTGTGGAATCTGATAGTATGGGCTATAAACACCCTTGGTCCGCTGCTGCTTCCTTCATTGGCTGCTGGTCGCGGAGCAACACTTGCCGACTACGATTTCCCTCGTTTCCTCATGGCTTTCTGGGACAATGGTGGCGGCAAACCTGTCTGCATACAGCTATGGTTTCTGCGCGACCTGATAGTCACTTGCCTCGTTTCTCCCGTTGTCTATTACGGTTTGACGTTTGGAAAGCATTGGTTCTTGCTGTTGCTTGCCATGCTTTTTGCCACTAATATTCTGCCGAGCTTACCGGGACTGAACATAGCGGCGCTCTTCCCGTTCGCACTCGGAGCATGGTGGAGACGGTGGGGCAAGAGCTTAATAACAGAACAATTCAATAACTTAATAACTGAGCAAATTAATAACTTAATAAGCAAAAAGGCGTTTGCCGTGCTTGGTGTGGCGTATCTTGCGTTGATTTCATACATGACATTCTTCGTTGAAGATGAAATTCCGATACAACTGATGCGAATAAGCATACTGCTTGGTATGCCTGTTCTCCTTGCTGTAGCCTATAGACTGAGCGGTTTCCAGTGGAAAAAGCCTGTTGCCCAAAGCACTTTCTTCGTCTATGGCAGCCATATCATACTGCTGTCATTCCTGGAACGCCATATAGTCTGCGCCATACCACTCTCTGACATCACTCTTTCCATAGCATACATACTGATCCCGCTGCTCGTAATCTCGCTCTGCGTCGTTGCGTCCATCTGCTTGCAAAAGATTTGCCAACCGCTATGGAGCGTGCTGACAGGATTCAGATAGTAGTTCGCAGCAAGCTGCGAGGCTAATGGCTAATGGCTAATAGCTATTAGCCATTAGCCTCAAGTTGAGCAAAGCGAAATTTGAATTAAAATATGAGCCTGATAGATAAATACAAGGAATTTCCTGACCAAGTCTTGCTGCGAATGTATCGCCGTAAGTTGCCAAAGCTTGTTGCACGTATGCGCAGCAAGGATAAGATACGCGTGCTCTTCGTGCTCCATTGTCTCGACAAATGGAAGACGGAAGGGCTCTACTGCCTCATGCTTCAGCACGAACGCTTTGAGCCGATACTTGGTCTTGCCATGCCGTTGCAGGACTATCCGTCGGAAGCCGTGAAGAAATTCGCGAAGCTGAAGGACTATGTCGTGGCAAAAGGCTATGACTATCAGGAGCTTTGCCAGAAGGACGATCTTGTCAGCATTTCCCCCGACATCATCTTCTACATAGAGCCTTACAATGGCGTTGTAAACCGTGGCTTGGAGTATCGCAATGCCCCAGATTCTCTTTTCTGCTTCTCTACCTATGGCATTCACACCGTGGATTTCGGCTGGGCATATTCTACCATATTCTATAAGTTTCTTTGGCAGGACTATTACGAGAGCGAACTGGCGGCAAAGCATGTGCTGAGGGGCTGTCCGTCGCGCAAGGGCAGCATCGCTTACACCGGAACTCCCTTCGCCGACCAGCTGCTGAAGCCTGCGGAGAGCAATCCGTGGAAGACCCTCTCTAACTCACGACCCCCTCTAACTCCCCCACAGGGGGGAGGACAGAACCGTCCGGATGGTATAACCCCTCCCCATGTGGGGAGGTCGGGAGGGGTCGGAAAGAGACGCATCATATATGCTCCCCACTACAGCATAGTCGATCCGCACGACAAGGATGCGCTTTACATCGGCACATTCCTTGAGAATGGCGAGTTCATCCTGTCGCTTGCCGAGAAATATGCCGACAAGACGCAGTGGGCGTTCAAGCCTCACCCATGTCTTTTCCGTGATCTTTCAAAGGTCTGGGGCGAGAAGCGTGCAACGGATTACTACCACCGCTGGGCGGAATTGGAGAATGCACAGTTTGAGGAAGGGCAATATCTCGATCTCTTCAAGCATAGCGACGCGATGATCCATGACTGCAGCTCGTTCATCTGCGAATACCTATACATGCAGAAACCGGTGCTTTACCTTGACAATGGCAACAGTTTTCCGCAGAACCATCTTGGCAAGGGCGGTCTTGAGCAGCATTACCATGCTTCCACCCATGAGCAGATAGAGCAGTTCGTGAAGGATCTGATTGCTGGCAACGACCCAATGAAGGAATCCCGCGCAGCTTTCGTCCAGCAAAACTTGCTCCCTCCTAATGGAAAGACGGCGGCAGAGAACATTATTGATGCCATTCTTGGACAGTAAATCCAGGACTTTTGGCTCAAAACTTTTAGAGTTCTAAAATTTTTCGTATACAAAACCGAATCAAGTTCGTATACAAACTCCACTCGAGTTTGTATACGAATTTTTGTATGCTCGGCATGAGCATTGTCTAACGGGTGTAAGTCCCTAACGAGCCCTGATAGTGGGAATCGTATAGCCAGAGAGACAAGGGTGTCCATCGCGAGGTGGAATCCGAAAGAAGTCAGCG
>JAZRXS010000052.1:0-7874 GCA_045600325.1 Prevotella sp.
GTTATAGGCAACAACAACAAGTTCCTTAACAGCGTAACTCTTCACTTTGGCGCTCGCATCGGTGACAATAACGAATTCTTTCCTGGCGCAAGCATTTCCACCAAGCCACAGGACTTGAAGTTCAAGGGTGAGGAAACTTATTGCGAAATCGGCAATAACAACTCCATTCGCGAGAATGTAACAATCTCTCGTGGCACGGCTTCTAAGGGCGTAACCAAGGTGGGAAATGGCAATCTCCTTATGGAGAACATGCACATAGGTCACGATTGCGTTGTTGGAAACAACTGCATTATCGGCAATACTACCAAGCTTGCTGGTGAGGTTATCATTGAAGATTGCGCAATTATCTCAGCTTGCGTTCTCATACATCAGTTCTGTAAGGTCGGTGGTTATGGCATAATCCAGGGCGGAACACGCTTCTCTGTGGATGTTCCTCCTTTCATTGTTGTCGGAAAAGAGCCAGCTCACTATTGCGGAGTAAACCTTATTGGTCTTCGTCGCCGCGGTTTCTCTAACGAAACCATCACAGCTATCCATGACGCTTATCGCACTCTTTATGGTGCTCCAACATTGAATGAAGGAATCGAAATGCTGGAAGCAATGGAGAATCGTCCAAAGGAAATTGACATGATCATCAATTTCTGCAAGACTTCAGAGCGTGGCGTAATGAGATAAGCAAGGAACCGAACAATCTAATGATTCAAATAAAAAGCAGAGAATAAATAAAAAGCAGGGCATAAATAAAAAAGCAGAGAACTACTTTTTCAAGTAATTCTCTGCTTTTTCTATATCTGACGCATGGTCGATGTCAAAAACATTTGAGAAGACGTAGGGACGGAGGAGAAGTCCTTCCGCAACGAGTGCGCGTTGGAAATTGCGCATTCTGCTTTGTCCGCTCTCTATGCAATGGTCAAGAACGGAGAAAGCTTTCGTTGACAAGCCATAGATGCCTGCGGAAATGTGCGTGCAACCGCTTTGAGTATCAAAGTAACCTGTGATCTTTGACTCTGACATCGGCTCAGAAATCTTCGCCCTACAAGAAGATACTTCTACATAGAGTGGCTTCTCGTCATCAATGTAAGTAGTCAAACCCATCATGCAATCCGCTGATTCATCGGCAGTGAAGAGAGAAACATATTCCGAGAATTCCTTCTCGTCAAAGATGGTGTCAACAGTTGTCAGTATGAACTTGTCGGATGTCATCTGCTTTCGCATTATCTGACTAAGTTCATAAAGGCTGTGCATGGACGAAGGCGTTGACTTCACGAGCAAGTGGATTTGACCTTGACTCTGACCTTGACGTTGACTTTGCTTCTCACGTATGAAATCTGCCACATCCGTCATTTCCTCGTTGCAAATCACGAAGATATTCTCCGCATCATTCTGCGAGAAGATACGGATGAGTCGTTCTATAAGGCATTCGCCCTGCACACGAACGAGAGGTTTTGGTTGTGAAACTCCTTCCTGTGCAAGGCGAGAACCGTTGCCTGCTGCAATTATTGCGTAGTTCACCGAGATAAAGTAATAAGTATTAAGTAATATGTATGATTACCGTTTGAGCGGGTGAAAGCCATTACCCATTAGCCATTAGCCTCGCCCGAAGAGCGAACTAAATGCTCAGGTTATCAAGCACCTTGATAAGCTTCTTGTTGAATGGTTTGTCGCTACGGATTGCCTCTGAGAATGGCACATAAACAACCTCATTGTAGCGAATACCAATCATGATGTTGCGCTGTCCCTGCATGATAGCTTCGATAGCTCCAACACCTGTACGAGAAGCGAGGATGCGGTCGTGAGCTGTTGGGCGACCACCACGCTGAAGGTGACCGAGAATAGACACACGAACGTCGAACTCAGGGAACTCCTTCTTTACACGTTCAGCATAGTACATAGCACCGCACTTAGGACTTTCCGACACGATCACGATACAAGACTTCTTCGACTTGCGGATACCGCGCTCCATGAACTGTGCCAACTGGTCAACGTCTGTCGATTCCTCTGGGATGATTGCTGCTTCAGCACCACAAGCGATGGCAGAGTTCTGTGCAAGGAAACCAGCGTCACGTCCCATAACCTCGACGAAGAAGATGCGAGAGTGGGAAGAGGCGGTGTCGCGAATACGGTCAACACATTCCATGATTGTGTTCATAGTGGTGTCATAACCGATAGTAGAGTCAGTGCCATAGAGGTCATTGTCGATAGTGCCAGGAAGACCGATACAGCAAACATCAAACTCCTGAGCGAAGATCTTTGCACCTGTGAGCGAACCGTTACCACCGATTACCACGAGAGCATCAATGCCGTTTGCCACCATGTTGTCGTAAGCCTTCTGGCGACCTTCAGGAGTCATGAAGTCCTTTGAACGAGCTGTCTTTAGGATAGTACCACCAGTGTTAATGATTCCTGAAACATTCTCCGTAGTGAAATCCTTGATTTCATTGTTGATAAGACCTTCCCAACCGCGGTAAATACCCTTCATCTTGAAGCCGTTGTAGATACCAGCACGGGTGACTGCACGAATTGCAGCGTTCATTCCAGGAGCATCGCCTCCGGAAGTGAGAATACCAATAGTCTTAATTTTCATAATGTGTTCTTTTTATATGTATAATATCATAGCCACGCCAGCAACCATCGCTATGGCTACCCATGGCATTACGTTCTTTGCATACCAACCGATAGGGAGACGTTCGGTGCGGACAAGCGTAAGACCTGCCCATGAGCCGATGAGAAGGAGATTTCCCGCCATCTGTGTAGTGAATGCCGTAGCCATCCAATAGGTTGAGTTCATACTACCCTGCCCTATGGCATTAACAACAGGATGCAGCGCTCCGCACCATTCTGCTATGGCGAAAGTGTCTGTCACGGAAGCCAACAATGAGCCAGCCACGGCAACGAACCAAACATTGTCGCTGTTGCTTTCTATCCATTTCGGAACGGTATTGAAGACGCCCGTTTCCTGAACAACAGCTACGAGCAGAATGATTCCGGAGATGTAGAACATCATCTGGACGGCGGTATATTGCATTGCCTGAGGCATTCGCTGATTGGATGTATTCTTGCCGCTTGCTATCAGTCGGCGATTCACTATCTCATCGAATATCCAAAGTACAGAAAGCACGAGAAGAGCTGCCACGAAAGGACTCAACTTCGTGTAATTGCGGAAACTTGGAATGAGCCACAACCCACCGATACCAACAATGAGCAGCAGCCATTTTTGCCAACCACGGAGCATCGTGTCGTTTCCACGATAAGGAAAAAGCCTGCCTATAGGCCGCTGTATTCTGCCCGGAAGCTTTCGTGAAATCATATAGGAAGGCAAGAGCCAAACAAGCAGTACGGGCACAAGCATAGTCATTGAATAAGTCGTTGCCGAAACATACTCCGAGTTCCAATATGTCAAGCCCACAGGATCTCCAATTACCGTCAGCGCTCCACCACAGTTGGCAGCTATCACTATCATGCAGCCGAAGAAGAAGCGTTGTCTTTGCTCACTGATAAGCGAACGCATAAGCACAAGCATGAGCATTGCCGTGGTGAGGTTGTTGATGTTCATTGACACGAGGAAAGTCACCGCCGACATCTTCCAATACATCTTCTTTGCCGACGAATCCTGCATCCAACGTGTCAATCCATCAAAGCAACCGTTGGCTTGAAGTATCTGAACGATGGTCACCGTTGCCAAAAGATAGAGCACCAGCTCTGCCGCCCTGCCGACGGAAGGAATGAAAAGGTCGTTGGAGATGAACGATTTCACAGTGGAAGAAGTGCTCTTCTCGCCATTGAGGAAATCAAGATACTGCGAAGGATGCTCAGCCATCACGAAGTCCATTCCGTAACTAATGTACGCCACCCATCCTATTGCAGCACAAAAGACAGCTACCGCAGCCCTGTTTATTCCAGTGATATGCTCAGTGGAGATAAGCAGGAGTGCGGCTGCAAAGGCTATTATGATAATGTAGAGCATCATTTCATGTACAATTTACAATTTACCATGTACCATTGTTCTTCTGTTTCACAATGTACAGATGTAAAAATTGTAATTGTACATTGTAAATGGAAAATGGTAAATGTTTCGGCTACAAAGTTACGAAGTTTTTTTCATTCGCACATTACAAATCAATGAAAAATGCTTTTCCGGGCGCAATATTCCTTATTTTAGGTGGTTCTTTATCCAAACCATGTGCCCATATTCGGTGTTTTCGCTCGTCCAATGCTCGTTTACTGGAGTGACAAGCGATTCTTTCGGACATGTGAAATTGTTCCATACGGCGTAGGAAGTAGTTGGCGGACAAGTGTTGTCGTTGAAGCCCCAAGTCATGTAGGTGTCGGCTTTCACATACTTCGCGAAGTTCACGACATCATAGTAAGCCAGCGTGTTGAGCACTTCCTTCGTTGGCTTGAGCTTGTCGGCGTTGAAATGTGGCCAACCTTCCGTCACACCTTCCGCGCTATATGCTCCCATATCAGAGAGAGCAGGGTGATTAGCCACGCAAATGTTCACACGAGGGTCGAGTGCTGCGGCTATGATTGAGAGCGCACCGCCCTGACTACCACCTTGCACGGCGCAGTTCTTGCCATCCCATTCTGGAAGCGAAGTAAGGAAGTCGAAACAGCGAACCATGCCAGCATAGACATGCTTCAGGTACATGCGGTTTGGATTCTCAATACCGTTAGCCATGTAACCGCCATTGTTCTCGTTGAAAGCATTGCTGATTTCCTTGAACTGCTCGTCTGTCATCGTTGGGTTAAGCCCATGGATTTCTATCTCGAAGCGAATCATGTCGTTCTCAGCATAATAGCGGTGGCGAAGCGGTTCCTTGATAGTTTTCACGCCAGCACCAGGAGGACATAGCACGACTGGACATTTCTTGCCTTGCTTTGCTGCGAGAGGCATGAAGAGATAACCGTAAATAGCATGATTATCAATAAGTTGAAGCTTTACGAGATAGCAGTCAAACTTGTCTGTGCAATACTCCTTGGCAAGCGTTTTCGTGTATGAAAGCTTGGTCTTTGCCTGTTCTTTGAGCACGCCGTCCCAGAACGCCTTGAAGTCGGAAGGTTCCTTTGTCCATGCCTTGATATTGTCCACATCGTAGCCAACCTTGATATGATGCGAGATGGTCTTTCCGTCGAGCACGGTTCTGATCATCAGGTCAGTGAAACCAGGCATCTTGCAAGTGCCCATATTAATCTTCGCACGACCGTCCTTCAGCGTAATCTTCTTGAAGTCCTTGTGCTTTCCCATGTCGTTCACAATGGAATACTCGCAGTCGATAGTCTTCATCATTCCGTAATGCTGGAAGATAACCTCCACCTCCGCCTTCTCGCCAGTCTTGTATAGCCAGTCGGCATGGTTCGGAATCGTAGTAAACAGATAGTCACTACGGTAAGGGTAGTTTTCAGCGCTAGCAAAAGTCATAGATAGCAAGCAGATTAGGGTTAGAAGCGACCTAACCAAGCCTTCACAAAAGGAAGGATGTTTTATAGTTATATTCATCATATTATAATTGTTTATTGATTTCATTTTTGGGAGGTGCGTTGCCCTCAACGCACCATCTGCGAAATTAGCTAACCTCATTTGTCGTTGGTACGAAATTAGCTAACCTCATTTGTCGTTGGTGCGAAATTTGCTAATATCTTTTATCATTGGTGCGTTGAGGGCAACGCACCTCCCATTGCGCTTCACACACCAATTTTACTACCTTATTATATATAGGATGCGTGAATTCCAATCGCTGGCAATGGAGGTAAAGTCGGTCGGCTTGCGTTCCGTAAAGTTCGTCGCCTATGATCGGCATATTGAGACCTTCGGGATGAGCACAATGCACTCTTAGCTGATGCGTTCTGCCCGTCAATGGATAAAGCAGCAAAGCAAGACCTTCCGCATTCTGGTTAGGAAGAGCCACCTTTCCCATTATTTTGTATTCCGTCACCGCTTCCTTTCCCTTCTCGAAATCGACCTTCTGATAAGGACGATTCATGAAATCGGGAGCGAGCGGCAATGAGATTGTTCCAGAGTTTTCTGTTCCTTCAGTTTGAGATGAGAGATTTTTCCTCCCCCTTGTGGGGGAGTCAGAGGGGGTAACTATCGCCGCATACTCCTTCTTCACATCCCTTCGTGCAAACATGCTCTGCATCGTCTTGAACACCTGCTCATCCTTTGCCAACAGAAGCAAACCACTTGTAGCCATATCCAAACGGTGAATTGGTTTAAGGAATGCAGAATTCTGATTGCAGAACTCAGAATCAGGCTGCGCTTCTTTCTCGATTTCTGAATAATTCTGCATTCTGCATTCTGCATTAAGCATTAAGAAGAGTTCGTTCACCACATCCGGCAAGTCAAGTTTCCCTGGTACCGATGGCATTCCCGCTGGTTTGTTCACAGCCACCAGGTATTCATCCTCGTAAACTATCTCAAGCTTCCCACGAATGGCAAGTTCTTGCGGATTCTGCTCCACATCCAATCCTTTCAGCATAAAGGAAAGTATCGGCTTGCACTTGCCCGAACAAGCAGGATAATACTGCAAGTGGTGGCGAATCTCCCCCTTCGGCGACTTACCATACCAGAACTCAGCCATGCACACCGGCTTCAATCCATTGAGGAAAGCATATTGAAGAAGTTTCGGCGCACAGCAATCGCCAGTTCCGGAAGGAGGAACGCCATTAGCCTTCTTCTCGTACGCCTTGGAGTCGGAGTAGTAATCGCGGAAAACATCAATCACGTTACGCCTCTCTCCCACTCCATTCATCAGGTCATACTGCGCAAAGAGCCATCGCTGAAGATTGATGGAATGATGGCGCGTCTGACGTCCTGCCTTGCTCAAAGCGGAAATCCGTCGCTCGTTTGTCTTGAAATGACCATCAGGAGCCTGAGAATCAAACACCGGTGGCACGAAATAATCATGGTCGTTTCTGCCCTGAAGCAAACCGCTATAGGCAGCCGTGAATCCCAGTTTACCCGCATTGTCCATCACAACGAGCACGCCAAACATCTTGCCGTTCTGCAGCTCTTCCTTCCATTCCTCTCGGCTTTCAATATAGCGTATAACCTCCCCCGCCGCCATCTTCGCCGCTTCATGTGGCTGATAGCAGTAAGGATAAGTGAACTTTTCGGGAAGTTCGCCTTTGTATGAGAGAGGGTGAAGCATGGGGGAATAACTAATTAAACACGGGTTTCACTAGTAACACGAGTCATTATAAAACTTGTGAAACTAAAAATCAGCGCTTTCGGAAAAACTTGTGTAACTTGTGCAACTCGCGTTTTTAAATTCATCCTACTCAACTCGCGTTTTAAATACATCCTACTCAACTCGCGTTTTAAATTATTAAATTATTAAATTGTTGAGTTATTCCTTCAAACATCTCCGGCTTGATTTCCGCCGCTTTCTTGATATCAAAGATTGCCGCCTCCTTGTTGCCGAGAGAATTGTATATCCTGCCTCGCTCCAGAAAGAGTTCTGCACTGTCGGGATATTGCTTTATGGCAGAGGTCAGAATGGTCAATGCCGCCTGCACATCGCCGGCAGCTTCCTGAGCCTTCGCCATACCTATATATAGCTGTTCGTTCATTATTTTTACGGTTTAGTTGCTTAATTCACTTTGCAAAAGTACGCAAATTATTACAATTATTCGTCAAAAATCACTTTTTTTAGGTACTTCAAACTGATTTTCTATAAGTTTTTATTAACTTTGCCGCGTAATTCTAAAACTAAAATCCAAAAACTATAAACTAAAAACCAAAAACTAGTTATGGTATATTCACACGAAGTACAGAACATGTGTTGTGTGGCTAAAGGCCCAAACCATGGACCTGCTCCAATCCCAGAAGAGGGTAAGTGGGTGCAGGCAAAAGAAATCAAAGACATCTCAGGTCT
>JAZRXS010000053.1:0-50112 GCA_045600325.1 Prevotella sp.
GAGAATGCCTTCGCAAGCGTCTTCCTGTGAGTCGAAAACAACGGCAGGACCTTCGAAATGCCATAGCTCAGGAGCAACGCCGGCAGTCTTCACTACGCAGCCGTCCTTTGCGATATTTCCGAAGAGAACAGCCATACCGCCGTCCTTTGTGTAAGCGTGCTCAATATCGCGGATACAGCCGTTCTCGCGGTCAGTATCAAGGCTTTCCCATTGTGTATTTTGAGAACCCATGACATTAGAGAATACGCCAGCAGGAGCAGAGTGGTAGATGCGGTCTGCCTCTGGATCTATAGTCTCGCCTGTGATAGAGTATTTCTTGATGTCCTCGCCGAGAGTAGCGCCGTTCACGCGCTTAGCTGTAAGGTCAAGAAGATCGCCCTTTGCAAGTTCGCCCATGATACCGAGAATACCACCAGCGCGATTTTCTTCCTGGATAGAATACTTCTGCCAGTTTGGAGCGAGCTTGCAAAGGAAAGGAACCTTGCGTGAAAGCTGGTCGATGTCAGTCATCTTGAAGTCAACCTCTGCCTCCTGAGCTACGGCGAGAAGGTGGAGAACTGTATTGGTAGAAGCGCCCATAGCGATGTCGAGCGTCATGGCGTTCATGAAGGCTGCGCGAGTAGCGATAGAACGTGGGAGAACAGAGTCATCGCCGTCCTCGTAGTAAGCCATGGCGTTCTTTACAATCTGCTTTGCTGCGTCCTTGAAGAGCTGGATGCGGTTAACGTGAGTGGCAAGGATTGAACCGTTGCCAGGGAGAGAAAGGCCGAGAGCCTCTGTGAGTGAGTTCATGGAGTTTGCTGTGAACATGCCAGAGCAAGCACCACAACCAGGGCAAGCCATCTGCCCAACTTTAGCGAGCTCTTCGTCAGAGACAGTATTGTCACCACCCTTAATCATAGCTGTGATAAGGTCTGCGTTCTCGCCATTGAGCTTGTGAGACTCCATAGGACCACCGGAAACGAAAACGGCAGGGATGTTGAGACGCATAGCCGCCATGAGCATACCCGGAGTAACCTTGTCGCAGTTTGAGATGCAGATCATGGCATCAGCCTTGTGGGCGTTGACCATATATTCAACTGAGTCAGCGATGATGTCGCGTGATGGGAGCGAATAGAGCATTCCATCGTGGCCCATAGCGATACCATCATCAACGGCTATTGTGTTGAACTCGGCAGCATAGCAACCGAGAGCTTCGATTTCCTTCTTAACGATCTGACCGATTTCATGGAGATGAGTATGGCCAGGCACAAACTGTGTGAAAGAGTTTACGATGGCAATGATAGGCTTGCCAAACTGCTCACGCTTCATTCCGTTGGCAACCCACAAGGCGCGAGCTCCTGCCATACGGCGTCCTTCTGTGCAAACTGCACTACGTAACTGATGTTTCATATAATGTTTTTGTGTTTATTTCAAGTTAAAAAACGCAGCAAAGTTACACATTAAAAATAAGAATAATGCGAAGATAGGCGTATTTTTGTCCCTATTTTGAGATAGTGCAAGGAATATCATGCTATTTTGCCAACAACATTAGACAAAATACACTATTGTTTTGCAAACTTCGTTCGTAAAGGGTAATGGCAACAACTTTTTTCAATTAAAGTTTGCTCGTTACAATTAATTGTATTAATTTTGCTCCCGAATTCTGCTATTTGAAGCAGATAGCAACAAGCAAGTTACAGCAATAAAACTACATAATAACATGAAACTCAAATACATACTTTTCACGCTGTTCATCATGGTAACGGGTGTAATAAATGCCCAGAAGACAAACGATTTTCCGCTACCTCCTACAAACGCCAAGGCAGTTCTCAGCGAAGACGGAAAGCACGTCACCGTAACTTGGGACCCCGTAACTTCCTCGGTCGGAGAGAATGGCGGCTACGTGGATGTCTCGCTGATAAAGTACGCCATATTCGATGCTTACGGAAAGATCACTGACCCTGCGCTCGCATTGACCACGGAATGCAGTCACACCTTTGACTATTCTGGAAAAAAAGACCAAGATTTCGTTGCATACGAAATCACGGCTTGGATAGACGACGCTTACGTTTCGGCACCCTACCAGTGTTACACAAACGTAGTTGTCATCGGCGACCCTTACAATCTCCCTTGGAACGAAAGTTTCCCTGATGGCGGCTACAACCAGATGTGGGGAGTTTCCATGGGCAGCACGTCAAGCAGCGTCATTGCCGGCACGCTCTATGACGATGACATTGAGACACTTGCGTCACATGACGGCGACAATGGCTTCTTCGTGATAATACCGAAAGTAAAGGGCGCAAAGTACGGACTGTTCGGCGGAAAGATAAACGTCAGCAAGGCAAGCAAGCCAGTTCTTGAGTTCTTCTATCAGGGCAAAGCAAACGTCATTGACGCGCAGATAGCAAGGGATGGCGGCGATTTCGAAACGGCAAAGTCCATTGATCTCAAGGCTAATCCTGCCGACGATTGGACTCTCTGCCAAATTCCTCTTGATGCCTACAAGTCAAGCAAATACATCCAGGTGCAACTTTTCGTAACGGCTGGCGACAACATCTCCCTCGATGATCCGTTCGCTTTCAGCGTATCAATGGACAATATCCGTGTGCGCGACCTTGCAAAGAGCGACATAGCACTCACCAGAGTGACTGCTCCTGCCGAAACTGAGGCTGACAATCGCATGAACATCAATGTTCGTATCGACAATATTAGCGAGAAAACTGCGAACGCAATAGTCACTCTCTATCGTGGCTCAAAGGCAATAGCAACAGAACTCGTGGAGGAAATCTCCGCCAACAGCTACAAGACCGTGGCAATGACTGATTCCATCTCACTTGCCGATGACGACCAGATAAAGTATCGCATCGTTGTAACAAGCAGTTCCGACGACAATCCGAACAACAACAATGCCTCATTCACGGTCAACGTGAAGTTCCCTGATTATCCTATGGTGGAGAATCTCGCTGCCTCCGTCTCTGGTGCTACCGCCAGTCTGACTTGGGATGCCATAGACATTGCGGAGGCAACTCTGGCAATCGTTCGCACCGAGGATTTTGAAAACAGCGACTATACGCCTTTCACTATATCTGATTTCGGTGGTTGGACAATGTACGACGGCGACAAGGAAATGACTTATTCCATAACAAAGATTCCTAACGACCCTTACACGAACAAGGCGAAGGCATGGCAGCTATTCAACTTCGACAAGTCTGGGCTTTCAGCAGATTCCCGCATTGACTTCCAGGGACCCGACGAAAGCAGCTGTACGCTCATAGCCTACAGCCCTGAAGGAAAGGCTGACGACTGGCTCATATCGCCAAAGCTTTCGGGCAAAGAGCAGACAGTTTCGTTCTATGCGAAAGGATTCTCTACGGCTTACGGAAACGAGTTCTTCGAGGTGCTCTACTCAACAAGCGGAAAGAGCATCAGCGATTTCCAGAAGATTGATGCCATCGAAGGCTACAACGCAGAAAAAGGACTTGGAGAAGATTGGGTGGAATGCAAGACGAAGCTACCTCAAGGCGCCAAGTATTTTGCCATTCGCTACGTCACAGACAACAATTGGGCAATGTTCCTCGACAACATCACGTTCGAAGCTTCAGGCGCAATGCCTGCCAACACGGAGCTTATCGGCTACAATATTCTGCGCAACGGCAACGTCATAAACGCAAAGCCTGTCACATCAAACCGTTACGATGACGAATTGACGCAGACAGGCAACTACGAATATCGCGTAAATGCGGTTTACAGCATCGGGGAATCCCGCTACAGCAAACCGCAAAAGATAGATTTTGAGATGACAGATGCCATCGGCAATGTCAACAACAGCCTAAAAGACCAGCCGGCTTATTCCGTAGAAGGAAGAAGGATCCCAGACCTCAACACCTTCCGTGGCGTTTATATCAAGGGAGGAAAGAAGGTGGTCAAGTAAAAGACTTATCTTCCGAAGAAACCGTTGTCGGCATTCTTGTCGTATGTTACTTGAGTGGCATGTGATGCACTTACGTCTGATGGCATCCAAACACTCATGGCACCCTTTGTACCTCGGTGATCCCAAGCGTAATAAGGAATGAGGGTAAGCTTGGCATCTTTTGCCTGAAGCTTGCCGTCAGCAGAATAGCTGAGCACCTGAGCCTGTGTAGTAATGGCTGTCACGTCATGCTTTGAACCGTCAGAAAGGTTGAGCGTGTAGTTAGGCTGAGCTGTGAGTGGAGCCTTTGGATTCATGAGATAGTTGAGAATGTCAGCCTCATTGTCAGGCCATTCTGCACAGTAAACAAGAGGACCACGCTCTACGGACATCTGTCCGAGATCATCCTTCACCTTCGCATGAGCCTTCACAAGGCGTGGTTCCATGTCGAAATGAATGCGAACAACGTCGCCTTTCTTCCACTTGCGAGAGATTACCGCATAGCCATTCCTGAGATTCTTTGCATCCACTTCCTCACCGTTTACGGAAACAGAATAAGATAGCAGCTTGTTGTCGGCGTACGAGTAGAGATTGCTTGGCACAACATTGCCGCGAACCCAACCAGGGATTCGGATATTCATGGCAAACTCACCTGCACCTTTTGTTACGGTTACAGCTATGTCGCCATCGTAAGGATATTGTGTTTCCTGCTTGAGAGTGAGGCTCTTTCCATTCACCTTGAGAGTGCCTGTATTGCCAAGGAAAAGGTTTACGAAGACGTTATTGTCCTTGACTGCGTAAACATAACCAGGAAGGGAAGGAATGAAACGGCAGATGTTTGAAGGACAGCAGGCACAACCGAACCAAGCCTTTCGCTCGTAGTTCATGCCAGTGCTCGTGGACAATGGATTTGGATAGAAGAAAGAGTTGCCTTGAAGCGAAACACCAGAGATGAGAGCATTGTAGAGAGTGCGCTCCACGCAGTCGTAAAACTTGGCATCGCCATGAAGGAGGAATAGGCGGTGATTGAGGTAAACGTGTGCAATCTGCGCACAAGTTTCGCAATATGCGGAAGCATTAGGAAGCTCATAATTGTCGCCGTAAGCCTCTCCGGAGTGGCGCGCCCCTACTCCACCGGTAACGTAATACTTCTTTGAAGTGATGTTTTCCCAAATGCTGTCAATGGCATTTATGTAAGCCTGGTCGCCTGTAAGCGCAGCCACGTCAGCCATGCCAGAGTACATGTAGCCGGCACGAACGGCATGGCCAACAGCTTCTCTCTGGTCAACTACAGGAATATGAGCCTGAGAATAAAGATCCTTGCGAGAAGTCTTGCCGCGCATGTCGAGGAAATACTTTGCCTGATCAAGATACTTCTTGTCGCCAGTCACGAGATAAAGCTTGCAAAGTCCCATCTCAGCTATCTGATGGCCTGGCACACGAGCTACTTGCCCTGGACCATTGCCAATCTCACGGCAAACGCAATCGGCGTACTTTATGGCTATGTCGAGGAAGTTTCTCTTGCCTGTAGCCTGATAATGGGCAACGGCAGCCTCAAGCATGTGACCAAGGTTATAGAACTCATGCGAGAGAATCTCAACCTTCTCCCAACGCTTTGTTCCAGCCCATTCGTGAGGCTTTGAAGGCGCTTTGGTAAGTGGCGTGAAGAGATAGCCGTCAGGCTCCTGTGCGCTGCCTATGACAGCAATTACGCTATCGACGTATTCAGAGAGTTTCTTGCCCTTGAACTGCGCGTTAGGGAAAGTCTGAAGCAGATAGCTTGCGCCCTCGATGGTCTTGTAAGGGTCTGTGTCATCGAACGTGAAAGTCCACTGGGTGTCAGGAAATTCCTTTGAAGGATCCTTCAGATGGGCAGCGGCATTCGAGAAGTTTGTGTAGCGACCAGTTTCCTCACACTTCGTGAAAGCCAGAGGAATGGTGGTAGTGCGTGATGCCTCAAGGCGTGGTGTCCAGAAGCTGTCGTTTACCTTCACCTGCGTAAATGCAACAGGCGTGATAGGATAACCTGCGTTTGAAGACTGCGCAGAGGCTGTAAGGCTCATGGCAGCTGACACGAAACAGAGCATGAGGAGCGTTGGAAAATAGTACAGTTTGTTCATTTTTTCGTGAGAGGTTAATAGTTTTGTTTAACGCTGCAAAGTTACGAAAAAGTGAGCAAAACACAAAATTATCGGGGAAAAAAATAGAGGAGGTTGGGCTTCGTTTTCAAACTGCGGGAGTTTGGGATAAAAACTCATAGAGTTTTGGGTAATAACTCATAGAGTTTTGGATGAAAAGTGATGGAGTCTGGGAAGAAAAATAAACTGACTGACTAACTTTCCCCAAAAAACAAGTTGGTCAGTTAGCCAGTCAGTCAGTTAGTTAGTCAGTAAAATTCCCAAACAAATCTAAACTATTTGATGAGGTCAAGCACGGCATTAGTCTTCGGACGAACGATTATCACTGTGCGAAGATTGCGTCTCTGCCCAAACGGAGAATCGTTGCTTGCCACTGGATTGTATTCCGCACGTCCGCTTGCCGACATGCGCTGAGGCTCCATGCCACAATCGTCCTGAAGGAATTTCACAACAGAGGCTGCACGGATGGCTGAGAGGTCCCAGTTGTGACGGACAGCCGCTTCTTCCGCTACAGGCATATTGCTCGTGTTGCCTTCCACGATGATGTCGTAAGCAGGATAATTCTTTATGACGGCAGCAATGTGCCTGAGAGCTTCCGCGCCCTTCTCGCTGATTTCGTTAGAGCCGATGTTATAGAGCAGATTGTCGGAAATGGAGAGGAGCAGGTCGGTCTTGGCTGCCTGGATGTCAACCTCGTGTATTTCTTCCTTTGAGAGAGCCTGTGTGACTTCGTTTGTCAGGACAAGGGTGAGCGAGTCTGCCTTGCTCTTTGTGACCTGGAGATTGCGGATGTACTGGTTTGACTCGTTGATTTGGTCAATGAGCGTCTGCATCCTTGCCGAGTTCTGTCCGGCAGTTGATATTGAAGTGTTGAGGGAGGTCTGCAGCTCAGCCTTGCTGGCCTGGCAGTCGGCAAGCTGCTGCTGGAGGGCAGCAACCTTTGCCTTCTCGGCAGAAAGTTCCTCACGAGACGAGTGCAAGTCTTTTGTCACAAGCTTCAGTTCGTCCTGTACAGCGATGAAATCCTTCTCCAACACAACACAACTGTTGGTGAGCAAGAGTACGGAAAATGCAGCGAGAGAATGTAGTAATATACGTTTCATATTTAATTGACAAAATGGCTAACAGCTAATGGCAAACATACAATCCGCATGGCAGCCATTACCCATTAGCCATTATCCCTTTAGCCTTCGCAAGTCGGCTTGCGAAACTATGATTCTTACTTCAAGTTGCTTGGCACATCCTTGCCGATGAGCTCGAGGAACTCAGAGAGCTGAGGAGTGATGATGATCTGTGTACGGCGGTTGCGCTGACGACCAACTTCAGTGTTGTTGTCTGCGATAGGATTGAACTCACCACGACCACCTGCAGTCATGCGCTTAGGATTGATGCCATACTGGTTCTGGAGGCACTGTACTACAGAAGAAGCACGGAGAGCAGAGAGGTCCCAGTTGTTACGGATGTTAGTCTTGGAGATTGGCACATCGTCTGTGTTACCCTCTACGATAACGTCGTAAGTTGGGTAGTCCTGGATGATCTTAGCAATCTTTGAGAGTGTCTCAGCAGCACGGTTGTTGATCTCGTATGAACCAGACTTGTAGAGCATGTTGTCTGCGAGAGAGATGTAAACAACACCCTTCATTACCTGAACGTCCACTTCCTTGAGTTCTTCCTTTGAGAGAGAACGAGTGAGGTTGTTTGTGAGTACGAGGTTGAGAGAGTCGCTCTTGCTCTTTACCTGCTGGAGATGACGGATGTACTGGTTTGACTCGTTGATCTGGTCAACAAGCTTGTCGATGTTCACGCTGTAGTTTCCTGTGTTGGCAAGAGAAGAGTTGAGTGAAGCCTGAAGGTCAGCCTTGCTTGCCTGACAGTCCTTGAGCTGCTGTTCCAAAGCATAGACTCTGGCATTTGCAGCAGAAAGCTGTTCGCGTGAAGACTGGAAGTCCCTGTTGAGCTGCTTGTTTTCATCCTGGCAAGCGAGAAGTTGCTTCTTGCTGACGCAGCTTGTTGTCAACATGAGTGTTGCAAGCGCTGCGAGTGATAATACTTTGATTGTTTTCATTTTAAATTAATGTAATTTTATATAGTTATTTTGCATTTTATGACCGCAAAAGTAATTAAAAGTTTTAAAAAAGCCTTTGTTTTTCTTTTTTTTTTTAATTTTGTAGCGAAAAAATCAAGTATTTTAGATTATTTAACTAATCAGAAGGCTCGAATTGTACTGGACGGACAGAATAAGACAGGTAAAAATAATACTCGTGGCTACGGCCGTCATCATTGCCGTGGCTTCGCTTGTTGTGTCGCATTTCCTTGTGCGTGACCTTGCCGACGAAGAGCACAGAAAGATGGAAGTGTGGGCTGCGGCAATGCGCTCGTTCAACATGGCTGACGAGAACACCGACCTTGAACTCGTGCTGCAGGTAATAAACGAGAACAACACCATTCCGCTGATCGTCGTGGACAAGGAAACAAATCCGCTACAGGAAAGAAATCTTACCGTAAGCGGATATTCCGAGGCTGACAGCATCCATTATATAAAGGCGAAGGCAAAGCAACTGCATGAGGCTGGAAGGTTCATTCGCATTGACCTTGGCGGCGGCGACTACAATGATGTCTGCTACGACGATTCGGTAATGCTGAAACGACTGACCACTTATCCGTATGTGCAGCTCGGCGTGGTGATGATTTTCGTCGTGATAGCCATCTTTGCGCTCATGACTTCCAAGAAATCCGAACAAAACAAGGTGTGGGTGGGACTTTCAAAGGAAACCGCGCATCAGCTCGGCACTCCAATATCGTCGCTCATGGCATGGACGGAAATGCTGAAAGAGCAATATCCCGACGATGAACTAATACCGGAAATGGACAAGGACGTGAAGCGACTGCAACTCATTGCCGACCGCTTCTCAAAGATCGGTTCGCTGCCGGAGCCTGTGCCTTCAAGCCTCACGGAGGTTATGCAGCACGTTGTTGACTACATGAGAAGACGCGTGTCCAACAAGGTGCAAATCTCCATGCAGTGCCCGGAGGAAGATATCATAGTGAAACTGAACGCCCAACTCTACGAATGGGTGATAGAAAACCTTTGCAAGAATGCCGTTGATGCCATGGAAGGAGCTGGAAGCATCATGCTTAACGTGTTCCGGGAAGACGAAAAGGTGGTAACGGAAGTGACGGACACAGGCAAAGGAATAGCCAAGAAGGACATAAAGAACGTTTTCCGCCCAGGTTTTACGACAAAGAAACGCGGCTGGGGGCTCGGACTTTCGCTTGCAAAACGCATTGTCGAAGAGTATCATCACGGCAAGATTTTCGTGAAATGTTCTGAGATTGGCAAGGGAACGACGTTCAGGATTGAGCTTAATGATGAATGATAGATGAATGAAAGTCTAAACAAAAAACTATATTACCAATTATGAAACTATCAAAAATTCTTTGTTCTTTATTACTGATGACGCTTACTTGCACAAGTATTTCCGCACAGGAAGAGGAGGCGCCAAAGAAGTGGCGTGAGGTGGTTTTCAATATTGTGGAGACCAGTGATGTCCACGGTAACTTCTATCCTTACAACTTCATTGACCGCCGACCATGGAAAGGCAGTCTTGCACGCGTACATTCTTTCTTGAAAGAGCAGCGCGCCATCTACGGAGACCATCTGCTTTACTTCGACAATGGCGACATTCTGCAAGGTCAGCCTACTGCCTACTACTACAACTATCTGGACACAGAGCAGCCGCATGTGGCAGCGGAAATGCTGAACTTCCTCGGATGCGACCTTGGCAACCTCGGCAACCATGACTTGGAGACCGGTCATGAGGTTTACGACCGATGGATTTCACAGTGCAATTTCCCTGTTCTTGGCGCGAACATCATCGACAAGAAGACTGGCAAGCCCTACCTGAAGCCTTACCATGTTTTCGAAAAAGACGGTGTGAAGATTGCTGTTCTCGGCATGATCACGGAGTCCATTCCTTGTTGGCTTCCGGAGAACCTCTGGAGCGGACTGAGATTTGAGGATATGGAAACGTGCGCACGCAAATACATGAAGATAATGAAGGAAGAGGAACATCCTGACGTAATCATCGGCTTGTTCCATTCCGGAAGAGACGGACAGAAGCTCGGAAACACCCTTGAGAATGCTTCTCAGATTGTGGCAGAAAAGGTGGACGGATTCGACGTCATACTCTACGGCCATGACCACAAACGCTACATGAAGGTCATCACCAACAACGACGAGGAGGATGTTCTGCTCATTAATCCTGCCAACAACGCAATGTCCGTGGCAAGCGTGACAATCTCCGTCAGAAAGCGCGAGGGCAAGCAGGGAGTAAAGGAAATTGAGGCTCAGGTGATTGACCTCGACACTTACCCTATAAGTGAGGAATTCCAGGAGAAGTTCAATTCTCAGTTCCAGGCAGTCAACGAATTTGTCAACCGCGAGATTGGTAGCATTGACCGCACAATCTACAGCCGCGACGCATTCTTCGGCAGCTCGGAGTTCGTGGATGTACTCCACCAGATGCAGCTCGACATCTCTGGTGCCGACATTTCTTTCTGTGCCCCACTCTCCCCTACAGCCAGAATTGCGGAAGGTCCGATACACGTGTCAGACATGTTCAGTCTCTACAAGTATGAGAACACGCTCTACACAATGAAGCTCACGGGACAGGAAATAAAGGATTATCTTGAGATGTCTTACGCCCTATGGACTAACCAGATGCGCTCCCCTGACGACAATCTCCTTCTCCTTGAGAATGACCCTCAGGACAATAACGGCGGACGTTTCCGCTTCAAGAACGCGACATACAACTTCGACTCTGCTGCCGGAATCATCTATACCGTGGACGTTACAAAGCCTACCGGACAGAAGATAAACATCGTCTCAATGGCAAACGGAAAGAAATTCGCTCTCGACAAGACGTACAAATGCGCCATCAACTCTTACCGTGGCAATGGTGGCGGCGACCTTCTTACAAAGGGTGCTGGCATTCCAAGCGACCAACTCCATAGCCGCATCCTGTCGTCAACGGAGAAGGACATTCGCTACTATCTGATAAAGCATATAGAAAAGGCTAAGACTCTGAAGCCAAGAGCAATGGACAACTGGAAGTTCATCCCAGAGGAATGGGCTCAGCCGGCACTGGCTCGTGAAAAGAGACTGTTCAATTAATAATGATTATGGACAAAGAACTGATATTATTGAGAATAACAGGTGAAGACCGACCTGGTCTTACAGCCTCGGTAATGAATGTGCTGGCAAAGTATGGCGCCAACATTCAGGACATCGGACAGGCTGACATCCACTCCACTCTCTCACTCGGAATCCTCATACAAGTGGACGAGGAGAACTCGGGACGCGTGATGAAAGACTTGCTGTTCAAGGCAAGCGAACTGGGCATTGCCATAAGGTTTTATCCTGTAACGCTTGAAGAATACGAAGACTGGGTAAGCCGCCAGGGCAAGAACCGCTACATCCTCACTCTCCTTGGAAGGAAACTGTCTGCCCGTCAGATAGAGGAAGTTACCATGTTCATTGCAAATCACGGACTGAACATTGACTCCATTCGCCGCCTTACTGGTCGCGAATCCATAAAGAACCCGAAACGTACGGAGCGCTCTTGCATAGAGTTCTCCGTGCGCGGACTCATTGCCGACAAAGCTGAACTGCAGAAAGAACTGATGAGTCTGTGCAGCAGGATGAGCAATGAGGACGAAGGTGTGGATTGTTCTTTCCAGGTGGACGACATGTACCGCCGTATGCGCCGACTCATCTGCTTCGATATGGACTCCACGCTCATTCAGGCGGAAGTTATCGACGAGCTTGCACGCCGCCATGGAGTTTACGACCAAGTGTCGGCTATCACCGAGAGCGCCATGCGCGGAGAGATAGACTTCAAGGAGTCGTTCACCAAGCGTTGCGCCTTGCTCAAGGGTCTTGACGTGAAGGTGATGCAGGACATTGCCGAGAACCTTCCTTTCACGGAGGGCGTAGATCGTCTGATGTATGTCCTGAAGAAGTACGGCTATAAGATAGCCATCCTCAGCGGTGGTTTCACTTTCTTCGGCGAATACATCCAGAAGCGTTACGGAATAGATTACGTCTATGCCAACGAGCTTGAGGTTGACGAGACCGGACATCTTACCGGTCGCTATGTGGGCGAGATCGTTGACGGTCATCGCAAGGCTGAACTGCTCCGCCTGATAGCCCAAGTGGAGAAAGTGGATCTTGCTCAAACAATTGCTGTTGGTGATGGTGCCAACGACCTTCCTATGCTTGCCCTTGCTGGTCTCGGCATTGCTTTCCATGCAAAGCCGCGTGTTGTGGCAAACGCAAAGCAGGCCATTTCCACCATCGGACTCGACGGAGTTCTCTATTTCCTCGGCTTCAAGGATTCTTACCTTGACGAGCGAGGACGCATGTGATTTCCATTATTTATTTGGGAACAACACGCGAAGTACGAACGATTTGATGGCTGCCGCGGCTTCCTTTCCAAGGTTGCCGTGTGGAGCCCTGTCGTTCAGTAGCAGTTCTGCCTCCACGCCAGCGTCATACAACGCCTGATACATCTTCATGGCTTGTGCCGAAGGTACGCGGATGTCGCGCTGACCGTTAATAATGAGCACAGGCGGATCGTCTGGTGTGACATGGAAAATCGGACTTCCCAACTTCACGAGTGCGTATTGCTCCGGAAAACGCTTTGGATTCGTGCTTACCGTACCGAGATTGCATTCGTCAGTGGTCAAGCCGAAGAGCTGCGAACGACTGGAGTTCTTGTCTTCCACCAATTCATAGACCTGCTTTCCCGTACGTCCAAGGTCAGGACGAGCATAGAGATCAGAAGCCAAAGTGAGGAAATCCGTCATGCCGTAGCAATCTACGCAACCTATCACCTTGCTGTCAACGTCAAGATTGCCGCCAACATTGCCTTCCAACTCTTCCTCTCCATTTGACACGGCGGCAAGCAGTGCAAGATGCGAACCAGCCGATTCGCCCATTGTCATAATGCGCTGTGGGTCGATGCCATATTTGTCGGCATTTGCCTTCAAATGTCTAATGGCAGCTTTCACGTCGTGTATCTGCGCAGGAAAAACAGACTCGAAAGAGAATCGGTAAGTGGCAGCGGCTATGGTAACACCCTGCTCACGAAGTTCCATGATGGCACGAATCTGCTCCGAACCGTTTGCATCAAGATTATTGTCGCCCGATACCCACGCACCGCCATGTACGAAGAGAAGCACCGGCTGCGGAGCATCTCCCTTACCTTTCCATACGTTGATATTCAGACTTTTAGTGCCACCGTTTGCCGTTGGAGCTTCGGCAAACACAACACCACGGAAAACACCGCTTTCCTTCTCCACCTTAACCTTCTTCACAGCGTCTTTCACCGCACCAGCTATTATGCCGGCTCCCTGCGCATTAGGGTGGATTCCGTCTGGAAAGAGTTCTGCCTTTCCGCTCGTCAGCTTGTAGAGGTCTATTAGCTGCCAGTGGTGCTTCTTCGCAAGTTTCCTTATGGCAGGAAGTTGCTGCTGTATCACTTCGTCACGAATGCTCCAAGCCACCTTGTAGGCTTTTGCCGGCAGACAAAGTATTATCTTCGGTTTGCTTGGCAGATTCTCGAATTCCACTGCCAAATCTTCCAAGTCCCTGATGAATCTTTCCACGCCAACCCAGTTCTGCGGCTTGCTGTCATTCGTGCCAAGCTTTATCACGGCTATCTGCGGAAGGAAATCTTTCGCCTGCTGATATTCCGGACATTTAGTCCAAGGATCATCAGCCTCTTTCTGCGCAGTCTTGCCGCAATTGCCATAGTTGCGCACATCATATTCCTCTCCAAGCATCTTCTGGAGTTGTGCCGGGTATGAATCCTTGTCACGGTTTTCTATGGTATAACCGTAAGTTATGCTGTTGCCAATGCAGGCAACCCTGATCTTCTGCGCATAGATAGCAAGGCAGGAGAACAAAAAGAAGACTGTCAGTTTTACTCTCATGATGAAAGGAGTTTAGGGTTAATAGTTAATAATGAATATCAGAAGCGGAGGATAAATCAAAAAAATACTGCCGTTACTGACAGTATTTCTTTGCGCTTTCACTTCGACAAGAGCCTGAAATGGGACTCGAACCCACGACCCACGCATTACGAATGCGTTGCTCTACCAACTGAGCCATTCAGGCGGAAAAGTTGTGCAAAGTTAAGATTTTATTGCCAAGTCTTTCTCAATCTCAGCATAACTTTTCTCTTTGAAATGATTTATATCATCAGTTCCCTTACCTTGAGGCGGTATCGGCGCGTGAATGGTCAGGCTAAGTGGATGCCAATAGCAGAAGTAAAGGTCCTTCATGCGCGGCTTCACCACGAACGATCCGTTGATGGTTATAGGCACTACAGGCAGCTGGAGTTCGTCTGCAAGCATGAAAGCTCCCTTCTTGAACGGGCGCATCTTGCCGTCCCTTGTACGTGCTCCCTCGGGAAAGACCGCAAGTGAAGTGCCACCCTTGAGAATCTCGCTGGCTTCACGATAGCACTGCTTCACCTTGGCTACGGAACTGTTGTCCACCATCACCTGCTTCGAGCGCTTGCAAGCGCTGCCGAAAATTGGGATGTTGCCAAGCTGGTGCTTCATCATCCATCGAATGTCACGACCAAGGAAACCGTAGATCAGGAAGATGTCGAACGCGCCCTGATGGTTGGCTACGAAGACATACGACTGACCTTCCTCCAGATTCTCCCTGCCCTCCACCTTCACTGGAAGCAGCAGAAGACGAATTATGAACCAGCCCCACCATTTGCCGGGATAGTAGCCAAAGAACTTTCCAAATCCCAACGTGCAACCGATGGATATGGTAAGGCAAATGAATATCGTCCAGATCAGGAAAATCGGTAGGGCTATAAAGAGCTGATAGGTGCGATAGAGAAACTTTATCATAATGATGGAAATTATGCTGCAAAGGTACATCTTTTAATTAAAACTTATAAACAAAATGGCGTAATTCTTGCCAAAAATATGGAGAAAAGGCAAAAAAAACAAGAAATATCGAACAATTCTGTACAAAATATCAAGGAAATCTTTCTCGCTTAGCATAAAAATTTGTAATTTTGCTCGCCCATTATAATAGATTATGAAAGCAAATAGCATATTTAGCACCATGATTATCGGTGCAGCGGCAGTGGCATTCACTGCTTGCAGCAACAAGTCGTTCACCGTAGAAGGCGAGATCGCAAACGCTACAGACTCCATCCTCTATTTTGAGAACATGGCACTCGACGGCGTGAAGAAGGTTGACAGCGTGAAGCTCGCTGCCGACGGCAAATTCTCTTTCAAGGAGGAAGCCCACGACGCTCCCGAGTTCTACCGCCTCCGCATTGACGACCAGATCATCAATGTATCAGTGGATTCCACAGAGACCATCAACGTGAAGAGCCAGTATCCTAACATGGCTACCAGCTACACCGTGGAGGGAAGCGAGCAATGCAAGATCATACAGGAACTTGCATACAAGCAGATTGCCCTTCAGAAGCAGGTCATGGACATACAGAAGGCAGCAGACCTCTCTTACCAGAAGAGCATGGACTCCATCGACGTTGTTGTGGCAAAGTATCGCGAGGACATCAAGAACAACTACATCTACAAGCATCCTGACTATTCTTCCTCATACTTCGCACTCTTCCAGTTCATCGGAAACAAGCTCATCTTCGACCCTCGCGACAGCGAAGACAACATCAAGGTCTATGCGGCTGTGGCTACAAGCTGGGACAATTTCCACCCCGATTCCGAGCGTGGCAAGAACCTGCACGACATCACCATCGCACGTATGGACGACATTCGCTACGTGAAGGCTCAGAATGCTCGCACGGAAAGCACCATCGCGCAAGCGGAGGAATCAGGCTTGATAAACATCCTGCTCAACGACAACCACGGCAAGAGCAAGAACCTGAAGGACTTGAAGGGCAAGGTTGTGCTGCTCGACTTCCACATGTTCAGCGGACCTAATTCCACAGAGCGTATCATGTCGATGAGGGAAATCTACAACAAATACCACGAGCAGGGCTTGGAGATTTACCAGATTTCCCTTGACAGCGACCTGCACTTCTGGAAGACACAGGCGGAAGCTCTCCCATGGATCAGCGTCAACGATGCTGAAGGCCGCTACGCCCTACTCTACAACGTAACACAAGCCCCTACCTTCTTCCTCATAAACAAGGACAACGAGCTCGTGAAGCGTGACGCACAAATCAGTGACCTTGACGCTGAAATCAAGGGACTGCTGTAGATATTTTGACAGACTACTTAAAGACTTACTTACTAACCTACTTACTGACTTGTTGACTTTATTCAGTAAGTAGGTTAATAAGTATGCGATCAAAATATTTTTTATAATAACGAGCACGAAAATACACGCACGCAGATTTTGCTGATGACGCAGATAACATTAACGAAGAATCTGCTAAATCTGTAAAATCTGCGTGAGGATAATTTGGATTTCGCTGATATTTCGATTATAAAAATCTTTTTGCACAATTACTTAAGTAAGTTTTTTGTTGGGGACAACAAGCATATCACTGCCTATAATTATAGTAACTCTATGAGTTATAAAATTTTTTGTATACAAACTTGAATGGAGTTTGTATACAAAACTGATGTGAGTTTGTATACGAATTTTTTCAAAACTCTATGGAATATGATTCGTAACTCCTGAAGTTTCATGCTGAAACTCCAGAAGAAAGTTCTCGAAATCACACAAAAACGACAGGAGGCAAATGCTTTGAAATTAGCACTTGCCTCCTGTCTTTTTAATGATTACGTTTCATTAAAAACATACCGTTAAAGTGTGCGTGAGGATATTTCTACCCTCTGCACACCAACGGATACGGTTACAGCATATCCGTAGCAGCCACTTCTGACATTGCCACTGACTAACACATTGAAATTTCCTACGTTTCAAGAAGCCAATAGACAAAGCATCAATGACGCTTTCACATTATGTAGCGTCCCGCACATCCTTTTCTGATGGCAGGCGTAGGAAGGACGGTGCAAAAGTAAACAATAATTTCCAAACTGCCAAACAAATCGACAAGAAAAATGAAAAGGAGGTGGATGTTTTCGCAAACGGAAACAAAAAAAGCGGCAGAAGTCTGCCGCTGAATATTAGATAATTCTATTCTTCAAGAAAACTTATTCATACCTCATGACTTTTGCTGGGCTTATGTGCGTGACGAGCATGCTTGGGAGGATGAGAATGAGGGAACAGATGATGAGGGTGCAAAGATTGATGAGCAGGATTACGGGCAGATTGATTTCCAGTGGCACTTCGGACACGAGATAGACCGAAGGGTCGAGCTTGACGGCTCCCGTGAACTTCTGCAAATACATCAGGGCAAACGCCAGGGCATTGCCTATGAGCAGTCCCTTGCAGACGATGAACATGGCGAGCCAGATGAACGTGCGGCGAATGCCTCCGTTGCGCATTCCAAGGGCTTTCAGCAGTCCTATCATGCTGGTGCGCTCAAGGATGATGATGAGCAGACCGGAGATCATGGTGAAGCCTGCCACGGCTACCATCAGTCCGAGAATGATCCAGACGTTGAGGTCGAGGACATCAAGCCAGGAGAAGATGCCGGGATACATGTCATAGATGGTTTCCGACGTGTAGGTTTCCTCATTGCGGTCGGCAGTGCGGTTCACCTTCTGCACGAAGCGCTCGGCTACCTCGTCGAGCCGGGCAAAGTCCTTTATGATGACTTCCGCGCCGTCTGTCTCGTCGTCGTCATACTCGTTGAGCTTTTGTGCTGTCCTGAGATCAGTGAGGCAGATGGTTTCGTCGAAAGCGGCGATGTTGGTCTGATAGATGCCAGCGATGGTGAATCGTCGGGCACGCACGTTCTCTCCCTTTATGAAATAGGCAAACACGCGTTCGCCAGCCTTGAGCTTGAGCTTGTCGGCCTGCTTCTTGGAAAGGAGTATCTCCTTCGGCGCATCTTCCGCCTGCTCCTTTGAGAAGAACTTCGGCATCTTTCCCTCTATGAGGTTGGCTTCAAGGAACTGCGTGTCGTAATTCGGGCTTATGCCTTTGAGCTGCACTCCAAGGAAGTCCTCGTCGGTCTTCAGAATGCCTTGGGTCATGACGTATGGCGCTACGGACTTCACTCCCTCAATGCTCTTTATGGCATTGACCATGGAGTCGCCCATGACCACGGGGGCTTGCTCAAAGCCGTGCATGGAGAGGAAGTTGCCCACGGTGATGTGGCTTCCGAAGCCTACCACCTTGTCTTTTATGGTATGCTTGAAGCCAAAGACTACAGCCACGGAGACCACCATCACGGCGATGCCAATGGCTATGCCCGCCATGGCAATCTTGATGGCAGGATTACTGACCTTCTTCGACTTGTCGGGAGTGGAATAAAGGCGGCGTGCTATGGAGAATGAGAGGCTGATAATGGGTTAAGGCTTAAAGGTTAAAGGTTTAAAGGGTTAAGGTTAAAGGTTTAAAGGTTAAAGGTTAAAGGTTTAAAGGTTAAAGGTTAAAGGTTTAACCTTTCGACGTTCTTTAAACTCTTAAACTTTTAAACTCTTAAACTCTTAAACCTTCATCACATCTGCACCGTTCTGCCCGGATATGCTTCGAGGGCTTTCTGGAGGACGACGAGGGCGCGGCAGAGGTCTTCCTTCTTGAGAACGTAGGCTATGCGGACTTGGTTGATGCCTGCGCCCGGCGTTGTATAGAAGCCTGAGGCTGGTGCCATCATGACGGTTTCGCCTTCATACTCGAACTTCTCGAGACACCAGCGGCAGAACTTCTCCGCGTCGTCAACAGGAAGCTGCGCTACGGTATAGAACGCTCCCATCGGTATCGGAGAATAGACGCCCGGTATGCGGTTGAGACCGTCGATAAGGCACTTGCGGCGCTCCACATACTCGTCGTAAACATCACGGTAATATTCTTCCGGCGCATCAAGGGAAGCTTCGGCTATGATCTGTCCGATGAGCGGCGGAGAGAGTCGAGCCTGGCAGAACTTCATCACTGCCTGACGAATCTCCTCGTTCTTCGTGATGAGTGCGCCGATGCGGATTCCGCACTCAGAATAGCGCTTCGACACGGAGTCGATGAGCACCACGTTCTGCTCAATGCCTTCGAGATGACATGCTGAGATGTAAGGCGAACCGGTGTAGATGTATTCGCGATAGACTTCGTCGGAGAAGAGGTAGAGGTCGTACTTCTTCACGAGATCACGAATCTGATTCATCTCACGGCGCGTGTAGAGATAGCCGGTAGGATTGTTCGGATTACAAATAAGGATTGCGCGCGTGCGTTCATTTATTAGTTCCTCAAACTTTTCCACCTTCGGCAATGAGAATCCTTCCTCTATGGTCGTTGCTATGGTGCGAATCTTTGCTCCTGCTGAGATGGCAAATGCCATATAGTTGGCGTAAGCTGGCTCTGGAACGATAATCTCGTCGCCCGGATTAAGGCACGCCATGAAACTGAAGAGCACGGCTTCCGAGCCTCCGCAAGTGATGATGATGTCATCTGCCGTGACATTGATGTCGTATTTCCTGTAATAGCTGACAAGCTTCTCGCGATAGCTGAGGTATCCTTGAGAAGGAGAGTATTCAAGTATCTCGCGATCCACATTCTTCATCGCATCAAGAGCGACTTGTGGCGTTGGAAGGTCTGGTTGTCCGATGTTGAGGTGGTACACCTTTGTGCCACGCTTCTTTGCAGCTGCTGCAAGAGGAGCAAGTTTTCGGATTGGCGACTGTGGCATTTCTACGCCACGAAGAGATATTTTTGGCATTGTTTTAGTGAATTACATTTTGGGAATTTGACTTCTTGATTCCTTTTTTTAATTGAAGAAATTCCAGCTTACACCGAAGCGGAAGAGGGAAGCGTTCTGCGGATAGTGAGGGGTGAGGAAATAGTTTCCTGCCGTCTGATTGAAGTGGCTCATCATCACGAAGAATCGAGCGTGCTTCAAGTGGAAATTTGCATAGACGTTGAGTATCGGATAGTTGCCCACCTTTACGTTGTTCTCGCCATTCTCCTGATTGCAGAACACGCCGAGCGTCGGGTTGTAGTCTTGCGCCGCGTAAGAGGTGAAGTAGCGACCGTCAACTCCAAGCTCCGTCTCAAGCACCTTGGCAATCTTGAACTTCAGGTAAAGGTTTGCGTAAGCATTGAAGTCTGGCACCGGCACTGCGTCCTTGTTGGACGAGTTCTGGTACGTGAGAGCGGTCTCGAGGTTCAGCGGTCCAAGCTTGATGTTCTGCATCAGCTGCGCCGTGAGGAGAGAGACGTTTCCGCTCTGACGGACATTTATCCTGTTGTTCTTGCGATAGAACTTGTCGTCTATCTCGTATGAGTTTGCGAAATATGTGAGATGGTCGAGATTGTCGTAGGCTATGCGGAGCTTTGTGCCCGTCTTTGCTATGTCGAGAATGCCTTCCAGATGGCTGTGGGTCTGCGAAGAGAGCTTGCCTTCCTCGGTATAATCCCACCAGAAGTGCTTGCTGTGGTATTTCTCGTAATAGTATGCAGGACGTTCACGGTGCATGAAAGCCTTTGCCTGTAGCGAAACGGTGTCGCCAAAGAGGGGGAAGTTCATGTCGCCGACAGCATCAAGGAAGATATCGCCAGCCATACCGCCGATGACGTAGGTCTCGAGTTGCACGTTGTAGTGGAACATCTTGCCAAGGGTCTTCTGCAACTGCCCTCCGATGGTAACATGATTCTCGTACTCCGACTTCAGCCAGCCGTCTTCGTCAGGAAGTGCGTATTTGCGAAGTTCGTGGGAGACGAAAGCTTTCAAGCCGAGTGGCACCCATTTATTGAATCCCTCAAGCATCGCGATGGCAAGATTGTTCTTGAGGCAGAAGTGCTTCGTGACATCACGGATGGAGTCGTTTCCATAGATTCCATTTCCGTATGACGGAAGGAAAGTGTCAGCATAATAGTCTGTTGGCGACTGATAAGCTTGGTAAATTCGTTTGTAGTTACTGAAATTGAGAGTGTGGATGAAGCTTGTCACCGGCACATACTCGTTCTTGAGCCAAGTGGTGTCAAGGGGTTCTTCCTGGAAGTCGCCAGAGGCTTTCTTCGCAGCCAGTTCCTTGTTGTATTCCTCAAGGTCAAAGTCTTCGCCCAATCTCTTGCGCTCCTGCTCGAGTGCTCGCTTTGCGTCATTCTCAAGTTTCGACTTATGGGCAAATTTCTTTGCTTCAATCTCTTGCTCGTTCATCGGCACCTTTCGGTTGAAACCTACATTATAACGCTGTGAGAGGAATATCGTCTGGTTGTCGTTTCTGTTCCAGTTTCTGGAAAGAACGGTTGGAATTTCCGCCTCGGAATAATTGTCCTGGAAACTTTCCGGGTGCTTTATGTATTCGTCATTGGTAATACCACCACCCTCAGCTACCTTCTGATGGTTGAGCGACACGAGGAAATGGGCATTGTAACGATCTCCAAGATAAGAGCCGTAGATGGAATAATTGAAATGAGCCGTGTTGCTGTTCTGATAATATCCCTTGCCGTAGATATAGTCGAACTTCATGCCAAGACCAAGCTCCTTGCCAGCATTGACGGCAAAAAGTGCCTTGAGATGATCCTCCCCGTAATTGCCTGAGCCACAAGTGTTGAAGCTGATATTGGTGATAGGGGAAAGCGTGTTTGTAAAGTGGAAGTCTTTCGGCTGGGTGATGAAGAAGTCGTATGGATGGACAAAAAGGAAATCGTCACCGACAAAGCGGTCGGTGAAGATTCTGTTCACGCGAGGACTGCCCACGTTTCCGAGATTGTTGTATTCCCCGTAAAGTCCATTCGTGAATATGGAGTTCTGATAGAGATGCGGAAGGGTGTCTGGCTCTGCTTCCATGCGGTCACCGAAGAAACGATCCACTGTCCAAACCTTCAAGCCTTTTGGAAACTCCTTTGCTTTTATCTGCGTAGAATCACGCGTACTGCGATTCAAGCCGGACTCCGCATACTGGTTGATAGCGTCAGACTGGTCCATGCCGTTAGACGACATCCTGCGCTCAGTCTGCGAAAAAGCAAACTGAACGAAACTACAGAGAAATATTATGGAGAGAAGTCTATTCATACATTACTTCCCCAAGAACCTGAAGCAGCACTCTGCCATCTTGAAGATCATTGAACCGAGAATGACGTAAGTGCCCAACTCATTGCTATGGAAGTAGTATATCAACACACCTGCAACAGCTCCGATGAGGAAGATTGTGTTCAGTATGTTGCGAATGATAAAGTATTTCCGCTTTAGGGAGTCTTCGTTTCTGCGTGATTTTATTTCCATAATTGGCTTACTTCGTTAAAGATTTGGTCTTTGCGGTCAATCATCTTCTTGCGGAACTTCACAGAGCCCGGAAACATCCTTGTACCCTTCTTGTTGAGCGCAGTCTCATCGGCTATCCACTCTTCTGCCTTGTAGATGCCAGCGCCTCCAGGCACATTTTCCGTATAGTCGAAGACGATTCTGCCAAGAGTCAGCGTAAGATGATTGTCCTTGCAATATGCAAACAACTTGTAGTTTGTTTCAGCACGGTCAAGCGAGATGGCGTTCTGCTTGAAAATGAGCCACTCCTTCACATTGGTGACGATGGAATGCTCCTCCTTGTTGACAAGGGTAACGCAACTTCCCTTCAGTTGGTTCTCCGAATGTGTCAGCGTTTCCATGTACTCATATACACGGTCGTAAATCTGCTGCGCATTTTGTCCCGGAACGTCAAGCTCGAGAGTCCATTCCACCATTCCGTTCACAAGCGGAGCTGCACCCTTGAGATACTTCGGATTCTTGTTGTCCGACTTCTTCTTGCCAGGCTTCTTGCCTGTTTGCACTTGCTGTTGAACCGGTCTTTGTTCCGGCACACTCCATTCGCTTTGAGCCATCGCGCAAAGCGGAAGAACGGCTATTATTGAGAGTATTAATCTTTTCATTTTCGCTATAGATGTGTTTATTTCGGAGCAAAATTACAAAAAAATAGGGGATATAAAGAACTTTTTCCCGAAAACTTCACATTAATTAAATAAAAGGGAAACTTTGTCAACGATTTTACACATAAATCCCCTTGCTTTACTGTCAGATGTAAAACAAGAGGATTGTTCATTACAACTCATCGGCTTGCGCGAATCACTCGGCAGAAGGATAGTTTATGTCACAGTTTTCGTATGTGATGTTCTTGCAATTATCAATCTCAAGCGGCTGGGATGTTGCAGTCACTTTCAGGTTCTTGAAATGAACTCCGTCAGCATCGCGCATGTTCTTGATAAACTGCTTTGTGTTTATGTTTGCGTCAGAAATGCTCACGTTGGCACAAGGTATTTCCGGAATGCCATTTATCGAAATGAAGCGATCGGAAGATTCCACCGTGAAATTGCTGATGTTTATGTCTTTCACGATAGGAGTGAGTGGCGTGATCTCAAGGGCTGGCTTGCGTTGTGCGAGAGCCCCCATGTATTGAGACGTGCCTAGAAGATCAAAAGTTACGGCCTCAGAGATGTTGCAAAGCAGATTGTTCTCATATCGGATGTTGTTTATGCCACCGCCACGATTGCGACGTGTCTTGAAACGGAAAGCACTGCGTGTGCCATCGAATACGCAAGAGTGGAGAAGAATGTTCTGGATATTTCCCGCCGTCTCAGAACCGCAAGTGATACCGCCATGACCTTGCTTTGCCAGGCAATAGCGAATGAGCACATTCTCCGTAGGCTTATTCACACGCTTGCCGTCTTCGCAACGACCTGCCTTCATCGTAAAGCAGTCGTCTCCACAGTCCAACGTACAATATTCTATGAGCACATTCTTGCTTGAGGAAATGTCTATGCCGTCACTTGCAGGAATGCCGACAGAATTCACCGTCACGCCACGAATGACAACATCCTCGCAATAGACTGGATTCACATTCCAAAGCGTGCTGCGTTCGAAGGCAACTCCTTCCACGAAAACTCCCGTGCAGTTGATTGGCGAGAATGATTTCGGCACATAGAAATGTCTTCCGTCTTTGCCATCATAGATTCTATCGCTGACAGGCAAATTGAAGTCAACAGCTTTCTCTACCACATCGACTCCCTTCTTTGGCTGCCTCATCTCTGCGTCCATACCCGGACCACGGACAACGCCTTTTCCCGTTAGCGCAATATTCTTCTGACCGTTTGCATAAATGAATGCGCCTGCGCTCATAACCTCTACGCCTTCATGACGCGTGAACACAACAGGAAGATAATCCCTTTGCTCACCAGAGAACTCAAGCACGGCTCCTTCCTCAAGGTTCAGGCACACATTGCTCAGAAGGGTAACTCGTCCAGTTTTCCATGTGCCACGCGGGATAGTAAGAGTGCCTCCTCCTTGCCTTGAAAGCTTCGCAATCTCGCTGTTTATTGCCTTCGTGTACATTCCGCGAGAGTCTTTCTGCTTGTTGTTCAGCTTCACGATCTTGTTTGAGAACACATTGCGGTTGATGCTCTTCATAAGCAAATTCATTTCCGTGATAGGAACGATCTCTTTTGGCATGGCAGCAGCACCTACGGTCTCCATCGTCGGAAAAGCCTGTGACTGGCACCTGTAAATGCGAATTGTAAGATTGCCGTCGCTCATGTCAAGCTTTCCTTTCAAGGGAGATGTGTTGAGGAATTTGAGAGTGTCGCTGTCAGTAACAATCTTTGGCACCGTGAACTCCTCGCCGAACTTTCCATTGTTCTCTATAAAGATCTTACAGTCCTTGCCGGCACAGTCCTTGCCTTCAAGGATATAACGCGCCGAAAGATTGCCCCCGGTCGGAGAATACGTTTGCGTATCCACGCCACCATTAATGACCTTACCTACGAAATACTCGCTTTTGGCCTCACCACTGAAGGGCAGGAAATTCTTGCTTGTCGTTCCGTCGCTCACCATTGTGGAGCTCAGAACCGTGATTAGAATGGTTATTATCTCTTCCATATTTAATACTGAGGAAACTGTATTGCAGTTGTTCCAAAAGGAAATTGTACCATAGTCGTTCCTGAAGAAAACTGTATTGCAATGTTCCTGATGTGATGTTATAATTAGGTTGAATTGTTATTATTTGCTTGCAAATTTACGAAAAAGTTACTTATACCGACGTAAACTATCGCATAAATCTTCTCCAAAACCCGAAAATATAGACGTTTCGCACAGTTTTAAATCCTAAATCAGCCGAAAAACGCTTGAAAAACGTACAAAATCCGACTCTTTTTTATGGAAAATAGCATGAAAACAAGCATTTTTTCACTTTTCTGACCACTTTTTCCATACAGAAAAAATCCTATATAAACTAATAAGAAACAGTAGTTTATCGTAATTTTTCCTCGTTATAAGCGCTGATTTTCCAATCTTTTGACCACTTGCACGCAAATGCTTTCAAATTGAATTTTCAGCCACTTTTATTTATGTTTTCGTAATAATCGCCACTCCTGATTAGAATTTTAAAAGCTTAAATATTTAGTTTTGAAAATACATTTGCTGTACTTTGAAATTTCAAATTTATTAACCTTGTTTAGATTTTGTAACTCACTCCACGACCGTCTTTATTGTGTTTAATCTAATTTAGAATTTTAAATATCTAAATTTCATGTAAGGAGTTGTACTATTAGTTTATAATATTATTTTCCTATTAATCAAGGTAATATAATATATTGCTAAAGTAAATATTAGGCTTTTACCATCAATTTGGCGCTAAAAAGCCATAATTAACTGTAAATACCCCATAATATTGATAATAATATATTGTTTTTCAGTATATTAGTGAAATACCTTAAAGTAAATATTGCTCTTTACTTGTTTGTTATTTTAGAATTTATAATTCCTATTTCTAAATTTAAATCATCATAATTTAGAATTTTAAATAATTGATTTTTGATAATTATTCGATTTAGAATTTTAAAAAACTTAAAGTTGTATTTGTAAAACTAAATCTTTCTATTTACCTTTGCACTCGCAAACGAAAACATTGAAATGAAAGATCGCATAAAACAATTGATGGAGGCGCAGCACATGACTCAGGCGAATTTCGCAGCGCTGTTAGGATTGAACCCGGCCACATTGAGTCAGCTTCTCGCAGGCAAGGCAAACCCTTCACTCAACCACGTGGAAGCGATACGCAAAGGCTTCCCTACCATTTCATACGAGTGGTTAATAGCTGGAGTAGGACCAATGTTCAAGGTTGAGTCTCAGCAAGGCAGAGGAAAAGAGCAAGGATTGTTCACAGAAGACGGCGAGTCGAACGTGGTGACATCAATTCCGCAAATAAGCTCCCCTACCCCAAAGCCGGAACAGAAGAAGCAAGCCATCTACGAACCGAAGCCATCGGTTTACGATAGTCCGAAGCTTCAGATTGAGGCAACAAGAAAAGTTAAGGAAATCGTAATCTATTACACAGATCACACTTTCGAGACTTTCGTACCAAAAGCATAATCAGAAATATTTGCAATAGAGACAATATAGATAATAGAGAACTAAGATTTGTGTTGCAAAATAGAGAATTAGATTTGTAATAAGAGATCTGATTACTTTTAGAATATTAGATTTGTTTTAAAGTTAAAAGACTACAATTCGTTTATTAAATAGAGAACTTTTAGATTTTTGTAATTAAACAAGCCCTCCTCTATCGCTGAGAAGCGAAAAGAGGAGGATTTTTTTGTACATATCATTCTTTCATGCTGAGAGAGATACGATTTCGTTGGAGGTCAACAGCCGTAACTGTCACTTCTACAGCCTGACCAACATGCACAACTGTCAGCGGGTCTTTCACGTAATGGTTTGCCAACTGCGACACATGCACAAGACCTTTCTCATGAACACCCACATCAACGAATGCACCGAAGTTTGTGACATTCGTTACAATGCCTGGCAAGCGCATGCCTACCATAAGGTCTTCCGGCGCATGAACACGTGGGTCGAACGAGAAAGCCTTCAGTGGTTCGCGAGGGTCACGACCAGGCTTTTCAAGTTCCTTCAGGATATCTTTCAGCGTCTCCTGACCGACATCCTTGTAGCGGCTCACGTCTATCTTGCTACGCAGCGAAGCATCTTTCATCAGCGTGGCAACATCGGTGTTCAAATCCTTTGCCATTCTTTCCACTACGGCATAGCTTTCCGGATGGACAGAGGAGTTGTCAAGCGGATTCTTGCCACCAGAAACACGAAGGAAACCGGCACATTGCTCGAACGCCTTCTCGCCCATTCGCTTCACTTTCAGCAGTTCCCGGCGAGTCTTGAAACCACCGTTCTCCGTACGATAGTCAATGATGTTCTGCGCCAATGTAGGACCAAGGCCAGAAATATATGTGAGCAGATGCTTAGAGGCTGTGTTGACATCCACGCCAACAAGGTTAACGCACGACACGACAGTCTGGTCAAGTTGCTGCTTGAGAGCCGTCTGGTCAACATCATGCTGATACTGCCCCACTCCAATGCTCTTGCTGTCTATCTTGACAAGTTCTGCAAGCGGATCCATCAGTCTGCGGGCAATGCTCACAGCACCGCGCACTGTTACATCCTCATCCGGAAATTCTTCGCGTGCAATCTTTGAAGCAGAATAAACGGAAGCACCGTCCTCGTTCACGGAATAAATCTCAACAGGGTTGCCTTTTGCAGTGGCAAGATTCAAGCCACGGATGAAATCTTCCGTCTCACGTCCAGCAGTTCCATTGCCTATGGACACCGCCTCTATCGCATATTTCTTGGCAAGAAGCTGTATTCTCGCAGCTGCCTCAGCCATCTTGTTCACTGGTGGATGTGGGAAGATAACGTCGTGATGAAGAAGCATGCCGTGAGAGTCAAGGCAAACAACCTTGCAACCGGTGCGGAAACCCGGGTCAATACCCATGACGCGCTTCTGTCCGAGTGGCGATGCCATGAGGAGTTGGCGAAGACCGTTTGCAAAGACTGCAATGGCTTCCGTATCCGCTTTCTCCTTGCTCAAGGCTGCATATTCGTTCTCGATGGACGGCTTCAGCAATCGTTTGTAGGCATCAAGGCAAGCCTTCTCTATCTGGTCGCTCGCAGCGCCTGAACGACGCACGCGAAGGCGAAGAAGCTTGTCTTCTGCAAGTTCATCGTCAGGACTGATTGTAACCTTCAGGAAACCTTCACGCTCACCACGACGCATGGCAAGCAAACGGTGTGAGGAACATCGTTTCAGAGGCTCTGAGAAGTTGAAATAGTCCTTGAACTTATCGCCTTCTGCCTCTTTGCCTTTCACCACTTTCGATGTTATTGTGGCAGTGTAATTGAACTCACGTCGCACGGCATTTCTGCACTTCTCGTCCTCGCTGATGTTCTCTGCAATGATGTCTCTCGCACCTTGCAAGGCATCATCTATGGACTTCACGTTGCCTTTGACAAACTTGTCGGCATTTCGCTCAAGTTCTGCATCGCTGCCAATGCGTTCCTGTAGAATGATCATCGCAAGAGGTTCAAGATCATTCTCGCGTGCCACCTGCGCCTTTGTCCTGCGCTTTGGCTTGAATGGCAGATAGATGTCCTCCAGTTCAGTGGAGTTCCAACACTCTTCTATTCTCTGCTTCAGTTCGGCAGAGAGTTTGCCTTGCTCATCGATGGTCTTCAGCACTGTCTCCTTGCGCTTCTGGAGTTCTTTCAACTTATCCGACTGCTGCGAGATATTGCTTATCGCAACCTCGTCGAGACTGCCCGTCATTTCTTTTCTGTAGCGGGCAATGAATGGTATTGTGGCGCCTTCGTCAAGGAGTTGAAGCACCGCCTTTACCTGCGATTCCTTGAGGCCAAGGCTTGTGGAAATTATCTTTGAAATCACAATATAATTTACAATTTACGGAATTACAATTTACAATTTGAGGTGCAAAAGTAAGAATTTTTAGTCAAAAACAAAGTGGATATGCCAAAAAAGTTGTAACTTTGCTGCATCAAAAGTAACTTTATCGACTTCATAATGATAGAATATCAATATATAGCGGCTCCTCTCGTTGGCGGTGTGATAGGCTACATCACCAATGCTCTCGCCATAAAGATGCTCTTTCGCCCGCACAATCCGAAGTATCTTTTCGGACATAAGTTGCCTTTTACACCAGGCATCATTCCTAAGGAGAAAGGCAGGATAGCGAAGTCCATCGGCGGTGCTATCAGCGAGAATCTGATGAACGAGGAGGTTCTTGGCAAGTATCTGCTCAGCGACGATATGATAGCGAAGATTACTGCGTCCATTGACGGCTTCTTCCAAAAGCAGAAAAACAACCCCGAATCCTTGCAGCAGTTTCTTTGCCATTACATCTCGGAAGAGGAACTACAGCAGGTCGTTGACAGCGTTTCCACGGAAGCATCTGAACAGATTGGCAAGCGACTGAGCGAAAGCGAGCTTGGCGAAAAGGTGGCGGACATCGTTGTTCAGCACATGATGGACAAGCTTCGTGTTGACGGACTTGATGTCGATGACCCGACGATGGTGCTGAAGTTCCTTGGCGGCAAGCTCTGGGAACCTTTGGCAAAGCTCCTTCAGAAGCCTACTCGTAAGTTCATCGCCCACAACCTCGACTCCATTCTCTCAAACAATGGCACAGAGATTGTCGGCAATCTCGTCGCTTCGGAATCGCAGAATCTCATGCAGCAACCGATGCAAACACTCCTTGAAGGCAAGGAAGAGCATTTCGTGCAGTTCCGCCAGTCGGCCATTTCGTTCTATCGCACCATCATCAGTGAGCATCTGCCACGCATTCTCAGCAGCATAAACATACCGGTAATCATAGAAGAGCGCATCAACGAGATGGACATGGAGGAAACCGAGCGTCTCATCTTCGAGGTCATGGACAAGGAACTCAGCGCCATCGTTTGGCTCGGTGCATTGCTCGGCACAATCATGGGCTGCGTTAACCTTATGCTGTAGAACACATTATTATATATATCATCATGCATTCAACCTTAAACCTTCCGTCCTTCGACGTCCGCATAAAGAAAGACGACAAGGGCAGACCGAAGATATACGACCAACTGCGCCGACGCTACATCTCGCTAACGCCGGAGGAATGGGTTAGGCAGCACTTCATCAACTATCTGATAGCTGAGAAAGGCTACCCGAAGTCGCTTCTCGTCAATGAGACACAGCTTCAGATGGGCGAAAAGAAACTCCGTTGCGACAGCGTACTCCTTGGCAGCGACGGCAAACCGTGCATGATCATCGAGTACAAGGCACCGACCATTACTCTCACGCAGAAGGTCTTCGACCAGATTTCCGTCTATAACATGCTGCTCCACGTAGATTACCTCATCGTCTCAAACGGCATACAGCACATCTGCTGCCGCATGGATTACGAGTCAAATACTTACAGATTCCTTACTGAAATCCCTGATTATCAATCGCTACAGAAATAAAAATCAAGTTGTATTGGGATGAAATAAAACGCAAGTTACGCAAGTGACACAAGTCTTTATTTAAACACGGGTGTCACGAGTCACACGAGTTTTTGAAATATAGGTTTATAAAGTCTCACTATAAAAACTTGTGCAACTATTATTCCCAAAAGAAAGAAAAAACTTGTGCATCTCGTGCAACTTGTGTTTATAAAAAACAACTTGCGTTTCAACATTTAACACCTAAAACCGCGTTTATTAATATATATGGCAAAGAAAGCTGACAACCTAAACGAAATAATGAAAGACCTGCAGAACGGCAACTACAAGCCTATCTATGTTCTGCACGGCGAAGAACCATATTACATCGATGTCATCTCAAACTACATCGAGAACAACGCCCTTGCCGAAGAGGAGCGCGACTTCAACCAGGTCGTTCTCTTCGGTGCCGACACTACTGCCGCCGTCATTGCCGACCAAGCTCGCCGCTTTCCGATGATGGCTGAGCGTCAGGTCATCATTGTTAAGGAGGCACAGGCCATAAAGAAATGGGAACAGTTGGAGGCGTATCTCGACAACCCCTCCCCTACTTCCGTCATAGTCATCTGCCACAAGAACGGAAAGGTGGACGGACGAAAGAAGCTTGTCACAAAGGCACAGAAGGTTGGCGTCGTTTACGAAAGCGCAAAGAAATATCCCAACGAACTGCCAGCGTTCATCGGCTCTTACATCAACGAGAAGCACCCGAAGATAAGCATTGAGCAGAAAGCCGTAATGATGATTGCTGAGCATATAGGCAACGACCTCTCGCGCATTACGACGGAAATCGACAAGGTTACGGCAAACATGTCTGATGGTGAGACCATCACACCGGAGATTGTTGAGCAGAAAGTAGGCATCAGCAAGGAGTTCAACGGCTTCGAACTCCAGGACGCACTCGCTGCCCATGACGTACCGAAAGCCATGCGCATAGCCGACTATTTCGCAAAAGACCCGAAGGTCAAGGACAGCGTTTTCTCAATGATCAGCGGACTCTTCAACTTCTTCCAGAATCTCATGATCTGTCATTACATGCCGGGACAGAAAAGCGACATCAACATCGCTCAGCATCTCGGACTTCGTGGTGCCTGGTTCGCACGCAACTACGTCTCTGCCATCCGCCACTACAACGCCATGAAGACCCTCCATATCATCTCCAAGCTTCGTGAGACAGACATCAAGATGAAAGGTGTTGACAATCGCAGCACATCACCAGGCGAACTCCTCCGCGAACTCATCTTCTTCATCCTGAACTAACTCACCATATTAACAACTCCTCCGGCACGGTGGCTGCCATTGCTTCGTAGGCAAGTTCGCTTGGGTGGAGATGGTCGCCTGAGTCAAAGCCTGGTGCAAATGCCTTTGGATTCTGCTTGTCAAGAAGGGATTTGTCGAAATCTACGCAGCCGTCAAAGAGAGGGGAAGTGCGGAGCCAAGCGTTGAACTCCTGACGCATAGCCTCACGATCCTCGTTGTATGTGCGCCAACCGAAGAATGGAATCAGTGTGCCACTCCAAACCTTCAAGCCGAGCTGTCGCGCGTGGTTGACATAAAGTTCCTCTACACCACGTTCCATTTCCTCACAAGTAGGCAAATCGCTCCAAGGGCGGAAAGGATTCACCTCCACGCCAACAGGATGAATGATGTCGTTTATGCCATGCTGAATGATGACTGCAGAAGCTCCGGCAACATTCATCTCTATAGGGAATCGTGTAGCTCCCTTCAAGCCGTATGCTTGATAAGTGATGCAGTCGTACTGGCGAAGAATGCGAGTTCCACTGACAGCACGACGGATAATGGACACATCGTGGAAGCCTTCCTTTTCGGCACGAATAGCAAGATAGTCAGGCCAGCTTTGGGCAGTTATGGAATCGCCATAGCACACAAGGGCATGATTCTTCTCTTCCGTCAGGATGTCTATTGTATTAAGGAAGTAGAACCAGTTTGTCTTTCTTGTATAATCAAGCGGAAGTATCTCGTTTTCAGCATAATCGCCATAAGAATACTGTCCTTTGGAAAGAGGTCCCGTAATGAGAGTGCCAGCATTCATCTGCGTATAACCAGCGAAATACATGCTAACGGTTATCTCGTTTCCTGCAACAACATCAAAAGCTATCTCATCGCTCTCAATCTCTTTGCCAACAGGAATTACAACATCCAGATTGCCATTGAAAGTGATAACCACTGAATTATAGTTGTCGCCAGCACCTTTTGCCACGAAAGCCTTTGTCAGATTCACGTCTTCCGTGCCAGTGAGATTGGAGAAACGGAAGCGAAGTTTGCTTCCAGAGAAGCACATCTTGACAGGATAACGAAGCGTGATGTCCTTGGAATAGACACATTCCTTGCGGTCGGTTATGGAGGTAGCGTTGCCCCAGCAAGCCACCCATTTTGTATATTTTTCCATAGTTACTTTCTGTTTTTATGGCACAAAGTTACACTTTTTCTTTATACATCGCACAAAAAACACACAGAAAACCAACATTTTTCTATAAGCATAGCTTATATTTCAGTTTTTTGTAGTAATTTTGCACAGATTTTTAACAACAATGAAGGAATTCCTACTGGTACTGAAGCGATTCGTACCTCCATATAAACGCTATCTCGTGTCGTCAGTCGTGTGGAACATTGTATCCGCGCTGCTGAACATTTTCTCGTTTGCAGCCATCATCCCTATTCTTCAGATTCTTTTCCAAACGGACGATGTGCAGCAGACAGCGCAGTTCATTCCGTGGGATAGCGCAGCACACGACCTTAAGGAGATTGCATCAAACAACATGAACTACTACGTGATGCAGCTCATACAAGAGGTAGGACAGAGCACTACCCTACTCCTCATCGGACTTTTCCTTGCCGTTACGACATTCCTCAAGACAGGTGCCTATTTCCTTGCAGCAGCATCCATAATGCCTATCAGGACGGGTGTTGTACGAGACATTCGCAACCAACTATACAAGAAAATCACCTCTCTCCCACTCGGCTTCTTCTCTGAAGAACGCAAAGGTGACATCATTGCCCGCATGAGTGGCGATGTCCAGGAGATTGAGACTTCGATAATGAGTTCCTTGGAGATGCTCTTCAAGAACCCTATCCTCATAATCGCTTACTTTACGACGCTGCTTCTCATCAGTTGGCAGCTCACCCTTTTCACCCTTCTCATCGTCCCTGTCATGGGGTGGCTGATGGGAAAAGTAGGCAGAAAGCTGAAGAAGAAGTCCGTTCATGCACAGAACCTTTGGAGCGACACAATGAGCATCGTTGAGGAAACGCTTGGCGGTCTTCGCATCATAAAGGCGTTCTCGGCAGAAGATCGCATGAACAAACGATTCGGCGAAAAGAACGACGAACACCGTTCGGCTGTACTGAAAGTGGCACTTCGCCAGACGATGGCTCACCCGATGAGTGAGTTCCTTGGCACGGTGATGATTGTCGTAGTGCTTTGGTTCGGCGGTGTGCTTGTGCTGAACAACTACGCTCTCTCAGGTCCTACATTTATATATTATATGGTGATACTGTATAGCATCATCAATCCACTGAAAGATTTCTCGAAGGCGGGCTACAACATTCCAAAGGGACTTGCTTCCATGGAGCGTGTTGACAAGATTCTCCTTGCGGAGAACAACATAAAGGAAAAGGAAGACGCAAAGGAAATTCCATCGTTTGAACACGAGATAGAATTCCGCAACGTATCTTTCCGCTACGACGAAAAATGGATTCTTCGCAACATAAACCTCAAGATCCAGAAGGGAAAGACTGTTGCCATAGTAGGACAAAGCGGTGGCGGTAAATCAACTCTTGTGGATTTGATTCCGCGTTATTACGACGTTCAGGAAGGAGAGGTATTGATAGATGGCATCAACGTGAAGGACTTGAAGATTGATTCCCTTCGCCAGCTCATAGGCAATGTGAACCAGGAAGCAATCCTTTTCAACGACTCCTTCAGAAACAACATAGCGTTCTCCAAGGATGACGCGACAGAAGAAGAAGTTCGCAATGCGGCAAAGATAGCCAACGCACAGGAATTCATCGAGAAATATGAGGAAGGCTACGAAGCTACTGTTGGTGATCGTGGCGGTAGGCTTTCTGGTGGACAACGCCAAAGAGTGAGCATAGCTCGTGCAATCCTCAAGAACCCACCTATTCTCATACTTGACGAAGCCACATCAGCGCTTGACACTGAGAGCGAGCGACTCGTACAAGACGCACTTGAGCACTTGATGAAAACGAGAACGACTGTGGCAATCGCCCACAGACTTTCCACAATCAAGCACGCAGACGAGATTTGCGTAGTACACGAAGGACAGATTGTAGAGCGTGGAACTCACGAGGAGCTACTGAAACTTGATGGCTACTACAAGAAACTCAACGATATGCAGCAGCTCTAACCAATCATAAAACTATAAACAAACGATAAAACTAACAACATAACTGTTCAAAAAGAGATGGACAAAATAGATAAAAAAGACATTAAGAGACGCCTGAAAAAATACGTCTTTGCTATGGAGTATTACCATACGGAGAAATCAGGCGAGCAGCTTAAGATGGAATCCCAGCGCTATTTCGAAGACCATTTCAATGCAGAGGAAAGACAATACGTTAGGTCGCATTGCCCATTGCTCATTCGTCTAAGACTCGCCTTAATGGGAGCAAATGTATTTTAAGGCTGTTTAACGACGCTTCATAGCGTCGTTTCCAATAGCAAAAAAGCCGTAGTGAACTGAATCACTACGGCTTTTATTGTATATGCTAAACTATGATTAGTTGTTCTCAGGACGGAGCTGACGAACAGTAGCACCTGCACGCCACATCTCTGATTCACGGAGAGCCTCAAGTTCCTTCTCAAGACCTACGCGGTAGTCAGGCTTAGAGTTAGCGTCGATAGAGATCTGAGCCTCGTTACCAGTAACAACTGAGTTGTAGAGCTTCTCAACAACAGGCTTGATAGCATCGTGGAAAGGACCCATCCAGTCGAGAGCACCACGCTGAGCTGTAGTAGAGCAGTTTGCATACATCCAGTCCATACCCTTAGCGCCAAAGAGTGGCATGAGTGACTGAGTGAGCTCCTCAACAGTCTCGTTGAATGCCTCAGAAGGAGTGTGACCGTTCTCACGGAGAACTTCGTACTGAGCAAGGAGAAGACCCTGGATAGCACCCATGAGTGAACCACGCTCACCAGTAAGGTCAGAAGTAGCCTCACGCTTGAAAGTAGTCTCGAACATGTAACCAGAACCGATACCGATACCGAATGCGAGAACCTTGTCGAGAGCCTTACCAGTAGCATCCTGGTAAACAGCGTAAGAAGAGTTCAAGCCGCGACCTTCAAGGAACATAGTACGGAGTGAAGTACCAGAACCCTTAGGAGCAACCATGATAACGTCAATATCTGATGGAGGAACAACGCCTGTGCGGTCGCTCCAGTTGATAGCGAAACCGTGTGAGAAGTAGAGAGCCTTGCCAGCAGTGAGGTATGGCTTGATAGTTGGCCAAAGCTGCATCTGAGCAGCGTCTGAGAGAAGCATACAAACGATAGTACCCTTTTCTGCAGCCTCTTCGAGAGAGAAGAGAGTTTCACCTGGCTTCCAGCCATCAGCAACAGCCTTGTCATAAGTCTTGCCCTGACGCTGACCAACGATTACGTTGAAGCCGTTGTCGCGGAGGTTGCAAGCCTGACCAGGACCCTGTACACCATAACCGAGCACTGCGATTGTCTCGTTCTTGAGTACTTCACGTGCCTTTTCGAGAGAGAATTCTTTGCTGGTGATCACTGTTTCAATAGTACCACCGAAATCTAATTGTGCCATTATTTAGTTTTTAGTTATTAGTTTATACTTTTCAAATATGCGTAAAAACGAATGCAAAATTAGCAAAATGTTAGCAAACAAGGAAATATTCTGACAGATATTCAGTCTATTTGCTTATATTTTGACATAATTCAAACGCTTTCTGCCCGCTTGTTTAGGAAATTGGCATTTAGTCGTTTGCAAACAAGCAATCATGCCTTACGCCTGACGCTCTGTAAAAGTAATCTTGCATCTTACCACTTCCACCTCTTCTGCCAGCTGTTCGTTCTTCTTGCGAACGCTGATCATCATGCCGCCATCGGTATCCTCTTCACGATAGAAGCTGAGGGTATCGCCGCAATAACTTTCCGCAACGTAAGCTATGTCCAAACGCTTGATAGCGTGTTCCTTATAGAAATCAAGCGGATAAATGTCAAGTATGTGGTCGATATACTTTATGCTATTGACATGACCGTTGTAGTCAGTATCAGAATAAGTGGCCTTTGTCTCATAGCATTTCTCGGCATCCTTACTCATCTTGACGCGCGAAAGACTTCCAATAGGGCTCTGCTTGTCCTTTTCGATATAAGTGGCAATCTCGCCGTCACGCACCTCAAGAATATTCTGAGGCTGGCGTGTTTCGGTGTCTATCATTGCCCAGATGCTCTTTCCGTATGCAAGTTCACGACCGTCGTCCTTTGCACACACAAGGAAATTTCTGTTGGTAAAGTAACGCATTGCACTTTCCACCCACGTATCAACAGTAAACCTATCGTATGCTTGTGGCATTTCCAACACCTCAATGGCAAGACGGGAGAGCACCCAAGTCTTATGAAGTGGAGCGAGATAATGCATGCCAAAGTCACGATCGTTGGAGTGATAGTCAGCTGTATTCAGCATGTGATTGCCAAGAAAACCTATGAAAAGACTCTTGGAAAAGTCACAATGAAACGGCTCGCAGAGAAATTCATAAGAGCCTATTTTTGGTAATTTTGTTTCCATGTTCTGACAAAATAGTATCAATAATGAATTAGTTATTCCGCGCCATAAAGCGCTATTTACAAGTATCTGATAATCAAACGAATAGGAACGCCGTAAAAAACTCATAGGAAAACGACCAAAAACTCTATGAGTTTTGCCTCATAACTCTATGAGTTTTTATGCGTTTCGCTATGACTTTTTATCCGTTTTCCATAGAGTTGTATTTTTACACTTAGGAATTGACAAAATAGTATCAATGATTTTTTGCGTGATATTCCGCCAAACCTTCGAGCGGCGACTGCGTAATCTTGCCAATTTCATAGCCGTGCTGCTCTGCCACTTCACGAAGAATTTCCGCATAATGATAAGCTATGCTACCAGTGAAGTTCAGTATCTGGCAATCGTATGGTTTCACGTTATTATTCAAGAAGTTGGCAAAGTTGTCCTTTATGATGCAATTAACGGTAGGATTGTCACGATATTCACTGATGAACTTGGTGAAAGACGCAAGGAATCTGTTGGCTAAAGGTTGGCGATAGACACGCTCTATTATAGCCGCCTGGTTCATTCCATATTCATCGAAAAAAGCATCTGCAACACCCTTGTCAAGCCTTCCCTTTAGCAAGGCATTCAGGAACATCTTTCCAAGCACTGCGCCACCACCTTCATCACCAAGGATATAGCCCAATGCAGGCGTATTTCGCACAATCTTCTCGCCATCGTAAAAGCATGAGTTTGAGCCAGTTCCGAGAATGCAAGCTACGCCTTCATCTGTTCCGCAAAGTCCACGGGCAGCACCAAGCAAGTCGGAATGCACTTCAATGTCCTCTACAGTACCGTCAAAAGCGTTGGACAATGCCCGCTTTACCACCACGGTCTTTTCCGGAGTACATCCTGCACCATAGAAACGAATGGCTGAAACCTGCGGTACATCAGAGTTGTCAAGACAGGTGGTTTTCATGAAATGAACTATCTTGAAAATATCTTCTTCGCTCTGCTGAAAAGGATTTATTCCATCGGTGGAAAATACATTATCAAGCGAAAGACACCACGTTGTCGAGGTGCCTCCAGCGTCCGCAATGAGCGTTCTTGAGTTTGTATTCAGCATAATAAGGTCAAATAATTTTCGGCAAAGGTATAAAATTAATCTTAATTTGCTTGAATTTTGGTATTATTTTAGTAATTTTGCGCCGTTTTATATAACAATGTTATGAAAAAGGTCTTTTGCTTCATACTTTTACTTATGATATTTTCCCTTGACACGTTCGCGGTGTTGAAGGAAAAAGACCTTGCGGGCACCCTTGTCATTCTTCGCAAGGAACTGACTACCGTATATCATGAGAACACCATTCGCACGGCGAACTATCAGCGAAGGAGCCAGAATGCGCAAAACAACATGTTCGACATCATGAAGAAGAGCGACCAGAACGCCCTCATGCTCTATTCTCAGAAGAAGGAGTATGTATTCGATCTGACTTACGCTTGTCATGAAGCGACCGAACAATACAGGAATTTCAAGGCGCAGACACGTCCTTTCCAGAAGTTTGCAGAAAAGACAGCATTTGATGTTGCCCGTTACGACAGCCTCATTCTCACGCTCCAAAACATGCCGGACGTGGTTCTTGACGAGGAAAGCCGCGAGAACAAAGCCGTTTGCCTTGCTCTTGCAGTCAATCTCCAACGACAACTGAAGGAGCGCAACAATCTGATGGAAGAGTACATGGAGCGCTACCAGAAAATGGACGCCCATCTCAAGCAGCTCAACGACTATGCAAACAAGCGCTATGCAGAGATCCAACAGAACATTTTCAAGAATGGAGGCAGCAACTACATAGCACTTCTATCCACTCTAAGCACGCAGATTTTCGATGTGGAGGAAGCGGTAAACGACAAGTACAAAAGCTACAAGGGCATTCATTCCGAATGGGATGTCAAGATGATGGGATTCCTTTTCTTCATCATCGTCATTTATGGCCTCATTGCCGTTTTGCTCAGCGTAGTGATCATCCGCTTCCTGATTTCACGAAAGGTCAAGAACGAAGGATTCCTTGCCCGCCGCGGAAGCATCATAATGGCATCGACGGTAATAACCTTTGCCATAGCAATAGGCATCGTGAAGGAAGTGTATCCACAGAATTTCATCGCCATGGCAGGCGATCTTCTTGTGCAGTACTCATGGCTTCTCGGTGTAATTGCCCTCTCGGTTCTTGCACGCATAAACCCAGAGCAGCTCAAAAGCGCCTACAAGCTCTACATGCCTTTGCTGACAATAAGCTTCATCGTCATCGTTTTCAGAATCGTATTGATTCCAAACGCATTGGTGAACCTTATCTTCCCGCCGATAATTGTATGCTGTGCCATTCTGCAATGGTATGTGCTCAAGAAGTACAAAAACGATGTTCCGAAGAGCGATTTGTTCTTCGCGCAAATATCCCAAGCGGTGTTCATATTCAGCATCGGCTGCTCCTTTGCAGGCTTCACGCTTCTCGCCGTGCAGGCTCTTATCTGGTGGACAATGCAGCTCACTTGCATTCTTACCATCAGCTGCATACGCCACTGGCTAAAGTCGTATGAAGAAAGGAAGAACCTCAAGGACGAATCCATGGCAAAAGTATGGCTGTTCTACCTCGTTCATGACGTATTCCTTCCTGTGCTTGGCATATTCTCAATCATGGTTTCCATCTATTGGGCAGCAGACGTGTTCAATCTGAGCGATACCGTTATGCGCATTTTCGACCAGGACTTTGTCAACGAAGAGCATTTCAGGGTATCACTGCTTTCACTTGCTTCCATAATATGCCTTTGGTTTGTGTTCGCATATATCAGCAAACTCATCATTGAAATAGCAAAGCACAACTTCCAGACAATCGACCCTGACTCGGCAGAAAGCCGCACAGTGATGATAAAGAACGTCGTTCAGGTAATCGTTTGGGGTACGTGGTTCATGATAAGCCTCGTCATCATGCGAGTGAACACTACATGGCTTGCTGTTGTAGGTGCGGGTCTTTCTACTGGTGTCGGTTTCGCTTCAAAGGACATCATCGAGAATATCTACTACGGAATCTCACTGATGACAGGACGCATCAAGATAGGCGACTTCATTGAATGTGATGGCACTCGCGGTAGAGTGGCATCCATCTCATACACAAGTACACTTATTGAAGCCATCGACGGTTCGGTAATTGCATTCCAGAACTCACAGCTCTTTACGCAAAACTACAAGAACCTGACCCGCAATCACGGCTACGTCCTTTCAAACATAGCCTTTGGTGTGGCATACGGCAGTAAAGCAAACCAGGTGAGAGACCTGATCGTTTCAACGATTGAGAACTCAGAAATTGAGGGCATTGACCACGAAAAGCCTGTCACAGCCGTCCTAAGTGACCTTGCTGACAGCAGCGTAAACTTCATCCTCCGCACTTGGGTTGACGTTACACAGCAGCCATTTGTGGAAAGCGAGCTGAGAACACTCATCTACGAAACACTTAATGATAACAATATTGAAATCCCGTTCCCACAACAGGATGTTCATATCATCAATAACTCAGAAAACTAACAATCATGGACTTTCAAAATAAAATCTTATCAAAGGAGTTGGCCACTCGTCTTTGGGAAGGCCACACAATAGGCACTGCAGAGAGCTGCACTGCCGGAAAAATAGCAGAAGCACTCGTGCATACTGCTGGTGCATCACAGTATTTCCGTGGCGGCATCATTTGCTACCATGACGATATCAAGCGCAACATGCTCAAGGTTGATGCTGCAGTCATCGAGGAGCAGACAGCTGTTTGCGAGGAAGTTGCCATCCAGATGGTAAAAGGCGCTTGCGAAGCTCTCGGCACAGAACTTGCCATTGCATCTACTGGTTGGGCTGGGCCTGGCGGCGGCACAAAGGAGAATCCTGTTGGCACCATCTACCTCGCTTGCGGTTCAAAGGATGACATCATCACCCTCAAGCTTGAAGGCGATGAGGGGCGTGACAAGAACCTTGAGAACGCAACCCACAAAGCTCTTGAACTTTGCGCCAAGTATCTTTCAGAGCGTCAAACAGAAAAGGCAGAGGAAAAAGCTCCACGTCTCGTTGACCTTGAAGGATAAGGTTCGCAGCGGGCTGCGAGGCTAAAAGCTAAAAGCTGAAGGCTGAAGGCTAAAGGCAAAAAGCTTAAGGCTAAATCTGCCACCGTTCCCGACGATTCATCGTCGGTCTCAATAACAGTAAATTGTAAATTCGTAAATAAAAATAAGATGTTCAACACTCATAAAAACATAGATCTCTACAATACTAACCAGGAAATCCTGGCTAAGTGGAAAGAGCACAATCTCTTCTGGCGCTCAGTAGAAGAGCGCGAAGGCTGCCCTGAGTTCGTATTCTTCGAAGGACCTCCATCAGCAAACGGACATCCAGGCATTCACCATGTCCTCGCGCGTACAATAAAAGATACATTCAACCGCTACAAGACAATGAAGGGCTTCCAGGTGAAGCGTAAGGCTGGCTGGGACACTCATGGTCTGCCTGTTGAACTTGGCGTTGAAAAGGAACTCGGTATCACTAAGAACGACATCGACAACAAGGACAGCGAGAAGTATATCTCTACTGCTGACTACAACGCAAAGTGCCGCTCTAACGTGATGATGTTCACCGACGAATGGACAGAACTCACTGAGCAGATGGGTTACTGGGTTGACCTCGAGAACCCTTACATCACTTACGACAACAAGTACATTGAGACTCTCTGGTGGCTCCTCAAGCAGCTCTATAACAAGGACTTGCTTTACAAGGGCTACACTATCCAGCCATACTCTCCAGCTGCCGGTACAGGTCTTTCTTCTCACGAGCTCAACCAGCCAGGCTGCTATCGTGACGTAAAGGACACAACTTGCACTGCACAGTTCCTCGTAAAGGATGTTTGCGAAGGTCTCAAGGGCAAGGGCGAACTCGTTGGTGAAATGCCAGAAGGTCTCAAGACATACGTTCTCGCTTGGACAACAACTCCTTGGACTCTCCCTTCAAATACAGCTCTCTGCGTTGGTCCTAAGATTGACTATGTAGCAGTTGTTGGCAACAACCCATACTCTGGCGAAGAGGCTATCTACATCATCGCCGAGCCACGTCTCTCTGCTTATTTCTCAGCTAAGAAGGACGAGGAAGGCAATGAGATCCCAATGAACATCGTATGGCGCGGTAAGGGTACTGACCTCGTTGGTCTCCACTATCAGCAGCTCATGCCTTGGGTTAAGCCTTGCGCTCTCGAGAACAATGAGGTTGTTGTAAAGGAGGCAGATGCTTTCCGCGTAATCCCTGGCGACTACGTTACAACAGAAGACGGTACTGGTATCGTTCACATCGCTCCTACTTTCGGTGCTGACGACGCCAAGGTTGCAAAGGATGCTGGCATTCCTTCTCTCTTCATCATCGACAAGGGTGGCGACACTCGCCCAATGGTTGACTTCCAGGGCAAGTACTTCGTATCAGAGGACATGGACGAGAACTTCCGCAACCTCTGCGTAAACGAATCTTACTGGAAGCACGCTGGCGAATACGTAAAGCCTGGTTTCAAGGCTTGGTTCACAAAGGACGACAACACTTCTCTCGACGAGGCAATGAAGGCTCTCAAGCCTGAAGACGACCTCAACCTCGCCATCTGCATGGAAATGAAGCAGGAAGGTAGCGCATTCAAGATTGAGAAGCACGTCCACAACTACCCACACTGCTGGCGTACTGACCTCCCTATCCTCTACTATCCACTTGACTCTTGGTTCATCCGCTCTACTGCAAAGAAGGAGCGCATGGTGGATCTCAACAAGACTATCAACTGGAAGCCTGAGTCAACTGGTTCTGGTCGCTTCGGCAACTGGCTTGAGAACCTCAACGACTGGAACCTTTCCCGTTCTCGTTATTGGGGAACTCCACTCCCTATCTGGCGCAATCGCGACACTAAGGAAGAGCTTTGTATCGGTAGCGTAGAAGAACTCTACAACGAAATCGAGAAGGCTGTTGCTGCTGGTCTTATGCAGTCTAACCCACTGAAGGACAACGGTTTCGTTCCTGGCGACAACTCAAAGGAGAACTACAATAAGATTGACCTTCACCGTCCTTACGTTGACGACATCATCCTCATCAGCGAAAGCGGTAAGCCAATGAAGCGTGAGACAGACCTCATCGACGTTTGGTTCGATTCTGGTGCTATGCCTTACGCTCAGATTCACTACCCATTCGAGAACAAGGAACTCATTGACGACCGCAAGGCGTTCCCAGCAGACTTCATCAACGAAGGTGTTGACCAGACACGCGGTTGGTTCTTCACTCTCCATGCCATCGCTACAATGGTGTTTGATTCCGTTGCCTTCAAAAACGTAATCTCTTCAGGTCTTGTTCTTGATGCCAAGGGTAACAAGATGTCAAAGCGTCTCGGCAATGCCGTGAATCCTTTCGACACTCTCAAGAACCAGAGCACAGATGCTACCCGCTTCTACATGCTCACAAACTCACAGCCTTGGGACAACCTCAAGTTCGACCCTAAGGGTGTTGACGAGATTCGTCGCAAGTTCTTCGGAACTCTCTACAATACATACTCATTCTTCGCTCTCTACGCAAATGTTGACGGCTTCACAGGCGCAGAACCACTCGTTCCGCTTGCTGAGCGCCCTGAGATTGACCGCTGGATTATCTCTGAACTCAACACTCTCGTGAAGAATGTGGACGAAGCTCTTGCTGACTACGAGCCAACTCGCGCAGGTCGTTTCATCGACGGTTTCGTCAACGATTACCTCTCTAACTGGTACGTTCGTCTTAACCGTAAGCGTTTCTGGGGTAAGGACATGAGTCAGGACAAGCTCGCTGCTTACCAGACACTCTACCAGTGCCTTAAGACCATCGCGCTCCTCCTCGCTCCGTTCTCTCCATTCTACGCTGACGAGCTCTACAACGACCTCCTCTCTGCACAGAATGAAAGCGCTGAATTCCAGTCAGTTCACCTCGCTCAGTTCCCTGTTGCTGACGAATCAGCCATCGACAAGGACCTTGAGCAGCGCATGCAGATGGCACAGCAGATCACTTCTATGGTTCTCGCTCTCCGTCGTAAGGTGAACATCAAGGTGCGCCAGCCACTGCAGAAGATCCTCGTTCCAGCAATGAACGACGAGCAAAAGGCACAGATTCTCGCTATCCGCGACCTCGTCCTCAATGAGGTTAACGTAAAGGAAATGGAATGTGAAGGCGGTGAAAACCTCCTCGTGAAGAAGGTTAAGTGTAACTTCCGCGTCATGGGTAAGAAGTTCGGTAAGCAAATGAAGGCCGTTGCTGCACAGGTTGACGCTCTCGACCAGCAGCAGATTGCAGCTCTCGAGAAGAACGCTTCCATCGAAATCACTGTTGACGGCGCTCCAGCTACCATTGAACTTGCTGACGTAGAGATCATCTCTCAGGACATCCCTGGATGGGAAGTTGCCAACGAAGGCGCTCTCACTGTGGCTATGGAGACTGAGCTCACACCAGAACTCATCAACGAAGGTATGGCTCGCGAGCTCATAAACCGCATCCAGAACATCCGTAAGGAAAGTGGTTTTGAGATTACTGACCGCATCAGCATCACTGTTTCTGCTAACGAAAATACAGATGCAGCCATTGCTGAATACGGCGAATATATCTGCCAGCAGGTACTTGCCGACAGCATAACAATCGCTGACAACGACGGTCAGGAAATCGAAATCGATGACTTCAAGGTGAATATCTCTGTACAAAAATAAACTCTCTGTAAAAGAAATAAACTTTAACGGCTTGAGGGCCTCAAGCGCCAACAACGTTTGGGGGCCTCAAGCCACAAACATGAATCAAAAGAATATAGAACGTCTAGACAACCTAGAACATCTAGAAAATCCAGACAAATAAACTCACAATCACAACTATCAATCACTAACCCTTATTAACAACAATGGAAGAAACTAAAAACCGATATTCCGATGAGGAATTGGAAGAATTCAAGGTCCTGATTGAGGAAAAACTTGAGATCTACCGCAAGGAGTTCGACAAGCTCATGCGTAGCATCCGCGGCGAAGACAGCAACGACGTGGATGACACAATGCCTACTTACAAAGTTCTTGAAGAAGGCAGTTCTACACAGAGTAAGGAAGAAATGCTCAACATGGCTGCTCGTCACCAGAAGTTCATCCAAGGTCTTGAGGCTGCACTTCTGCGTATCAAGAACAAGACTTACGGCATCGACCGAATGACAGGCGAACTTATCCCAAAGGAGCGTCTTCGCATAGTGCCTCATGCAACGCTCAGCGTAGCGTCTAAAATGAAGAACAAGAATCACTAATGACAAAAAAGACCCAAGCAATCATCGCCATAGTAATCACAATGGCGATATTGATAATTGACCAGATTATAAAGATTGAGGTGAAGACCAACATGTCGTTGCATGAAAGCATTCATGTTACCGACTGGTTTTACATCTCGTTCATAGAGAACAAAGGCATGGCGTTCGGAATGTCCGTCATGCCTAAGGTCTTACTTACCCTTTTCCGTTTTGTGGCAATATGCTTCCTCTCGTGGTACATTGCAAGTGTCATCAAGAAAGGAGCACGAACTGTCTATGTCACAATACTTGCCATGATACTGGCAGGAGCAGCAGGAAACCTTATAGACTGCATGTTCTACGGACTCATTTTCTCTGATTCCCAGCCATTTGTGGTATCACAATTCGTAGAGTTTGGCACAGGATACGGACCTTTCCTTGAAGGCAAAGTCGTAGATATGTTCTACTTCCCGCTCATAGTCTCAACATTCCCCGAATGGTTGCCGTTCTGGGGTGGAGAAGACTTCATCTTCTTTTCGCCTGTGTTTAACTTTGCCGATGCTGCTATCAGTGTCGGAGTAGTGGCTCTTGCAATATTCTGCCGCAAGGAATTGGCTGAATTGAATAGCGATAGTGACGAAAATAATGCTGCTCACGATAGTCAAGCAAATAACGTAAATGCATAAATTTCTCTCCATACTCACCACATTGCTGCTTGCATTGACTATCTTCTCATGCAAGCCGTCTTTGCCTTCGGGAATAATCTCGGAGAGCGATATGGAGGACATTCTCTACGACTACCACATAGCCCGTAGCATTATTGCTATGGAAGGCGACAAATACAACGAGCAGCGAATGTATAACGACATTCTTGCAAAGTACGACTATACACAAGCTGAATTCGACTCTTCAATGGTATATTACACACGTCACTACCGTCTAATAAACAAGATCTACAACAACATTGAAGAGCGACTTATGGAAAGAACGATAGCGATGGGTGGCAATGTGCAGGACCTCAACTCCATGGGCGAAGGCTTCTCGTCTGCCGACACTACGAACATCTGGACAGAATCCACCTCCGTGCTATTCACACAATACACTCCCTACAATGTGAAACAATTTGAGATAAAGCCGGACACCACATACAAGGCTGGCGATATGTTCATGCTCTCGTTCGACACGGAGTTCATCGTCCAGGACGGCAGACGCGACCTTGTGGCAATGCTTGCAGTCAAGTTCTCCAATGACAGCATAGCAAGCACAACACAGCATATCTCATCGCCTATGCACGCCACGCTGACCATCAACGACAACGAGCGCTTAGGCATAAAGTATGTCAGCGGCTTCATCACCTTTACATCAGAAGCTTCCAACGTCCAGAGCACAAAGATTGCTCTTGCACGAAACATAAAACTAATCAGAATGCACACTGAAGACCCAGCCATAAAGGCTGCCGAACAGGCAAGGGCAGACAGTTTGCGCAGAGACTCAATAAAAGAACCAGAAAATGGCATACAAAAAACACCGTTGGATAGTACCTCAGGGACAGTCCTTGACACCCTTGGACGAGAAAGTATTATCCTTCCAAAAGAAAGGCAAACTCGTCCCTAACCGCAACCTTATCCTTTCTCCAGAGCAGATTGACGGCATTAGGGAAGCAGGAAAGGTGAACACAGAACTCCTCGACCGCGTAGGCGACATGATAAAGGAAGGCGTCAACACGCTCCAAATAGATGAGTTCGTGGCAGATTTTACTGCTAAGCACGGTGGCGAATGCGCTCCGTTCAACTACGAAGGCTTCCCTAAGCACTGCTGCACATCCATAAACGACTGCGTCTGCCACGGCATTCCGAAGGAAGAGGACGTCCTTGAAGACGGCGACATCATCAATGTTGACGTCACAACAAACATCAATGGCTACTACGCCGACGCAAACCGCACATTCATTGTCGGTGGTGAGACTGATCCAAAGTGGGAGAAGCTCGTTCGTGTCACAAAGGAATGCCTTGAAGCTGGCATGGAGGCTGCTCAGCCATGGCACTTCATCAACGACATCGGCAATGTCATCCAGACCATCTGCGACAAGAACCACTATGGTATCGTTCGCGACCTCTGCGGTCACGGCGTAGGCCTCAAGTTCCACGAAGAACCGGAAGTTTGCCACTATCGCCAAAAGAAGGAAGGCATGCTCATCGTGCCGGGCATGGTCTTCACCATCGAGCCGATGATCAACATGGGCACATACAAAGTCTTCATCGACGCTGATGACCCATACGGATGGGAAGTTTACACAGAAGACGGTAAGCCTTCAGCACAGTTTGAGAAGACCATCGTCATCACTGAAAACGGACCTGAGGTGATAACGGAATAATGACTGTAAGCAAACTATTAAAAAAAATCCATTTCTAATCGATTAGTTAGATTACAAAGAAGAATAAAAAAAGCGCTGTAAGTATGACATTGTAACATGTCGCACTTACAGCGCTTTAATATTTAATGGGATGGGCATTAACGACGCCATGGGGCGTCGTTTCCATTTTACAACCTTTCAAGGAAGGCTTTTGTTGTGGTAAAGGACTTGTCTGCCATTGTTGTCCAGAAGTCGTTGTAGGAAGCGGTGTTGTTTTCCTTCAGCGGTATGTCGCTGATTACGCGGAAACTTACGAACTGCACATTATGAATATAACACGCGTGCGCGATGGCTGCCGACTCCATATCGACTGCCTTTGCGTCTGGAACGGTGGCGTGGATGGCTGCCATCTTGTCAACAGTATCGACAAACCAGTCGCCTGTGGCTATCTTTCCGGCTACGACAGACCCACCCTGGCCCTCCCTGAGAGGGAGGGAAGATGTACCCAAAGAGTAAGAATTGTTGATGGAGAGTGCCTTGTCAACGAGTGACTGTGGCGTGACGAACTCTGACGGCATGCCTTGGATCTGTCCTGCAAGGTTCTCTGGTCCGCAATAGACGTCGTGGTACTGGCAACTGCTACTGACCACAACGTCGCCAATCTCAAGGTTTACGTCTGCGCCGCCAGCACAACCTGAGCTGACAACAATATCCGGCTTGAACTCATTGATGAGGTTCGTTGCGCCAATGGCAGCGTTGACCTTGCCAATGCCGCTATGCATGAGAAGAATCTCATTGCTGGCGAGAGTACCTGATGTGCAGTGATTGCCTAGTATCTGCACCTCTGTCTTATTGGAAAGGAGTTGCTCAAGAGCGCTAAACTCCTTGTCCATTGCTACGATAATACCGATTTTCATAGGACCCACCCCCACCCCCTCCCTTACAAGGAGGGGAGAAATATGTTTAGGGGGATAGTAAAATTTATTAATTATAGATTAGCAAGACTATCTCCTCCCCGTCCTGAAAGGAAGGGGATGGGGGAAGGTCTTTATTTCTGCCTTATAAACACATTTATCGGTGAACCTGTGAGCGTCCAGTTCTCGCGAATCTTGTTCTCGAGGAAGCGCTTGTATGGTTCCTTAACGTACTGCGGAAGGTTTGCGTAGAACACGAAAGATGGTATCTGTGTGTCCGGGAGCTGTGCGCAGTACTTGATCTTGATGTACTTGCCCTTGATGGATGGCGGTGGCGTTGCCTCGATGATTGGCAGCATCACTTCGTTGAGCTTCGTTGTGCCGATGCGTGCCTTGCGGTTGAGATAGACTTCCTTCGCCGTCTCAAGAACCTTGAATATGCGCTGCTTTGTGAGGGCAGAGGCAAAGATGATAGGGAAGTCCTTGAATGGAGCCATGCGCTCACGAATGGCGTTCGTGAAGGTGTCGATGACAATCTGAGACTTCTCCTCCACGAGATCCCACTTGTTGACAACAACAACAAGACTCTTGTGGTTCTTCTGGATGAGCTGGAAGATGTTCATGTCCTGTGCCTCAATACCACGAGTGGCGTCAAGCATGAGGATGCAGACATCGCTATTCTCAATGGAACGGATAGAGCGCATCACGCTATAGAACTCAAGGTCTTCTGTCACCTTGTTCTTGCGACGAATGCCGGCAGTGTCAACGAGATAGAAGTCGAAGCCGAACTTATCGTAACGAGTGTAGATACTGTCGCGAGTAGTGCCGGCAATGTCCGTCACGATGTTGCGGTCTTCGCCAATGAAAGCGTTGATGAGCGAACTCTTGCCAGCATTAGGGCGACCAACAACGGCAAAGCGTGGAATGCCTTCCTCGAGCGGAGTGTCGGTTTCCTTTGGCAGAGTCTCAAGGATGAGGTCAAGGAGATCGCCGGTGCCAGAGCCTGTAGCGGCAGAGATGCACTGCGGTTCGCCGAGACCGAGCTTGTAGAACTCAGCACCGAGATAGATGCCTTCGTTGTTGTCAATCTTGTTGACAGCGAGTATCACAGGGAGCTTTGTGCGGCGAAGAATCATCGCCACATCCTCGTCCCAGTCAGTTACGCCATTGAGTCCGTCGCACACGAAGAGAATCATCTGAGCCTCTTCTGTAGCAACAATAACCTGCTTGCGAATCTCCTCTTCGAAGATGTCGTCTGAGTTTACTACCCATCCGCCGGTGTCCACAACAGAAAATTCACGGCCGCACCATTCACATTTTCCATACTGGCGGTCGCGTGTGGTGCCGGCTTCATCACTGACAATGGCACTA
>JAZRXS010000054.1:0-19596 GCA_045600325.1 Prevotella sp.
GCCACGTGACGTTGCTTCACGTGCTGCCAAGGAGCGTTGCGACAAGGGCTTCGGTGTAAACAATACAGGTCTCGCTGTATTCCTCGACTTCTCTGAGTCTATCCAGCGTCTCGGCATCGACGTTGTTCGCCAGCGCTACGGTAACCTCTTCGATATGTACGAGGAAATCACAGACGTTAACCCAGGCGAGTTCGTTAAGTCTGCTAATGGCATCGACTACTACAAGCCAATGATGATTTTCCCTGCTGTTCACTACACAATGGGTGGTATCTGGGTTGACTATGAGCTCCAGACTTCAATCCCAGGTCTCTTCGCTATCGGTGAGTGTAACTTCTCTGACCACGGTGCAAACCGCCTCGGTGCTTCTGCCCTCATGCAGGGTCTTGCTGACGGTTACTTCGTTCTCCCTTACACTATCCAGAACTACCTCGCTGACCAGGCTCTCTGGCCAAAGGTTTCTACAGACCGTGCTGAGTTCGACGAGGCTGAGAAGGCTGTAAAGGCTGAAATCGATCGTCTCATGAACATCAAGGGTAAGCGTTCTGTTGACTCTATCCACAAGGAGCTCGGCCACATCATGTGGGAGCACGTAGGTATGGGTCGTACAGCAGAAGGTCTTAAGGAAGGTCTCAAGCTTCTCAAGGAGCTACGCAAGGAATTCAATACAAACCTCTTCATCCCAGGTGCCAAGGAAGGTCTCAACGTAGAGCTTGACAAGGCTATCCACCTCCGCGACTTCATCATCATGGGCGAGCTCGTTGCCAACGACGCACTCTCTCGTAACGAGTCTTGTGGTGGTCACTTCCGTGAGGAGTACCAGACAGAGGAAGGTGAAGCTAAGCGTGACGACGAGAACTTCTTCTACGTAGGTTGCTGGAACTACCAGAACAACGACGAGACAACTCCAGAACTCATCAAGGAACCTCTCGAGTACGAAGCAATCAAGGTTCAGACACGTAACTATAAGAATTAATGTCCACAGCGTGTGGAAATATCAAAAGAACTTGTTTTTTATTTAAGAATCAACAAATAAAAACAGAGAAATGAAGTTTCGTGTGCTTCAAGACGAAATTCTAAAGGATAAACTTAAGAAATTTGTCTATTCCACGATAGGTTGTTGTCAAGCTGTGCATCATGAAAAGGGTGCAGAACTTACAGAATACGTCTATCAGGAATGTCTGGAAATAGCGCTGCAACAGGAAAATATTCCTTTTGAAAGAGAATATCACTTCACTCCAACTTTCAGAGGTATTCCCTTGAGGACTTCATTACGAGTTGATTTCTTTGTAAAAGATAAGATATTTCTTGAATGTAAAGCAATTGAAAAAATTGGATTTTCGGAACGTTTACAGCTTACAAATTACATGCGTAATGCAGGAGTTCGGATAGGTATCCTATTTAACTTTGCTCCAGTAATGGCTGAATGTGAGAAATACTATCTTGATACAGAAACCAACACATTATATTTCTTTTAATCAAAGAATAATTTTTATTTGTTTTTTCTGTTGATATTTAAAACAAAAACAGTTTATTGATAATTCTTCATGCTTCAAAACCTTACAAATATGGCAAATATTTCTTTCACTATCAAATATTGGAAGCAGAACGGTCCTAAGGATAAGGGTCATTTCGACGAGCGTCAGATGACTAACATTCCTGATGACACTTCATTCCTCGAGATGCTCGACATCATGAACGAGCAGCTCATCAACGAAGGCCAGGAGCCTTTCGTATTCGACCACGACTGCCGCGAGGGTATCTGCGGTATGTGCTCACTCTACGTAAACGGACACCCACACGGACCAAACCAGGGCGCTACTACTTGCCAGCTCTACATGCGTAAGTTCAAGGATGGCGACGTAATCACTGTTGAGCCTTGGCGTTCAGCTGGTTTCCCAGACATCAAGGACTGTATGGTTGACCGCTCAGCATTCGACAAGATCATCCAGGCTGGTGGTTACACTTCTATCCGTACAGGACAGGCTCAGGACGCTAACGCTATCCTTATCCCTAAGGAGGCTGCTGACGAGGCTATGGACGCTGCTACATGTATCGGTTGCGGTTGCTGCGTAGCTGCATGTAAGAACGGTTCTGCTATGCTCTTCGTTTCATCAAAGGTATCACAGCTTGCACTTCTCCCACAGGGTCGTCCTGAGGCTGCTAAGCGTGCTAAGGCAATGGTTGCCAAGATGGAAGAGCTCGGCTTCGGAAACTGTACAAACACTCGCGCTTGCGAGGCTGAATGTCCAAAGAACGAGTCTATCGCTAACATCGCTCGCCTTAATCGCGAGTTCATCAAGGCGAAGCTTGCTGACTAATATTCGCGACGTTATCGCGAGGAAAATATAATGTAAGCCATCCGTATGCCTTAGGGCAACAATGCGGATGGCTTTTTTTATGTTGGTAGAATGCTATAAGTCGCTATGTAATAACGGATTTTAGTGTACGATAGACTTGCGCAACGTAAAAATATTGCGTTGTTTTTGCAAATTTTTACGCTTTGGAAGTTGTTTTTTGACAAATTTTGTGCAATTTTGCGCAAGTTTATAATATTCCATTCCCAACATTCGTAGAAATATAAGCTCAAAGGCTATATGAAAAAGATTATACTTTCACTCTTGATACTCTTCACATTTGTCAGCACATTGTATGCAGCGAAGGCGAGTCCGGCGACTGGTGTTGTCAGGCAGAAGGACGGCACTACACTGACTGTCAGGCTCTTTGGCGACGAGAATTTCTCTTGGAGCCAGACCACGGACGGAGTCATTCTCTATCAGGAGGGCACGGATTACTACGTTGCAAAGGTGCATGAAGACGGCAGCATCACGCCTACCGCCATGCTTGCACACGAGGTTTCCGCACGCAATATTGAAGAAAGGCAGCTCGTGGCAGCACAAGACAAGGTGCAATTCTACAACTTCGCCACCTCAGAACTGAAGCGTGGCGGAATACGTCGCGAACCGATAGCTACAAAGAGTGTCACTTTCCCTCACATTGGAAAGCCGCATGTACTCGTCATCCTTGCCGACTTTGCCGACCAGCCTTTCGCTCATGACGACGAGACGACAAAGCTTATATTCGACAGATACCTGAATGCCGACGGCGTGCCGGCAACTGGTATTGATGATATAGACAAAACCAAATGGCTCAGCAAGAATCATGGCTCTGTGAAGAAGTACTTCAGCGACATGAGCAACGGAATGTTCGAGCCGAAGTTTGACGTCTATGGTCCTGTGCATCTCACGCAAAACATGAAGTATTACGGTGCAGGTCAAAGTGACTACATGAGTCGCTTCATCCCAGACGTGTGCCAAGCGATGGACGAGAGCCTTGACTTCAGCCAGTATGATGCTGACGGCGACGGCATTGTAGATCTCGTCTATGTAATCTATGCCGGCTATTCGGCAAGTGTTCACGGCAACTCCACCGACTGCATCTGGCCTAAGACAGGACGAGGCAACTATGGCACATACGACGGCGTGACTGTAAGGCTCTATGGCGTAAACAATGAACTCAACGGTACCCCTGCCACTGCCGAGAGTGGGGGGCATGTCTTTATGAACGGCATCGGACTCTTCTGCCATGAGTTTTCTCACGCCATGGGATTGCCTGACCTTTATCCTACCGTAGCAGCAGCAGCCGTGGATAACCAGGGCATGGAGGACTTCTCCGTAATGGATGGCGGCGAATATTGCTTCAACTCTGGCTACTGTCCAGCCGCATACACGGCGTGGGAGCGTGAGGCCATGGGATGGTTTGAGATAGAGACTCTCACCGAGCCGACGACTATCACAAACCTTGCTTCCGTAGAGGCTGGTGGCAAGGCTTATCGCATAATGAACGATGCCGACGAGACTGGCAATGAATACTACATCCTCGAGAACATTCAGCGCGGCGGATGGAACAGCTACATCGGCAGCAGCTATGGCGGATATTCCCACGGCTTGATGATTACGCATGTGAACTACGATGCAAGAGCCTTTGATGTAACCTATAACTCTGTGAACAACGTAAAGGGACAGCCACGAATGACTGTGCTTCCTGCAAGCGGCTATTTGGCATCGTCATACGAGTTCGAGAATTTCCGCGATTATCTTTCGGATTGCCTTTTCCCTTACAACGGAGAGAGCAATGACTTCCTTTACTCCCTCAATGGATATCCGAACACAATAGTCTATACCGGCGAGGCAGAGACGATGGCAACCTCAAAGCCAGTGCTGAACATCCGCGAGAACGAGGCTACAAAGACCGTGTCGTTCACGTTCATCAAGGAGCCGGAACATACTCGCAACGTAACGAACACTTACGGCACGGTATGCTTGCCATACGCCGTAAACTCCAATGACAATGTTAGGTTCTACACACTGGATAAGGTAAGCGGAGATGATAATGCCCTGACGCTTTGCTTCAACTTTGTTGAGACGCTTGAGCCAGGAACCCCTGCACTCTTCAGTGTTGCAGAAGAAGGTGTTGTTACCTTTGAACGCGCTGACGACAGACACAACTTCCAGCCAATGGCTTATGATTTAGGCGATTGGAGCTTCATTGGCACATTTGAGGAGAAAGTGTTTGAAGGCGAGACTGCCCAGCATAAATACTACATCTCCGGCAACGAGATACGTAATGCCGAGAAGGCAACCATCCCCCCTTATCGTGCGTACTTCCATGGTCCAAGCATCGCTGAGCTTTCAGGCAATGGCGCATCGCAAGCCAAGATTATCAAGTTTGCGATAGAGGATGCCAACGGTGAGACCACCCTCATTCAGTCTTTGACAGAGGCTGAAGGCTACAAGCTAAAGGCTAAAGGCACTTTCAATCTCGCAGGTCAGAAGGTAAACGACAACTACCGAGGCATCGTGATCAAGAACGGCGTAAAGATTCTCAAGAAGTAAAAATCTTCCGTTTCCATAACCTGGTTAAGGTTAGCGTTATGGTTTTTTATTGTTTTTTGTTTAGATTCAAACACGGGGTTTATGGGGTGTATTAAGGCGTTTTGACCTTGCAAAATGTTAAAATTTGCGTTATTTTTGCAAATTTAAACATTTTGCAAGTAACATTTCGGCTTTTTTTGTGCAAATTTGCATCGTTTTTTACTATGAATCCCACATGAGACAATATATCCTTTCCATCACATTATTCCTCATTGCCACCCTGTTATTCTGTCAATGCGCAGACAAAAAAGCTGACGATAATGACGGCTACGGAACAGAATTCCCGCGCACAAAGGAGTCGATAGCCATCATAGACAGCTGCATGAGCTTCATGCAGACCGACCCCGAACGCTCGCACCAGATAATAGATTCCGTCTGCAACGCAAAGCTGATGTCGCCACAACGCTGCGACTTTTACCACGCAACGGTGGTCTATGAGGGGGAAGAGAACCCAGACAGCGCTCTCGCCATCTGCGACAAACTCCTTGATACTGGGGGAGACGGAGGGAACTTTGGCGACGACAGCTACCTCGAAGAGGAACTATGCGTGCTCGCCTCAAACATCACTCTCTCACTCGGTCGCTACCTCAAGACCCTTGAATACGCCAATCGTGGCATCGCCATCTGTCATGGTCAGGAGCTGATGAACTATGACGAGGCAATGCTGATGGGGCGCGTGGGACAGGCGGAGCAGATGCTCGGACGCACCCAAGAGGCAAAGCAGACATACGCGGAGGCAGGCAAGCTGCTTGAAGGCGACAAGACTTTCGGCGGACTCATTGCCCGCATATCCTTGAAGATGAAGCTGTCAGCGCTATACTCCGCAGAGAAGGAATACGACAACGTGATAGCCATCTGCCACGAAGTGCTTGCCCTCGTGCAAGGCTTCCACCGCGATCCCTCTTCCGTAGTGCCTCGTCCGGAGACAATGAAAGAGTCTGGAGATGCCACTCGCGAATTTGCGGATTTCTACGAAAGCCAGCTGTACAGCAAGATTGCACATGCTTATAGCAATAAGGTTTCCGAAGTTTCCGGAGATTCTTGGCATTCCGGAGTTTCTGGTCATTCTGGAAATTCCGGCTCTTTCCTCGACTCCCTGAATCTCTATCTCGACAAATGGGAGCAGACGGAGAGCCATAATTCGCCGGTGAACCTTGCCAGCACCATGCGCGAGCTCTACTTGACAGGCAGGACGGCGCAGTTCAACGAGGCAAAGGAAGCCGTAGCAGACCTATACAAGGGCGACAGCATAGTCGCCGACTATGTGGAATACCTCTCACTCCTTGCCGAGGATGCCGCATCACGTGGCGACCTACAGTCACGCGGCGACTATCTGCAAAGGGCACTCGCCATAAGCGACAGCATCCGCCAGCAGGAGACGCTCCGTATGCTTTCCGAGCAGATGTCCATCAATATGGTGCAGCAACAGCAGCTCGCCCGACAGGAAGCAGAGAGCAATGCTTCGCGCTATAAACTCATCATTGTCATCATCATCATTGTCGTGGCGGCAGGATATGCCATAGCCACCCTACGACGCAGAAACAAGGAAAAGGAGGAAATACTTCAAATGACACAGCAAGACCTCATCGAAACCCAGGAGGAAATGAGCGGCTTCATCCATCAGCTGGAGGAAGTAAGGCAAGACAGGCAGGAAAAGGACATGCAGGAACTCTACGACCGCATAGAGCAGGTTATCAGGGACAAGCAGCTCTACCTCAATCCCGACTTCAACAGCATTACGCTTGCCGAGGAGCTGAACACCAACCGCACGTTCATTTCTACATGTATCAACAACATCACTGGCAAGTCGTTCCGCTCATGGCTTGCCGAATACAGGCTGAACCTCTTCCTTGCAAAACGGGAGAACAATCCAGACGTGCCGATAGACCAGCTCCTCACGCAGTGTGGCTACAAGGATCAATCCACCTTCCGCCGACAGTTCAAGGCAACCTTCGGCATGACTCCGTCAGAGTATAAGAGGGGGGTTGAAGGTTTAAAGGTTTAAAAGTTTAAGGGTTTAAAGGTTTAAAAAAACGGGAAAAACATCGTGAATGGGGCGTCGTTTCCACAGTTTTTTTGTTGAAAAAACCTTGCAAAACGTAAAAAAATCGGTCTTTTTGTAAAGTTTTTACGTTTTGCAAGTAACATTTTGTATTTTTTTGTGCAACTTTGCACGATTTTATTATAAATTTGTGCGCGCATAATTTAGGTACATGCGTATATAATACCAAACAACTATATCTTTATGAAAACAAAGAAACCCATCACACTGCTATTGATCTTGATGGCAATGATCATGCCGCAACTGGCGTGGGCGCAGACTGCACCCCCACAGGCTGAGGACGGTTACTACGAGTTGAGCACGGCGGAACACTTGCGCTGGTTCGCCGAGTTTGTCAACACTCATGATGAGAGTACAAACACTTATCCTAACATCTCAGCCAATGCCCGCTTGATGAACGACATTGATGCACAGTGTTCGGCTGAAAACCAATGGATACCAATCGGCAAAACAAAAGAATACAATGGCACTTTTGATGGAGCAGGAAAGACAATCACTAATCTTTATATCGACTCCAACGATGAAAACAACGGCTTTATTGCACGACTAACTTTCGGTGGCGTCTTAAAAGACCTTACCATAAAGAATGGTACCATCAAGTCAACAAGTGATTATACTGCTGCTTTCGTTGGTTATGCACAGGGAACAATAAGCGGTTGCAAGAATTATGTAGCCATTACAGGTTGTAACTATGTAGGTGGAATAGCAGGCAAATCAGATGGAAGTTATACTACACCTTCTATTATCATCAATTGCGAAAACCATGCCTCAGTTACTTCTTTAGCGGAATCAGGTACTTCGTATAGTTATGTAGGTGGTATTACAGGATATATGAAATATGGTCGCATAACCCTTTGTGCTAATACTGGCGATATATCATCTACGGGTAATATTGTCGGTGGTTTGATTGGCGAGTTTGAACTAGGCAAGGAAATTTCCTATAGTTACAACACAGGTAATGTATCATCGACGAGTGCATATTATTACACAGTGGTAGGTGGAATTGTTGGTGTTTTGTCTCAAGGTAACTCTACAATTATAAATAGCGTTTATAACACAGGTAAAGCAGCAGCAATCTCAAGTAATATGGGTGCATTTGTCGGGCAAACGAGTGGTTACTTCAACCTTTCTAACTGCATAGTTCTCAAAGAGAATAAACAAGTCTTTATCGGCTCTACATATGATGGCAATCCTACATTAACCAACTGCGACATTATGCCTGCAGAGATGTTTGCAAATGGCGAAGTGACTTGGCTGCTCAACAATGGTAGCGATGCTGATCCTGTATGGTATCAGGCTATCGGTCGTGACGCTCTGCCTACATTTGAGCAAAACCAATATACCGTTGTCCATAAAGATGCCAGTGGCTACTACAACGAAAAGGAACTCCTGTCAGATCCTGTCACCCTTGCTGACGGCACAGAATACGAGGCAAGCCTTTCCCGCATTGCTGCTGACATGACTTACACCCACAGCTTCGACAACTCAGGCGCATGGTACAGCTACTACGTGCCGTTCGAGATGCCAGTGGAGGAACTTACTGCACAGGGCGTGAAGGTGGCATACATAAACGCCATCCACCAATACGACATGGACGACGACGGCACTGTTGACCGCACAGACCTTGAGGTGATCTATGCAAAGAGCGGCATACTGCGTGCCAACTTCCCATATCTCGTGAAGACAGACGCAGCAAAAGACGTGACAATCTCGCTCAGCAACGTCACACTGAGACCATCCGAAAGCAACACGACAAAGTTGGCAACGGCTCTCGCCGACTACTACATCACAGGTACTTACACAGGCATTACGGCTCAAAAGGCAGCAGCAAGCGGCTACTTCGCCGTAGGTATGGACACCGAAGGCAAGAGCGCATTGGTGACTCCAAGCAACAATATCCCTGCACAACGTTGGTATTTGAGCATCAAGGAGAAGGACTCTCCTGTACTCTCTGGTGCATCGGCATCGGCAGCAAAGGCGTTCCGCATTGTCGTGCTCGGCGATGAGGGCGAGGCTACATCTATTCAGTCTGCGACTGAGGCTGAAGGCTACAAGCTACAGGCTAAAGGCACTTTCAACCTTGCAGGACAGAAGGTTGACAGCAACTATCGTGGAATTGTGATTATTAACGGCAAAAAGATTCTGGTAAAATGAGAAACATAAAGTATATATTTCTTTTCATCGTGGCTACGATAATGCCACAGATGGTGTGGGCAGGTCAGTATGCAGGTGTGCCTGATGGCGATGGCACAAGCAGCAGTCCTTTCTTGATTGGCGATGCAAAGGAACTTGCATGGTTCCGCAACAGGGTAAATCATGAAAACTATAATAATCGGGTTTACTACGCAGAACTCCTAAACGACATCGACCTCAGCTCTGAATGTAGCGAATCGCTTGTACAGAGCTGGACCCCGATAGGAGCCACTAATACTAATAACGGTTTCTTGGGACATTTCGACGGCAAGAACCATGTCATCACAGGACTCTATATCTATAGCAATTCATACGACCAAGGTTTGTTCGGCGTTAACAAAGGTACCATCAAGAACCTCGGCGTGGAGGGCAAGTTGCATCTCTCAGGAGGTTATCGTGGCGGTACTATCTGCGGCAACAATAACGGCGGCACCATCACCCACTGCTACAGCAAGGCTGAGGTGTCGGGCAATGACAATGTTGGCGGCATAGCCGGCACGAATTCCGGCAAGATAGAAAACTGCTATAACCACGGCAATATCAAGGCAATGGTTAATAACAGTTCCATGGAGGCTGGTGGTATATGTGGAACAAACACAGGAACCGTAGAATATTGCTACAACATCGGTGAGGTTACAGCCAACTTCTATGCTGGAGGCATCTGTGGTAACAACAGCGACGATATTGGCGTTATCCAAGACTGCTACTCTACAGGCTCGCTCGCCGGCGCATTCTCTGGCTTTGACAATACTGCTGTCAATAGCGAGGTTATCACCATGGCGCAGATTGTTAGTGGAGAACTTGCATATAAGCTCAACGAAGGAACGACCGACGGCAGTCAGGCATGGTATCAAAAGCTTGGTGATGGCGGCAATGCTTACCCTGTACTCATTGCTTCCGGCAATAATGACGACACAGTCTATGGCTTCTATCTTCATGGCGAAAGCATAATGTCGTTCAGCAACAATGGCGACGATGTGAAGCATACGATAGCCTTCAATGCCGATGGCATGGACGAGACACACGGCTATCACCATGCCAGCTATACTACGACAGGATGGGTGTGGACAGACAATGAGGACCTGACCAGTGCTTCCGCTTCCATTACATTTACATGTAGCGTGTGTGGTGATGTCAAAACACCTGAGATTACGGTCACCAACGATGCTGACCGTCCGAACACAGCGGCTTCATGTGGTGTGGAAGGCCATAACTACTATGTGGCAACAGGTACATTGGTAAACAAGCCTATCAGCGACAAGCATGAGCAGGTGTTGCCAGCATACCCTCTGCATGCACACTTCGACGAATATGGCTTCTGCGATGTATGCCACAGATACTATTTGGCTCCAGAATTAGGTGCCGACGGCTACTATCAGTTGACATTGCCAGCCCATCTGCATTGGTTCGCAGAGTTTGTCAATACTTACGATGAGCAGACAAACACTTATCCTAACATCAATGCCAATGCCCGTATGATGAACGACATTGATGCGATGTGTTCTGAAGACTTCCAGTGGACACCGATTGCCCAATGTCATAGTGGATGTTGGTCTAACCAATGTATCTGTGGATACAAGGGAACGTTTGAAGGAAACGGCAAGACGGTCACTAACTTGTATATAGGTAGCCAAAGTAGCGAATACGACAAGGGATTCATCGGACACACAAACCACGAAGGCGTGCTGAAGGACCTTACCATCAAGAGCAGTACGATAGAAGTAGAGGGTCCCGAGAGTTCCGCCCTGAGAGAAGGATCTGTGGGGGCTTTCATCGGTGTTCACCGTGGAACTGTAAGTGGATGCAGCAATTACGTTCCTGTAAAGGGCACTTACCAGGTAGGTGGTATTGTTGGATATGTCATTAGCGATAAGTCTGCAACAATAGACGGCTGCAACAATTTCGGAGATGTCTTCTCATCAGGAAGTTTCATTGGAGGCATTGTAGGACATACAGGTCATGACAATGGCAGCCCGTATCATAATATAATTTCATGTGTGAACAAAGGTAATGTTTCTTCTGAATCAGGATATGGTGTGGGTGGCATTGTTGGATATTGCCAAGATGTTCCTTTATCGCTACAAATTATAAATTGTGAAAACCATGGCACCATAAAATCTAATGCTTCTGGTGATGCCAAGGTTGGCGGTATCGTTGGTTTTAATCGCTTCGCTACATTCGAGAATGTCCTCAATACAGGTGATGTAATTGCCAAAGGTGATATGGTAGGAGGCATTTGCGGATACTCTTCTGCAGCGAATTATACAAAATACGTGAATTGCTACAACACAGGTAATGTATCAACCACATATTCCAATGCTAATATAGGAGGAATTGTTGGTATGGTTGAAGCACTCTACTCAGAAAGTAGACACAATTTCACGAATGTGTATAATAAAGGTGTGATTTCATGCCCAAGCAGTGAGTATGCTGGTACATTCGGAGGCTGGGCAAGAAGGGGTGGCATATTTAAGAATTGCTTTGCGTTGGAGCAGGAGGGCATGAACTTCCTGGGAGCAAGAGATAATGAATTCACATTTGAAAACACAGGCAATGTGGATGCGGAATACTTTGCAAGCGGCGAGATGGCATGGCTGTTCAACAACAGCAGTGATGCTGAGCCAGTATGGTATCAAGCCATCGGAGTGGACGCTGCTCCTACATTCGAACAGAGTCCAACAGCTATAGTGCATTACGACGGCAGCAAATACTATAACGACTTGAAGAACATTCCGTCACTTGATGTCTTAGATGCTACAGCATACGACGCTCCGCTTGCTTGTACTGTTGATGAGCTGACATACACTCACAGTTTCGACAACTCCGGCGCATGGTACAGCTACTATGTTCCGTTCGAGATGCCAGTGGAGGAACTTACTGCAAAGGGCGTGAAGGTGGCTTACATCAACGGCATTCACCAGTATGACGACGATGAGGATGGCACGATAGACCGCACAGACCTTGAGGTGTTCTACGTGAAGAACGGTAAGCTGCGTGCCAACTATCCTTACCTCGTGAAGACAAACGCTGCAAAAGAAGTGACAATCTCGCTCAGCAACGTTACTGTCCAGCCATCAGTAAGCAATACCATCAGTCTTTCCACAGCCGTTGCCGACTACTACATCACAGGTACCTACACTGGCATCACGGCACAGGAGGCAGCTGCAAACGGCTGGCTTGCAGTGGGCATGGACAGCGAAGGCAAGAGTGCTCTCGTAGCTCCAAGCAACAACATCCGTGCACAGCGCTGGTATCTGGGCATCAAGGAGAAGGACTCTCCTGTACTCTCTGGCGCAGCAGCCTCTGCAGCAAAGGCGTTCCGCATCGTGGTAAAGGACGAGGCCACATCTATTCAGTCTGCTACTGAGGCTGAAGGCTATAGGCTAAAGACTACAGGCATCTACAACCTCAACGGTCAGCGCGTAAACGCTAACCATAGGGGAATAGTTATAAAGAACGGCAAAAAGGTAATGCAATGATTAGGTACATAAGACCGGAAGTGACGGTAGTCAGCCTGTCATGCGAGAACGTGCTGCTGGAAAGTTCCGATATTCCTGTTGGCGGCGGTGGAACGACGCACGCTCCCATCGCCGACAGCATTGAGGATGACGAGGAATAAGCCTTTATAGTAAGGGAAATTTAATCAACGAAAAAACTGTGAAAGAAATGAAAAAATACCATAAACCTCTTTCGAGGATCATAAAGCTATTTGGTGAGGAACTAATGCTTGAGACATCCAATCTCCCTGTTGGTGGCACAGGCACCACACACGCTCCTGCCGTCAGATTCATAGAGGATGACAGCGAGAACTTTATGGAGGAGTAATAAGAGGCCAAGCAAAATTTGAAAGACAAAGAAAAAGAATCCCCAAGAATAAAAACATAAGATGAAAGAAAAAAAGATCTACAAGAAACCAAAGTGCAAGGCTATCCGTCTGGATACAGAGGATTTGTGCGACGGTGGCTTAGGCGTGAACAGTGTCGAATCAGGACTGGGTGTCATGGGCGCAAAGCGCAACCAGTTTATCATTGACGATTCTGACGACCAAAGTCAGGAATCTGAAATTCTGTAACAAAAACAAACAATCGCAAAAATGAAAAAGTATAATTCCAAGAATCTCCTTTCGCTGTCAACGCTGCTCCTGCTCCTTGCCACTGCGATGCCGACATTCGCGCAGGAGGAAGAGAGCGTAGCCGTGGATTCCATTCTACAATTGATGGAGGAGGCTGCAATGCAACCAGCCATGCTGCCAATGCAGAAGGCTGCTCCTCAACCAGCCGTACAGCCAACGTTGGCATTTGAAACCATCAACAACAAGAAATACTACAAGATAGGCTCTGACGAAGACTTTGAGACATTCCGTCAGATAGTAGCTACTGGCAATCCGTATGCCAACGCTATCCTGACAGACAATGTCACAGCAAAAGAGCCTATTGGAGGCGGCGACGAGCAGTTCCACTACCGTGGTACGTTCGACGGTCAGGGACATACCATCACTCTTGATATGTACAATTTCGAGAACAAACCATTCGGATTGTTCCAATACACCAAGCCTGGTTGTGTAATACGTAACCTTGAGGTGGTAGGAAATATAGAGTCATCTGAACCATATTATGGCTCTATTGTAGGTGATGCTACAGGTACAACAATTGAGCAATGTATCAGTCGTGCGACATTAAACGGTGGTGGCCACACTTCCGGAGGACTGATAGGTATAGCTCATGGCGAATGTTTCCTGGAGAACTGTGCTTATATAGGCCATTTGTCAGAATATAGCAGCCAGCAGAACAGTGGTCTCGTAGGTGTCAATGAGCAGATGCTTAGCATAAAGAGTTGCTATTCCGCTCCTATGACAAGCAAAAAGGTTTCAGTATTCACCGATCGTCTGGACGAATATACTGATGGCGACACCAAAGGACAGTATCAGACATCCTTGAATAACTACTATGTGAATAACTTATCATATTATATCGATATGAGCAACCAGGGTAATGCTACAGCAGTAACCCAAGACCAGATGCTCAATGGCACACTATGCTACCGACTCAACCAGAATGGTAGGAAGGGTGTTGTTTGGTATCAAAATGGTAGTTATCCTTATCCTTTCAAGACTGAAGGCAGCAAACTGATTATTAGTCATAATATGGGTGAAACATTCGATAATGAATTCGATTTCTGCGTACATGATACTCGCACCTATGAGGAACCCATCTGTCTTGCATGCGGAGACATTAGAAAAGACGTAATAGTAGATCCATTGCAGAACAGTGGTAAGGACAACCAATATAAAAATGATGAGATCTTCGTTGACTATCTGCGCTATAATCTGACAACGACAGAAGGTGAGCCTACTGCTACTGTAAGAGGTACGCACCATATCAAGAAGGCAGGTGGCGGCTACATTGACAAGGATGCAAGAGCTGTTCACATTCCTGAAACCATTACATACGGTGGCGTTACATATTCCGTCAACAAGATTGACGAAAAAGCTTTCCAAGACAGCCAAATGGAATACTGCTATATTCCAAAGACTGTGACGAGTATTGAAAACAGTGCATTCGACAACTGCTCAAAACTCAAGTATCTGCACATAGCTGATGTTGAAAAAGAGGGAAATTCACTTTGGATGGGCGAGAATGAGGAAGAATGGCCCGATAAGGAACTTTTCTATGAAAGTCCTTTGACGAAAGTGTATATAGGCAGAAACCTCAAGTGGAGTGCCGCCTTCAACGATAATGCTCCATTTGAGAACAGGGATGATTTGAGAGAGGTGTTCTGGGGACCTCGCGTTACTCGTGTAGGTAACGTAAGATATGGAAATGATGTCTCTGGTACCAACAAAGAGCTATTCGATGGATGTCCTAATATCTCAAAGATTTACTTCATGGGTGACGAGGCGTCCATGAAGCTGCCGGACGTGCGTATTTTCAACACCTCTGGTTTGAAGAATGCTACAACCTTCTACTTCAACCGTAACATATTCATTGGCAAAGACGAGCAGACTAATCTTGAAACAAAAGATTATATCATCTGCGATGAAAATGGTATCCTTAAGAATTGCAAGAACGTTGCCTTCGGACCGTTTGTGAACTATATCGGCAACGATATGTTTGCCAAAGCGGAACTTAAATCCTTCAATCTTGACAATGCATTCAATCTGAGTGAGATCAGAGGAAGAGCCTTCGATAATTGTAAAGGTATCGGTGTGTTCACAGTGCCTGCCAGTGTTACATCCATTCAAGCAAATGCGTTTAATGAAAGTGCTTTTGATGTTTTTACCATAGATTATTCTCCTACGCCATTGGAGATAAAGGGAGACGGAGGATTCGCCCACGGCCTCAACACAATCACTATAGACCGTGACGTCACGAACTTCCACTGTAGAGCTGATGTATGGATTATTGGCCCTCATGTGACTACTCTCAGGGCAGACGAGTTTGCTGACCGCACTTCGACAGTGTTTATCCCATATTCTGAAACACCGCTGAAGTGTGAAACAGGCGCGAAACTCAAAATAGGAGACCTCCTGTACCTCGACAGGGATTTGGATGGTGAGAACAAAGATATTGCGTTCATCTCCAACTCCAAGGGAAGCATGAAGGCATTGAATTTCGGAAGCCATATCTCAAATATTCCTCTCAGAATGTTCGTTGGAATGGAGAAGATTACTTCATTAATGATTCCTAAGAACATTACACATATTGGAACTGCGGCTTTCCAGCATTGCAAAAATTTGGAAGTAATATCCATTCTTGGCGAGCCTACGGTGGAAACTGCGGCATTTAGCAATGAAGACAACCTGAAATACCTCTTCCTTATGGGAAGTACCATCAATCTGAAAGAAGAAGTTTTCCATTATTGTAACAATCTGAAGGAGGTTTATACAGGTTTCTATCAAGATCCGGGCGCAAGCTCAGAAAGTGCGTTTGATAGTGATGTGTACCAGAACTCCATCCTGTCGTGCGCTGGTGACCAGGATTCAAGAAACGGAAGCGTGGAATTGACTTCTGAGCCTTGGGTGCGTTGGAGAAATAATGACAAGCAGCAGGCTTTGTTCCGTACTGACATATTCTCATACGTGGGCGAGCAGAAGAATAAGGCTGGACTATATGATAGAGCCGTATTGTCGCATGGTTTCCCTGAAGGACAAAAGGAAATGGTCTATATGCCATTCGACGTCGATTCTTACTTCTTCGGAGTGGATGCAGAAATTTATCGCCTCGCACTTGAGGACAACTTGTCCTACAGCAACAAGATTGTTTCTGGAGATGTTGATAGATACTCTTACTCATTCGACATAGACAATGTTGATTTCGTCAAGGTTAATCTGGACGCGGAAAAGATGCTCGCCAAAGGCAATATTTATCTTATTAAGGTAAAAGACCATGATGAGCAGTCTTTGGGTGGATATTTCAGCTTATTCAATAGTCAGGGAATATCCATTGAGAAAGCAAAGAAGTATTATTATCCAGAAGAACTGACGCAGTCATCATCATTCCAAGGTGGCATGTGGCTTCAAGAAACAATAGAAAGTAGCGCAGACCATAAATATTATACATACGATGACGGCGTTATAAAACTGATAAATGGCGCATATCCACTTGATATAACAACGGTGGTTATCGAAGGCTATAAGGACGGAACAAGAGCTTTCAACCTCATGAACAGTAAGGACATTCTCGCAACCTCCAAGTCCGACCTCCCTTTCAACCAGTATCTTGAAGGCTACTCTACATTCTATGCTGCCGACTACAACTATGTGGCTCCTGACTGGTGTGATGTCTTTATCATTACAAGCGCACAGGAAGGCGAAGAAGTAGAACTGGTAGAAATCGAGGACCGCACCATCACAAAGGGACAGGCAGTGCTCCTCAAGAGCAAGAACAATGCTACTGTAGAAGGTGGACTTTCAGAATGTCTTACATACGCTACTCACGGCAGCTCATGTTCTTTTGATGGCAATCTCCTCAAGGGTGTAGAGAAGGATCAGTTCGTAAGCGAACTTGGTCGCGACTTCATCTATGTGCTCGGCTGTAACAATGATCATGAGAACGTAGGCTTCTACAAGTTCATGGCAAATAAGAAGATGACAAAGGGCAAGGCTTACCTTGACCCAGAAGGTCTCTCACCTCAGGCTCTCGCCAAGGCTTGCCTCTTCGTATGCAACGACGCTGCTACGGGCGTTAAGGCTGTGCAGAATGCAGAACGCAGAACTCAGGATGGCATCTACGACCTCATGGGTCGCCGTCTCAAGGAGGCAGGCTTCAAGGGCATCTATATCGTAAACGGTAAGAAGGTGGTAATAAAATAATGCGTAATTCGTAAATTGTAAATCAGTAAATTATATGGTGAAACGATTAATATATTCACTCGCGCTCATGCTGCTGGCAACATTACCTGTAGCTGCGCAATACTTTTCTGACGAAAGGTGTAATGATTTCGTATTCTATTATGATAGTTATGATGGCCAGAAGAATAAGGCAAAGCTTTCATGCAAGGTATTTTATTCAAAGGAGGTCAAAACCATCAAGCACATTCTGCTATCATGTCATCCTACTACTACCAATAATGAAACTGTTCCATCTGGTCCAAAACCTATAGATGTAGGTTTTGGCAAGCGCATGTGTGGAGAGGCAGACGGTTCCTATCTGATAGTATGTCCAGATTACTGTGGTTATGGTGTGTCATCACATTATCAACATCCATACCTCATTCATGACGTGACTGCACGAAACTGCTTTGATGCATTGCTCCCTGCCATTCAAGCTGCCAAAGATCATGGAGTTAAATTTGAAGACTACACAAGATTCAGTTTGGACATCGTGGGCTATTCGCAGGGTGGAGCTACCGCTCTTGCATGTGCAAAGCTTTTTGACAGCGATGCTTGTCCTGAAGAAATTCAGAGCCGTTTCTTCCTTCGTCAGACATGCTGTGGCGACGGTCCTTATTCCATCTTCGAGACACTCCAGCAGTATATGGAATGGGGAAAACCTTCCCGTCCTGATGGAGGACTGGACTTGGAATATCCTTGCGTGCTTCCACTCATTGTAGCCGCAGCCAAGGAAGCATACAACGATGGATGCATGCGCACCGTAGAGGTGGAGAATTTCTTCAATCCTGATTTCCTCGCAACAGGAATCCTGGATGACCTCAAGACAAAGAACGTCGGCACTGGCATTCTCAATAAAAAAGTAGAGCAGGCAATGCCTCGTCGCCGTCCTGTAGATATCCTGTCAAGGAATATCATTACGGAGAAAGGTGAATTCAACACTGCAACGAAGGAGTACAAATGCTTCATGCGTGCCATGGAACTTGCCGACCTTTGCACAGGATGGGAGCCCAAGCATAGAATTACCTTCTACCACATAGAAGCTGACAACGTAGTTCCATACGTCAATTATTCTAAAGGTATAATGGGAAAAAATGGTATCGGAAAGTTATATCCGAACATTGTTAAATTCGTTCGTCCAGCCGATGCTTGGGGCGGTAGCGGTATAACTACTCTTTTGATGTCATGGAAAGATGATTATGAAATGTTTCCTGATTGGGGAAATATGAAACATGATGTAGGAGGCATTTATTTCTATGGATCTTATATGTTTGGAGCAGCCGACATACGTCTTCTTTTTGACGACGACAGCAAAAGTAGATAACTAAACTTTCCCACCCCCTTGATAAGAAACGTAACTTGTTGATTTTTATTAGGATGTTAGTTAAGATTTCGAGGAGCTTGCGACGATCCCTTTAAAGAGCCTCATTAAAGCGAGGTATTCGAGCGCATTTTCAGTTGAGATTTTCGTTCTGGATTTTAAAATCTTAAAACATAATCCTTACCAAAATACGCTCCAGTACGTCGCTCTTAGGGACGATTTTATTTAGGATCGCCCATAGGGCTCAACATCTGAACTAAAATCATAACTAAAATCCAAAGGGTTAGAGACCTTAATAACGAACGTAAATCACCCTTGCTTTTTGTTCAAAACAATGCCTCTTTCTTTCCAAAACTCTTAGGCTTTCAAAATTTTTCGTATACAAACTCACTTTGGTTTTGTATACAAACTCCACTCGGGTTTGTATACGAACTTTTTTGAACCTTCCGTAGTTATGAGTCGTAACTCTACATTTTATGACCATAAACTCTACACTTTCCGACTGCTAAATATATGCTATTCTTACACTTTCCCGCCCATTTCCTTGCATAGTTGAAAACAATTCCTTAACTTTGCAACCGATAACCCCAGACTCTTCTGGGAAAAACATAACCATAGGAGACAATATACTCTAAACACTAACACGAGAATAGGCATTTCAAACACGGGTTTCATAAGTGACACAAGTCTCTCAAAAACTTGTGCAACTGAAATCAGCGCTTGATGAAAAACTTGTGCAACTCGTGCAACTTGCGTTTTA
>JAZRXS010000055.1:0-7803 GCA_045600325.1 Prevotella sp.
GGGAAAGTCTCCACATACTCTGTAAGGCTGTGAAGATGCGGATATTTATAGCGTATCTGTTCTGCGTCGTAATAGTCAGACAAATCGTCCTCATTGGAAGTGCTGAGCAATTTCACGACAGCTGTAATGGTAAGCAGAATACGGCGAAGGTCAAAGAGTTCTTCCTCTTCCAGATGAGTGCCCTCGATGCGAGCACGGTGCAGATGTTCACGGACATCAAAGAAATAATCGAGCGGAAGTTCCTCAACCTCTGCTTTCAGTTGGCGAAACTCCTTGACGAGAGCCAGTTGCTCGCGGACATTCTCCACATCATTGCTAAACGCCATGCTGTCAACGAGTTCACGTCCGAGATTGCTATAACACTTCTCGCTAAGCAGTTGCCTTATTTCAGTAAAACCTATCTTTCTTTCGTATGTATTTGGATAAACCATCTATGATGTATGATGTATGATTTTTGATGTATGATTTATGTTTTTGTATGATTTACAGCGCAAATGCCATGTTGAAAACCAAAGAATTTGAGCTGACATGATACTTTGCCCAACCCACATTCAGCTTGAAGCGGTCGAGCATCATGCCTGCTCCAAGGCTCAATCCTGCACCATGGCTGCTTGCTTTCTCTTCTGATGTTGTATTGAATTTCATGTCATAAGCGCGACGGCAATTGTAACCTCCGCTAACATAGAATTGTTCGCCAAGCAACAAGTCAACGCCAAAGACGCAGTGGTTTGCAAAGGAGTAGTTCCAGTGGTTCAGGTCAACGAGTGTTGCACTCAGTCGGAATGGCATGTTCGGGAATTTCTTTGTCACACCAACCTGCAAATCCATTGGCATCTTGTCATAGACATCATCGTAAGCTTTCAGCTGACCGCCAAGGTTCTTTGCCACGGCAGAGATGCTCAAATCCTGATCGGGATTGTAGTAGTTCAATCCAAGGTCTACGCCTACCGCCCATGAGTTGTAATCGCCTATGAAAGAGCCTATTGCCTTTGCCGTTATACCACCCACGAGATTCTTTGCCAACTGGTATGAGACAACGCCTTCCAACGCCAAATCATTAGCAGAGAAATCGCCGATGATCGTGTTGTCAGCTGTTGTTTGCTTCATCTTTCCGTAGTTCACATATTGTGCCATCATTCCCCACGACGCTTTGTCATTGACAGCACGCGAATAGGAAGCACCACCAATGATTGCTCCTTGCATGTAGGTCATGAAGTTGATGCCAAGCGTCTTGTCGCTAACAGAAGAAAGAAGCGCAGGGTTGTTATATACAAGTGCAGGATCATCCTCGACGACGGTTATGTTGTCGCCACCAAGGGCAGCAGCATGAGCCGACTGTGGCACACGGAGAAAATCGTATGCCGTTTGGCTTTCCTGTGCAAGCAAGGCTGTAGGGATGAGCAGCAACGAGAGGGCTATATGTATGATTTTACGAGTCATTATAGGGCGCAAATTTACACATTTTATATTATATGAACAAACTATGACATCAGTTTTTGCATTTTTTAGTACATATAGTGGCATTTCCGCACCATGGAAAGTGCTGGAATATCAAATCTTTTTCGTAATTTTGTCTGCGTAATCATAAAATACAGTTCAAAATGGAAGTAATACCTTCTTTTCAAGTAGATCATACAAATCTCAAACCGGGCATTTACATCTCAAGACAGGATGTTGACGGTGAGTCAAAGTTTACCACATACGACATCCGCATGACTGCCCCTAACCAGGAACCAGCCATCAATCCTGCTGCCATGCACACCATCGAGCACCTTGCTGCCACCTATCTTCGCAATGACGAGGAATGGAAGGATCGCGTCATCTATTGGGGACCTATGGGTTGCATGACAGGAAGCTATCTTATCGTGAAGGGTTCTTACGATTGTGAGATCATTCGTGAGTTGATGATTCGCACCATGGATTTCATCACTGGTTTTGATGACGAGGTTCCGGGAAACACACCTGACGCTTGCGGCAACTACCTAATGCACGACCTCCCTATGGCTAAATGGGAAGCAAAGCGTTATGCAGAACGACTCCGCACAGCTTTCTGTTGTGAGTATGACATGCTTCAGCGTGCCGACATCAACGGCATGGCTTTCCACGATGCTTGATATTCGTGACTTCGTCACGAGGCTAAAGGCTAAAAGCTAATGGCTAAAGGCCACCTTTAAACTTTAAACCTTTATAGATGGCAGACAATTTCCTTGAAAACCATCACGCAGAATACGAACAGAAGAAGCAGCGATGGCTTAAAAAGAAAGCTTCGCATCTTCCCAAATCTTTCAACAAAGTAGGGCGAGGATTTCCGAGCCGCAAATCTGATATAGAAGTTCCGAGCCGCAAATCTGATATTGAAGTTCCGAGCCGCCAAAGTCAAAGTCCGAATATGACAATCAAAGATTTCTTCGACGAACAACGTTCCCGCTGGCCTCTTGCCAACAAGAATTTTGAAGACCTCGCAAACGTGAAGGTCACTCCTCTCACGCTCTCTACAGACGTTACGATTCATAAGCAATGTAATCCAGCCAGAATAGTTTCCACAGTAGCAAAGATTGACAAGGCTTCTCTTGCTGCGCGACCATGTTTCCTCTGTGAAAAGACTCGCGCAAAAGAGCAGACTTCATTGGATTTTGACGACCATTTCGAGCTTCTGATAAATCCCTTCCCTATTCTTCCTCTGCACCTCACGATGCCGTCAAAGCGTCATGAGCTTCAGCAGATAAAGCCTTACTTCCCAGTAATGCTCGACTTTGTGGAAAAGAATCCCGACTATTGCATTTTCTATAATGGTCCTCGCAGCGGCGCTTCCGCTCCTGACCACATGCATTATCAGGTAGGTTTGGTAAAGGATGTCCCTTTCTACAATCAAGCAGCCACCGTTCCCGAAGCAGCCATCGTTCCCGAAGCAATCGCTTCGGTTTCTCCTGTCCGCCGCAACAACTGGCCGGGCGCTTGCATCTCCATTTTCCATGCAGACAAGCAAGCTGCGATAAAGGAATTCAACAGAATCTACGAAGCCCTCCCAATACCAATAGGCGAATACGAGCCGATGTTCAACGTCTTCGCTCGCAAGGTTGACGGCAACTACGAGGTTACGCTGTTCCTTCGTTCACAGCATCGCCCATCGTGCTACGGAACAGAAGCTGGCCAGAGACTTGTTTCCCCTGGAGCATTGGACATGGCTGGTTTGCTCATAACGCCACGTCTTGAAGATTACGAGAGCATCACAGCAGAAGAAGCAGAAGCCATCTACAACGAGGTCTCTGCACCCGAGTTGATTGATTATCTCAACTACAATCTCAATCACAAGGGTCGCAAACTTGCCGTAGGACTTATTGAAACCGAAGGCGAGATTCGCTATTCTCTCAACGGCGATTTCAAGAAACTCCAACTTCTCAACGACACAATCTTCATTCCGACCAGCGACGATTGCACTTTCACGATTGAGAACATCGTTATCGGAGTGAATTTCCACTGGCAGCAAGAGCGCAAGCTTACTTACTCAGGCATACTGAAACTCACGAAAACTCCTGAAGGAAAGAACGTTGCTATAAACATTCTGCCGATAGAAGAGTATCTGAAAAGCGTCATTTCAAGTGAGATGAGTGCCATGTCCGACAAGGAACTCCTAAAAGCTCACGCCATTCTTTCACGCAGTTGGCTGATAGCTAACATAGAAGGCGTTCACAACGAATCCTGCACGGACGCAGAAGGATTGAAATGGTACGATCGTTCTGCTCATACAATCTACGACGTTTGTGCCGACGACCATTGCCAACGCTATCAGGGTGTGACAATGCAAACATCCCCTCTTGTAGAAGAAGCTGTGGAGGAAACTCGTGGTAAGGTTCTCATGTACGAAGGAAAAATCTGCGACGCTCGTTTCTCAAAGTGCTGTGGAGGAAAGTCGGAAGAATACGAATATTGCTGGGACAACACCCCACATCCTTACCTCGTCAGCGTGGATTGTCCGTTCTGTAATACTGCCGAACAGTTTGATTCTCAAGAAGAAGAACAAAAAGTGCTAAGACAAGTGCTCAACGATTACGACCTTGAGACACACAATTTTTACGATTGGACAGCCATTTACGAGAATCCCGACATCGCAGAAATCATCCCTCTCGAACGCGGAAAGAGTGGCAGACTTTGGAAAATAAAAATAATATACAACGACGGTCGCGAGGAAATCGTTGGCAAGGAACTTGAAATCCGTCGCCGACTCTCCAACAGCCACCTCTACAGCAGTTGGTTCAACATTCACAAAGCATCTACCTCGAAATCAGCCACTGTTCCCGAAACATCCGCTTCGGTAAAAGCTGGCACCTTCCTAATCGAAGGTCGCGGATGGGGACACGGCGTAGGCCTCTGCCAAATAGGCGCTGCCGTCATGGCTGCAAAGGGCTATAAGTACGACGAGATTCTCCTCCACTATTTCCCGAAATCACAGATTTTATAAGGTAATAAGGGAACTGCTCTAACAGTTCCCTTTTATTCTACCTTATTTTACCAAAACCTTCTTGCCGTTCATGATATACAATCCTCGGGTAGCTTTTTCCACTCGCTGTCCTGCCATGTTGTATATCTCTGTTTTCTTGGTTTGCTCTGCCTTTACGCTGCTGATGCCGGAACTCTTGTCCGTTATTACCACTTTGTACAAGCGTATGCCTTTGCCATGTATTACAAGCCCCTTCTTGGTCAACTGGTCGTAAGTAGTTGCATTGAAAGTTAGTGATGTCTTATGGTTTGTGCCGGTGGACGTCTTGTAGTAGCTTCCCGGTTCGAAGTCTCCTGAGTACTGCTTGTTGCCGTCAACAGTGAAAGATGGTTTTGCTTGCCAGTCGCCGTAGAACAACTGCAATGCATTGTAGCTTTCCGCTTGCTTATACTCCAATACCACCTGTGCCGAAGAACTGAAACCTGCAAACATGGCGGCAGGAATTGTTATGCCGTCGCCCCAGTTTATCAATTTGTCGCCCTCAAAACACACATACTCCTCTGCCTTATCTACGACAGGATATTCCCCTTCAAAGTCACTGCCGTGATAAGCCTTTGTCACACATTCCGCAAGATCAGGTTGTACGAAAGCAGGGATGCTGCGCAGAGGACCGTCGGACATTCCCATCCAGAAGAATGTTCCCATGCCGGCAGCCTTTGTCTGCTGGACGAAATATTCTGCAAACTGAAGCATAAGCTCACGGCGAACGTCATAATCAGTCTTGCCAGTTCCCTTATCGACGTTGCTTGTGCCCCATTCTCCGAAGATCACAGGACCACCTTTTGACACGAGATTATCCTTCAAAACCTTTATCATACCGTCCACCTCACTCTTTATTTCGCTCCATGAACGTGAAACCTCGGTTGTTCCGCTCGTCTTCGTGAGCGCAGGGTAAGTGTGAACCTCAAAGATGATGTGACCCTTGCGCGCTTCCCCCTGAGGCATCTGCATTTTAGTCAGCGGCTCCTTCAGGTGAGTGTTCCATGTGCCATAGCCGTTTGCTGCTGCGTAAGTGTTTATCACGAGGTTGCGTGTAGCATTGTTTCCGCCAGTTGCACGAACTACGTCCACAAAGCTCTGTGCGTAGCCGTTCAAGCCCTTGTAAGCAGAAGCTGCATCCGTTGCGTTGTACTGACCTGACGCAGCGAAAGTGGCAAAGCACCATGAGTTGTACTTGTCGAGCATCTCGTTGTAGCTCTCAAAGAGCAATTCCTTGCCGTAATCCTTGAACTCCTCAGCTATCTGCTTCCAAAGTCCTTCATAGCGCTCCTTGTTGAGGTTATAGGAATCCTCACCAGCCTTTATCCATGAAGTGTGGCTGTCGCCATCCGCACCAGTATCATGATGCACATTGACAATGCAATAAAGACCATTGTCCAGCACATAATCCACAACCTGATGCACACGCTTCATCCATGCAGCGTCCACCTTTCCGTCCTTGTCCATGTGGTTGTACCAAGTCACGGGAACGCGGATTGCACCAAAGCCTGCCTTCTTCATCATGGCAAAGAGCTCTGGTTTCGTCAATGGCTGTCCCCAATAAGTTTCGGAATCCACGCCTTGCTGCCCCCAGTAGGAAGCAACGCTGAAATCCTTGCCCGATGCCTTGTGGGCGTCAAGAGTGTTACCGAGATTCCATCCCACGCCCATGTTCATTACGGCTTCGGTGGCTGTCTCCGTTATCTGCGCGTTCAGGCAGAAAGCAAAAGTAGAAAACAATGAAAGTGTTAATAGTCTTTTCATATAATGATTTCTTATTATTGTTAATTTAGCGGATGCAAAGTTACTACTTTTTTTGAAAAATCAAATAAATTAAGCATCTTTTCTGCATAATCTCATCATGACTTTTGAATTAAAACTTCTGGAGTTTTGAAAAAGTTCGTATACAAACTTGGTTGGAGTTTGTATACAAAACCGAAGTGAGTTTGTATACGAAAAATTTTTGATGGCCATGAGTTACCATGAAAGATAGGGTAAGAAAAGGATACAAAATTATGTATTTTCTTTGTATTTTCATAAGAAAATATTAATTTTGCAGACGCAATTTGAATCGTACAACTATTAAAAACATCTGTGATATAACTCTACCACAATATGAAAAATCCTTGGTCATGGGTGCCTTCGCTCTATTCCGCAGAAGGTTTGCCCTACGTAATAGTAATGGAAGTTGCCGTGTTCATGTACAAGCAGTTTGACTTGAGCAACACGGAGATTGCTGCCTATACCTCAATGTTCTACCTGCCGTGGACAATAAAGCCGCTGTGGAGTCCGTTTATCGACATGTACAAGACTAAGCGCTGGTGGATAATCACGATGCAAGCATTCATTGGAGCTGCCTTTGCTGGCATTGCATTCACCCTACCAACAGACTTCTGGCTGCAAGCATCGATAGCCTTCTTCTGGCTACTCGCCTTCTCAAGTGCCACGCACGATGTTGCTGCCGACGGATTCTATATGCTTGGACTTGACGAGGGACAGCAATCAATGTTCGTGGGCATCCGCAGTACGTTCTATCGCCTTGCCTCCCTCTTCGGTTCGGGTGTGCTTATAATGATAGCCGGCAACATCCAAACCATGCTGAAAGGCAGTTTTAAATACTCATGGAGTCTGATATTCTACGCACTGACTGGCATCTTCATTGCCCTTACTTTATGGCACACAAGAGCACTTCCGAAGCCAAAGACCGACAAAGGTCTTACGGGGAACGTCAAATTCAATGATGCCATGAAGGAGTTATGGGAAACCATAAAGACATTCTTCACCAAGATGCCTTTGAAGGAAACCATTTTTGCCACTTGCTTCATGCTCCTCTACCGTATGCCGGAAGGTCTGCTTGTAAAAATCACTCAACCCTTTCTTTATGACCCACAAAGTGCTGGCGGTCTCGGTCTTGCACCACAAGACATCGGTTTTGCCAAAGGCACCATTGGCGTAATAGGCCTGACACTTGGCGGCATTCTCGGTGGTATTCTCGTAAGCCGTGACGGATTGAAGAAATGGCTTTGGCCTATGGTTCTTGCCATCACAATCCCTGATGCCGTTTATATTTACATGAGCATGGCTTTACCAGACAACTTCCTTCTCATAAATGCATGCATCGGTATAGAGCAGTTCGGCTACGGCTTCGGCTTCACGGCTTACATGATGTACCTCATATATTATAGCCGTGGAGAGCACAAGACATCCCACTACGCTCTCTGCACAGCCTTCATGGCACTCTCTATGATGATACCAGGACTATTCTCCGGTTGGCTTCAGGAGACTGTCGGCTACAGCATGTTCTTCATCATCGTGATGGCACTCTG
>JAZRXS010000056.1:0-8056 GCA_045600325.1 Prevotella sp.
CATGCCGATTTCCTCGTCAGGGTTGAAGCCCACGCGAATCTTTCCGTGCTCAATCTCCTTGTGGTCGCGGAGGTAGCACATAGCCTGAACAATCTCCGCGATGCCAGCCTTGTCGTCAGCACCGAGTAGGGTAGTGCCGTCAGTCACGATAAGGTCCTCGCCGACATGGTCAAGGAGCTCAGGGAACTTCTTGGGAGAAGAAACGATGCCCTCTGAGAGAACGATGTCGCCACCGTCATAATTCTCCACGATGCGAGGCTTCACGTCCTTGCCCGAGCAGTCAGGCGATGTGTCGTAATGAGAGATGAAGCCTATGGTTGGCACATCCTTCTTTGTGTTGGCAGGGAGAGTGGCATAGATATAGCCCATCTCGTCCATCTCCACATCCTCAAGACCTTCAGCCTTAAGTTCGTCGCAGAGGTATTTCGCGAAAATGAGTTGCTTGGAAGTTGATGGCACAGCCTCGGATTCCTCCGACGACTGTGTGTCGAATTTCACGTAGTTTAGAAAGCGTTCTATTAATGTCATGGGTATTTACAATTTACGAATTTACAATTTATAATTGTTGACGCAAAATTATAATTTTTTGCTAAAACGGCAAAATAATTCGCTTTTTTTGTACTGCTTATAATAATAAATCGGTGGAAAATTGCAATTTATTAGTGATTTGCTTGCTTTAGAAACATTTATTATGTAACTTTGCAACGACTAACTACGCACCAACCCTGCGAATTTCTAAAACAGACCAATAACCTAATGGGAAAAAGAATAAAGAAAATCAAGAACATAAGACTGCATCATGAGGGCTCGGATATGCTGATCGTTGGATTGGCAGCAACGGTTCTCCTTGGTATTGTTCTTTGGTTTTACATAGACAACAAAATACCTTTCTGCATATTCCTCGTACTTGTCTGCATACCATATTGCATTGCAGTAAACTTCTTCCGTTGTCCTATCCGTCGTTTCGAAGGAGAGACGGAGGGCATCATTGTTGCCCCTGCCGACGGAAAGATAGTCGTAGCCGAGGAGGTTTTTGAGGATAAGTACTTCCACGAGAAGCGCCAGATGATAAGCATCTTCATGAGCTTATGGAATGTTCATGCCAATTGGTTCCCTTGCGATGGAACTGTTGACGAGGTGCATCACTTCAATGGCAACTTCCACAAGGCTTGGCTTCCAAAGGCAAGTGAGGAGAACGAGCGTGCGGAAATCATCATCACTGCCGACAATGGTCAGAAGATTCTCTGCCGTCAGGTGGCTGGTGCCGTGGCTCGCCGCATCGTCACTTACGCAAAGCCAATGGACGACTGCAACATCGATGAGCATCTCGGCTTCATCAAGTTCGGATCTCGTGTGGACATCTATCTGCCTCTCGACGCAAAGATTGATGTCGTTATGGGACAAACCACAACCGGAAATGTCACTGTCCTGGGACATCTTAAGAGATAGTTCGCAGCAAGCTGCGAGGCTAATGGCTAAAGGCTAAAAGCTAAAGGCTGTCGTCAGCAAAGAATGTAGGGCAAAGTTTACTGAGCCGCTTACAATCCGCAGGTGGCCTTTAGCCTTTAGTTTTTAGCCTTTAGCCTCAAATTGAGCAAAGCGAAATTTGAATAAAATGAAAAAGCATATTCCAAATACAATAACCAGTCTGAACCTCATTTCAGGCTGTATAGCCACAATATTTGCTGTGACAGGAAGCCCTGTCATGGCACTTTTGTTTATTGTTCTCGGTGCCGTTTTTGACTTCTTCGACGGCATGACAGCTCGTCTGCTCGGTGTTTCTTCGCCAATCGGAAAGGAACTTGATTCGCTTGCAGACTGCGTGACATTCGGCTTCGCTCCTTCTGCCATGCTGTACCACATGCTACAGATCCTGGACTATCCGGGTCCGTTGGAATTCTGTCGCCCATACCTGCCATACATTGCATTCATAATGGCGGCTTTCTCTGCATTGAGACTTGCGAAATTCAACCTTGACGAACGCCAGACATCATCGTTCATCGGTCTGCCAACACCTGCCAATGCACTCTTCTGGGGCTCGCTCATAGTGGGCGGCAAGGAGGCTTTGGCAAACTGCCACTGGTCAACTATAATCCTTATTATATTAATGTTCGTGATGAGCTACATGCTCATTGCCGAAGTGCCAATGTTCTCCCTTAAGTTCAAGCACTGGAACTGGAACGAGAATAAGCTCCGTTGGTCGTTCCTCATCTCATGCGTTCCGCTGATGGTGATATTCCGATTCTCGGCATTCGCTGTCATCATCGCATGGTATGTGGTGCTTTCCGTGGCAAGTGCAAAGAAGAATTGAACCTGATAAGGGTGACATTGCTCTTCCCCCAACGTCTGAAAACGAAATCTATTAATCTTTATATCCTAACTTTATGACTAAGTTTCTCTCTGTAGGAGCAATGCTCCTTGCTGCTTGCGTAAACGTGCAGGCACAGAAACCTATGAAGGCTCCTGCTGGTGGCAAGGCTATCAGCGATCACCTCATTGGTATCTTCTTCGAGGATATCAGCAGCTCTGCCGACGGCGGTCTCAATGCTGACCTCATCCAAAATGGTTCTTTCGAATTCAACCCTAACGAGAAGGATGGTTGGGGACCTTCCACTGCATGGAAGATGGTTCGCCCTGGTCATGCTCTCGGTAAGCTTGAGGCTAAGCAGCAGAACCCTATCCACCCAAACAATCCTAACTACATGCGTATCACTGCTGAGCGTACCCGCCAGTTCCACGACTACAAGGGATGGGTAGGCTACGGCATCCAGAACGATGGCTTCGACGGCATTTCCGTAAAGGCTGGTGCAAACTACGACTTCTCTTTCTTCTCTCGCAAGGTTGACAAGGCTGTCAAGGTGCGCGTTGCTCTCGTAGAGCCGGGCGGTTGGGGACAGGATCCAAAGCAACTCCTCGCTGAGGCTACTCTCGACGTGAATAGCTCTTCATGGGCAAAGCAGAGCGTAACACTTACTCCTAACGCTGACTGCAAGAATGCAGCTCTCATGATTCTCCTCGTAAGCGACGGTACTATCGACGTTGATATGATTGCTCTCATGCCACAGGATACTTACCATGGACATGGCATCCGTCGTGACCTTGCTGAGGCTCTTGAGGCTCTCCATCCACAGTTCATGCGCTTCCCTGGCGGTTGCGTTGTTCATGGTGGTGGTGACGGTTTCTGGAACACTTACCGTTGGAAGGAAACTGTAGGTCCAAAGGAAACTCGTCGCGGTCAGAAGAACACTTGGGGCTACCACCAGTCAATGACTATTGGTTACCACGAGTACTTCCAGCTCTGTGAAGATATGGGCATGGATCCACTTCCAATCCTTCCTTGTGGTGTAAGCTGCCAGGGTACTAACGGCGGTTGGAACATGTGGCCAACACAGGCACAGGACGTTTGCGACATGAAGGACATGGACATGTGGACACAGGAGGCTCTCGACCTCATCGAGTGGGCAAACGGTCCTGCTGATTCAAAGTGGGGTAAGGTTCGCGCAGAAGCTGGTCACCCAGAGCCATTCGGTCTCAAGTATCTCGGTATCGGTAACGAGGAGAAGATCACTCCTGAGTTCGAGGAGCGCTTCAACTACATGTACGAGCGTATCACTAAGAAGTATCCAGAAATCATCATCGTAGGTACTGCTGGTCCTGGTTCTCACCCAGAAAACCCAGACTACGAAGCTGGTTGGAAGCTTGCTGACAAGCTCGGTATGCCAATCCTTGACGAACACTACTATGAGCAGAACAAGTACTTCCTTGAGAAGCGCCAGTATGACAGCTATCCACGTGATCGCAAGACAAAGGTTTACCTCGGTGAGTATGCTTCAAAGGATAAGAAGCTCATCGACGCTCTCGCAGAAGCTCTCTACCTCATCCATGTTGAGCGCAACGGTGATGTTGTTGACATGACTTCATACGCACCTCTCTTCGCTCGCAAGGGTGCTACAAACTGGAACCCAGACCTCATCTACTACGACAACGAGCGTCCATTCCTCACTTGCTCTTACTATGTTCAGCAGATGTTCGGTCAGTCTGCAGGTCAGTACTACTATGGCGACTGCGTGACTATCGCAGACCAGGACAAGTCGGAAGGCGAAGGTATGCTTCAGGAGCAGTCTGTAGTTCTCAATACTAAGACTCGCACACTCTATATCAAGATTGCCAATGCTACTGCAAACGAGAAGACTGCTACTCTCAACCTTTCTCGTTTCGGCATCAAGCCAAACGCAGAGATGACTACTCTCGCTGGTCAGCCAAACGACGAGAACGACTATGACAAGCAGCCTATCGCTCCTAAGAAGGAACAGATCAAACTTAAGAAGAAGCAGACTCTCAAGGTCGCTCCATATAGCTTCGTGATGATTACAGCAAAGCTCTAAGGAAGTTCTTTTGGAAATAAATAAAGCGCTGAAAGTGCGACATTTCTTATTGTCACGCTTTCAGCGCTTATTTTATCCAAATGGGATGGTATTTAATCTTCCGCCACCATTGCAAATTCGGTTTCTTCCTCTTGTGTTTCATACGGTTTCACCTTCTTGAAGCTATTGAGGAATATGCGGTTGAGGGTGAAGGCGAGCGAGGCAAGTGTCTTCTCGCGCACAGCAGGTTTCAGTTCACATTCCCAGATTGTTATGGAGTTCCAGCCCATGTCAGCCAACTTCCGCTGCACCTCTGCATCGCGTTCTTTATTGCGCGTTATTTTCTTCTGCCAGAACTCCGTGTTTGTTTTAGGAATCTTGCAGCATTCTGAACTTTCCAAGACACCAACCCCTCCCGCCCTCCCCACAAGTGAGGGACTTATCCCATCCGCAGTTTTTTGTCCTCCCCCTGTGGGGGAGTTAGAGGGGGTCTGAGTCTGGGCCGCATTATGTCCATGCCAGAAACACCCATTCACGAACACGCAAGTCCTGTATTTCCTTAAGACGATATCCGGTTTCCCGGGCAATCGCGGATGATTCAAACGATAGCGAAAACCGCATGCCCACAGATATTTGCGCACAATAATCTCCGGCTTCGTGTTCTTCGCACGAATGGCAGCCATCACTCTATGGCGCTGTTCCTCTGTAAGTTTGTCTGGCATGGGAAAGCTATTGAATGATTATATTTCTATATATTTTGATGGCTCAAAGTCAGTATTCTCACCATGAAATGTATATCCAAGTTGGTTGCTCAAGCATTTTGTATTGCCTATAACTCCGTCTATATTGCGATGAGAATGTCCGTAAATCCAATAGTCAATATCGGAATAGGCTATATAGTTTCCAAGTTCTACTGTGAAAGCACCATTGATTGGACTCCCCATAAAGTCCGGAGATGATAGCTCAAAAGATGGAACATGATGAGTCACTACTATTTTCTTTTTTGCTGTACTATGTAAAACGCAATCTTTTATGAAATTCAAACACCGTTCGTGCTCTTCATTGAAGTCTATTGCTGTTAAGGTATGTCCGTTATACATAATTCTATGAAAGTCTGATACGCAACGTTCTGTTTGAAAAGCATCTTGCACAGGGATATATGCCCATAATGTTGAAACGATAAAATCAATGTCGTCCACTTTAACTGATACATTATAATACCAATGTACATTATGTCTGATTTCTCCTATCATGCCTTCTTTTAGCGTTGATAGATCATAATACTTATAGAACTCATGATTTCCAAGGCATACTATTACCTGACGATAGCTCTCTGAAGCCCAATCCCAGAAAGGATGGCGCATCATACTATCATCACCTAAATATATGGTGTCGCCTGCAAGCACAAGGACGTCACCCATAACTGGTATTTGGTGTTCCTTTAGCCAATGAGCGTTTTCTTTAAACTCCAGATGAAGGTCGCTCATGTATTGTATTTTCATGACTGCTCTTTAGTATGAATGAATTTTATTTGTTATAGTTTTATGGAAACGATGCAAAGGTACATATTTTTTGAGATTTTATACAATATTTTAAAAATTTTCCCCTAAAAGGTGGTTGCGCAACCACCTTTTAGGGAATTTTTTTGCGTTTTTATTCCCTCTGTACACCCAAAAAGGTGGACTGAGTCCACCTTTTTAAGTATTTTACATTACTTTGCTCATTTCATTAAGATATTTCTCGGTGAGCTTGTTCACCTGCTTTTGGCACTTTGTACCAACCTTTGAAAGGGAACCCAAATGGGCATAAATACCTATAAGCGCTTTGTTCTGTTTACTCAGGAAATCATTGAGGATGCCCTCCTTGATTAATTCAACGATGTGTTTCTTTTCAACTTTGTAGTCGTTGAGTGTTTTTAGTAGGTCTTCAAACTGCCTGTCTATCTGCTCGTTATGTTTTATTATTTGTTCAAAGAAGGAGTCCATGTCGCTTGTTTCCTTACGCTTGCCACTCTGATAAACTGAGCTTGTGCTGTTGAGTACTTTTGTAATGCCATTTTCCCATAAGTCCATTACGAGTTTTATTCTTTCTTCTATAGCCTGAGCTTTTGCCTGAAAAGTAGCCTTTTGCTCCTCGGTCAGACTGGCAAGTGGATTTGAGGTTTGTACTGCTGGAGAGTACTCAACTACATTACCCTTTTCGTCAATCACTACAGGCGAACTTGAGTCGTCATTGTCGTGACCAACAATAAGACTCTTGCCAGAGTAGCGTCCAACACGCTGCTCATAGTCGCGGTCTTCGTCGTAGTAGCCATTATGAACGGTGATGCGGTAAGTTTCGCCTGGCACCATATCGAGGTTTATCCAGGCAGAGCAAAGCGAACCGTCAGGGAAGATGCAACGGATGCGACCTGCCTTTGGCTTGTCGAGTTCTACGCTGTATTCAAATCGCTTGTTCACTACAGGCACGCAAGCCACATAGTCATCATCGGCGAGAGCGTTGAGTTCTTCGTATGAATCGGCGATGTACACATTGTAAAGCGAATCCTTTATCTCGCCATCAATACGGCCTTCAATCTTGAACATCTTGCTCGACTTCTCAAGGTTCTGCTGGTAAATGTCTGGGCGAAGTGAGGTTATCATGTATATGTCGCCTTCCACCATGCCTTCACCACTTGGCTCTATCCATGTTATAGCGTAGGCATCACGCAGCTGTGGGTTCTCAGAATTCTTGCAGCACATCAGCCACATTTCCTGCTCGCTTTTTGTGCGAATGGGTGGCACATTGCTCTGCATGCCGCTAAGCGAAAAGAACTCTTTAGAACCAGGAGCGATGTGTTTGAACTGGTAGCATACAGGTTCATCCTGCATAAAAGCATCGCGGATGACATTCAGCTGCAAGTTGACGCTTGATTTCTTGAAGGAGAAATGCACTATCTTCTCGCTTGATTCAATAATATTGGTGTTAGGATTCCTGTTTACGGAATATGACTGCTTATCCTTATGACCGTATGTGCCGATGGTGAAGTTAAGCTGCTTAATTACATTTACAGGCTTGCTGATCTGCGTCTTACTTCTTGTCTGTGCGCTGGCTGTTGACACTGCAGCAAGAGCAATGAACAACATTACAAATATCTTTTTCATAATATAAGAACGGCCCCACAAGCTCCCCCAAGGGGAGATGTTAATAGCTTTGTGGGATGATTTTAAGTTTATAAATTGAATTTAAGTTATTGCAAAGAGTGGCAGACAAAGAGTTTCTTTAATCTTTTTATTTCCTAACGTGCAAATTATGAAAAAACTATTATCTGCCCCCAACTCTTTTTGTGCAACTTCTCCTCCCCTGTGGGGAGGTCGGGAGGGGTCTTACTTTTCTGCGGTTTGTTCGTAATAATGATTTGCTATTTCGAGTTCCAATTCCACCCATTTGAGATAAGCCTCATTGGCTTGTTGCCTCATCAGGGCGAGTTCCTCTTTTGTATGTTTGTAGTTCTCTGGACGGGTTATAGGAATATCTCGTTCGGTGAGAACTCTCGGTTTCTGCTGAGGCTTAGGCTTTTCTGCTTCCGCCAAGAGCGGTTCTTGCTCAACATCCTCTATAGGTTCTGTAACTTGTGGCTTATATTCCTCCACATTTGCCTTTATAACCGGAGGGGTAGATATAACAGTTGCGGGAGTTTGCGCTTCCTGTTT
>JAZRXS010000057.1:0-11207 GCA_045600325.1 Prevotella sp.
ATCGCAAGATGTGCAGGTTCGAGTCCTGTTCTGGGCACAAAACTTATTGTAATGGAGAGGTGGCGGAATTGGTAGACGCGCTACTTTGAGGGGGTAGTGTCAATTGTGACGTGGGAGTTCGAGTCTCCTCCTCTTCACTACATTAAAGAAAATTCGGAATAGAATTTTGCGGAAATAGCTCAGTTGGTAGAGCACAACCTTGCCAAGGTTGGGGTCGCGGGTCCGAGTCCCGTTTTCCGCTCTACATTAGTAAAGGTTTTAAAGGTTAGATTGTTTGAATTCTGAGTGACTTTCACTAAGGTGAATCACTGAGAATTTTTTTCTTTTATACCCGTCTTGTTTTTAAGAGAAAACACATAAATATGAATCTATACATAAGATATTTTGACTACGAAGTGCTGACAACATCGTTCGATCAGGCTTTCGACTTCCTCTATTCCATTGAGGAGATTGGGATGAATCCAAAGATCGAGCAGGATGTCCGCGACTATATGAACAGCAACATACTGTTCCCTAAGCGCTACAAGGTGCGCTCAAAAATTTACTTCATTATGATTAAGACTACCGCCAGAACGATGGAGGAGTTCAAGAATCATAAGAAAGGACAGCCTGCAGAGGATGGCTCTGAGTTTGTCTCTGCCGCTAAGCAGCAGCAGAACGAGATCATCCAACACCTGAACGAGCAGCGTGCCGGATGGTATGAGGGCGTTGTTGACTTCAAGAGGGTAGTGGTGAACCCTTCTACGGGCAAGTGTGTCTATATCGACACTCGCTTTGTTGCCCAGTGCAAGGCAGTTTCTGCTTCCGATTGCTACGAACGTCTCGTGGATCATCTTCGCCAGCGCGTGGACGACCGCAGCCAGTTCCCTTCTGTAAAGGGAAAGAATTTCCAGTATCGCTTCCTCGGTGACGCTCCGGAACTATAGACCTCCCCCGCCCCTTCCACAGGAGGGGGGAAGGTGAACTTCACTATATATATATTAACAATAAATCAAAATACCCTTACCACCCAAGGTATCTTAAGACTCCCTCCCATTAGGGGGAGGGTCGGGGTGGGGTTCTATGAATAAAGTGATGCTCATAGGCAACGTTGGACGTGATCCGGAAGTACGCTATTTCGATCACGACCAAGCCGTTGCTCGTATATCATTGGCAACGACAGAACGCGGATATACTCTTCAGAACGGAACTCAGGTGCCAGACCATACCGACTGGCACACGGTCTTGCTGTACAAGAACCTTGCGAAGATAGCGGAAGAGTATGTGCATAAGGGCGACAAGCTGTACATAGAAGGTCGTCTGCGCTACAGAAGTTATGTGGACCAGAGTGGTCAGCGCAAGGATGTAACGGAAATCCAAGCTGAGAACATGGAACTGCTCTCGCCTAAACCACGCGAATAGCGAGTTTCGCGAGCTTTCGGCTTGCGAAGGCTAATGGGTAATGGCTAATGGGTAATGGCCATGCCCAAAGATATTATGTTTTGCCCCCAAAGCCATTAGTCATTACCCATTAGTCATTAGCCTCAAGCCTTGGCTTGAACAACAAACATGGACGACTATCTATCCGATATATCAGAATATTTCTCACAGCTTTTTGCCGGTGTCTCTTTTCAGACGCCGACAACAGCTGTCCTCATAACCATTCTTTTTATAGTATTGCTACTCTTCCTCTCTGGTTTTGCCAGCGGAAGTGAGATAGCTTTCTTCAGTTTGTCGCCAAAGGACCTTGACAAACTGGAAGACGAGAAGACTGCTACCGACAAACTCATAAACAATCTGCGTGAGGATAGCGAGCGCACACTGGCAACAATACTGATCACAAACAATTTCGTGAATGTCACCATCATCATGCTTTGCAACTATGTCTTCGCAAAGCTTATAGACTTTGGGGGCAATGAACTGTTGCAATTCCTCGTCCTGACGGTTCTTCTCACATTTATCCTTTTGCTCTTCGGTGAGATTCTTCCAAAGATCTTCGCTCGTCAATCTACACTTGGCTTCTGTCGCATGGCGGCAAAAGGCATAGCTTTCTTCCGTACCCTCTTCTGGCCTATGGAGAATCTGCTGATGAAGACGAGCATCGTTGCGGAGAGAATCGTTACGGAAGACAATCACGTGATGAGCGTTGATGAACTGGAGCAAGCCCTTGAACTTACGGACAAGGAGGACATTGCAGAAGAAAAAAAGATCCTTGAAGGCATCATCCGCTTTGTTGATGAGACTGCAAAGGAGATTATGACGCCACGAAAGGACATCGTGGACATCAATATTAAGGCGCGATTCAGTGATGTGATCTCTTGCATTGTTGAGAACAACTATAGCCGAATACCAGTGTATCAAGACAATGGCGACAACATCCGTGGCATCCTTTACATCAAGGATCTCCTGCCTTATCTTGGCAAGCCGGACAGTTTCCGCTGGCAGTCGCTGATTCGTCCACCGTATTTTGTGCCGGAAACAAAGAAAATAGACGCTCTTCTCCAGGAGTTCCAGGAGAATAAGGTTCATATAGCCATCGTCGTTGATGAGTTCGGAGGTACATCGGGGCTTGTCACTATGGAGGACATCCTTGAGGAAATAGTGGGCGAGATCAATGACGAATACGACGAGGAAACCAAACAGTTCACTCGCCTGAACAAGAACACATACGTCTTTGAAGGAAACATCCCGCTCACAGACATGCAGAAAGTGCTGGATGTTGACGATGAGGAATTCGATGAAATAAAGGGGGAAGCCGACACTCTTGCCGGACTCCTTCTTGAAATAAAGGGCGATTTCCCGAAGCCGCATGAGGAATTCCACTACAAGAACTATCGCTTTGAGGTGCTCAAGGTGGAAGAACGCCGCGTGGCATCAGTGAAGATAATCGTTGGAAGCGATGACAAAAACTGACATTCTTACACATTATTATATATTAAAAAACAATAAACTATGAACGCAATTCACACAGAAAAGGCACCGGCTGCCATCGGTCCTTATAGCCAAGCTATTGAAGTAAACGGTCTTGTATATACATCTGGTCAGATTCCTGTTGACCCTGCTACTGGAGAATTTGCAGAAGGTGGCATCAAGGAGCAGACACGCCAGTCGCTCACTAACGTAAAGAATATCCTTGAACAGGCAGGCACAGGCATGGACAAGGTCATCAAGACAACTGTTTTCCTCAACGACATGAACGATTTCGCTGCAATGAACGAAGTTTATGCAGAGTTCTTCCAGCAGCCTTATCCAGCACGCTCGGCAGTGGCTGTAGGGAAGTTGCCAAAGGGGCCACTCGTGGAAATAGAGGTTGTGGCAGCCATTTGCCATTAGTCATTAGCCATTAGCCTCAAGCTTCGTCTCGAAGCTTGAACTAAATACGTCAAAAATGAAGATATTTGCAATAGGAATGAACTACATCCAGCACAATAAAGAGCTGGATGGTACGTTATATAAACCAGAAGAGCCCGTTATTTTCCTAAAAGCGGACTCTTCTCTGCTAATAAACCGCAAGCCGTTTTTCCTGCCTGACCATCTCGGACAGATAGACTACGAGACGGAGATTGTGGTTCGTATCAATCGTGTGGGCAAGACAATCGCCCAGAAGTTTGCCCATCGCTATTACGATGCTGTTACCGTGGGCATTGATTTCACAGCCCGTGACCTGCAAAGGAAACTCCGTGCAGAAGGCAAGCCTTGGGATTTGTGCAAGGGCTTCGACGGTGCTGCTGCCATTGGCGAATGGATTCCAAAAGAGGAATTTGCTGATGTGCAGAACTTGAACTTCCACCTTGACATCAACGGACAGACCGCACAGCAAGGCAAGACAAGCGATATGCTCTTCAAGATTGATGAGATTATCAGCTATATCAGTCAGTTCTATACACTGAAAACTGGCGACATCCTCTACACTGGCACACCTGTTGGTGTGGGACCAGTGAAGATAGACGACCATCTTGAAGGTTACATTGAGGATCGAAAGGTGATGGACTTCAAGGTGAAATAGGTTTCGCAAGCTAGGCTTGCGAAGGCTAAAGGGTAAAAGCTAAAGGCTAAAGCGAACTCCCAAAAGGGTAATCATACTTTAAACTTTATACTTAATACTTTATACTTAAAGTAAATGAAAAGACTTCTGAACATATTAATCCTTCTCGCACTTGCGGTTTCCGTGAGTGCGGGGGATAATATTGTGTATCAGAAGTTCTTCAATCTGGAGAAGTCTGAGTTGAAAATAGATTCTCTATTGCCAGAATTTGCTCATGTTATTGACCTTTCGGGCAATTTCAGTGATTCTATCTATAGCGTGCAACTCGTCTATCCAGAGTTCTCGGATATTTCCAAAAACGACAAGGCTCTTTGCAAGGAAATATTGCAAAGAGGCGACTTGCCGCAAGGGGAGGATGTGGAATTCATCCCAAAGCAGTCAGGATATACGCTTGTCAATGGACTCACGCAACAGGTGGTCGTTGACAGAAAGAAAGGCAAACTTGAGATTCTTTTCGCTCCGATTGTCACTGATGGCAAGGATTACAAGGCTCTCTCTGGCTTTATGGTTCGTGTGAAATCAGAAGCTCGCAAGAAGGTTGTCCGCAGGAACGCTGCTCCAAAGAATGGGGCAGGGGAGAGCCCATACGCAGACCACTCCGTTCTCGCTTCGGGCAAGTGGGCGAAGATCTCCGTGAAGGAGTCTGGTGTTCACGTCATTACGCCAGAAGTTGTCAAGAAAGCGGGCTTCTCGGATATCAATAAGGTCAGGATATTCGGCAACCAGTGGCAAGGAGGAAATCGACAACCAGAGCAGTTGACAGCCGAATATCTCATGGATCATGATGACCTTGAGGAGATCCCGTTCTGCAAATATGACGGAAAGTTATACTTCCGGGCATTCGGTCCTGTGCATTACGAAAACGATCTCGCAAACACTGCACGTACGCGCAATCCTTACTCAGATTATGGCTATTATTTCATAACGGACAAGGACTTTGACCATGATGCGATGTGCTATACCGATACAACGGAGTATAAGCGCGAGAACCTTTCCGTTATTACGCCTGAACAAAGCCACTATCTCTATGAGAAGGATGAATACGCATGGTACTCAGGCGGAAGAAATCTCGTGGAGAATACGCTGATAGAGAGTGGCAAGTCGCAGTCGTACTCTTTCAAACTCACTGACTATTTCACGGCAAGTGACGCATTGAACTTTAATGTCAGAATGGTCGTTACCGGCGACGCAACGTCTTTTTACGAGGTGTTGTTGAATGATTCCGTGGTAGGAACAGGTTTCGTCACTCTTGCTACGTACGATGAAGCCGCCTCTTCGACAGTGCTTTTCGACTGTAAGGAAACAAATCTGAAGATAACCATCAAGTCGCTTTCCGGTGGTTCGTTGCGACTCGACTATATCGATTTCATGGCAAACACCATCAGAACCGTTCCTTCTTTCTCGGGCAATAAAGTTCCGGAAGCCAAGTATGTCTATAACATAACGAACCAGGATCTTCATGCCGACCGCGATTATGACATGGTAATCATCATTCCGACGTCGCAGAAATATCGTGCCCAGGCAGACAGACTGAAGGATTTCCATGAGCAGCACGACGGACTGAAGGTGAAAGTAGTGCCTGCTGACGAGATTATCAATGAGTTTGGTGCTGGTACTCCAGACGCCAATGCTTACCGCCGCTATATGAAGATGCTCTATGACCGTGCGGAAACAGAGGACCAGATGCCAAAGTATCTGCTTCTTTTCGGCAACGGAGCATTCGATAACCGTATGATTTCCAATGTCTGGAAAGGACAGAGTCCGGATGATTACTTGCTTTGCTTTGAAAGCGAAAACTCTTTCAGCGAGACACAGACATACGCTAACGACGGCTTCTTCTGCTTGCTTGACGAAGGCGAAGGCGTAAAGATGACGTCTTCCGACCGTGAGGATATTGCAGTAGGTCGTCTTCCTGTAACGTCGGCTGCAGAGGCGAAGATTGTCGTTGACAAGATTATCTCATACGCCCAGAATGAGAATGCTGGCAGTTGGCAGAACACAGTGGCTATCCTTGGCGATGATGGCGATAGCAACAAGCACATGGAGGATGCTGAGGCGGTGGCAAAAGCTCTTGAGGAAGTGACCTCCGACGTGTATCTGAAGCGTGTGATGTGGGATACATATCAGCGCGTGTCCTCTTCTACTGGCCATTCGTATCCAGAGGTTGAGAAGACAGTCAAGGAATTGCAGCAGAATGGAGCACTGATCATAAACTATAGTGGCCATGGCCGTGCCGATATGATGTCGCATGAAGGAGCAATAAAACTTGCAGACTTTGAAACATGCACGAACCAGAATCTCTCTTTCTGGATTACGGCAGCTTGTGGCATTACACCGTTCGACCACCGCATAAATCACTTCGGTAATGTGTCGCTGTTGAACGAGCATGGTGGTTGCGTAGGCTTCTATGGCACTACTCACTCGGTCTTCCCACTTCAGAACCGTGCGATAAACACCAACTTCATGAAGACTTTGTTTACGAAGGTGAATGGAGATTATGTGAGTCTCGGCGAAGCACAGCGCATAGCAAAGAATAAACTTATCAGTCAGAGTGGCGACCTTACGGTGAACAAACTGCAATATGTACTGCTTGGCGACCCTGCCTTGAAACTGAATATCCCGAAGCATAAGGTTGTCATTGACAGCATAAACGGCGTGAGTCTTAAGGCAGCAGATGCGCTTGTTAATCTCAAAGCTGCAAGCGTGGCAAGAGTTAGTGGACATGTTGAGGTGGTAGGAAATACGGCAGACGATTTCAACGGACTGGCAACTTTGGTTATTCGTGATGCGAAGAAGCGAGTGGTTTGTTTGCTTAACGATGAAAATGAGGCAGATAAGCCTTTCCAATACTACGACCGCACCACCACTATATATAAAGGTAATACAAATGTGACGCAAGGAAAGTTCACACTCGTGTTTGCTGTACCAAAGGATATAGAATATACTGGTGAGTCAGGTTTGATAACAGCCTTTGCCGTTGACAGTAAGACTCATGCAACTGCCCACGGACACACCACGCAGTTTGAGGCTTCTGAAACAGAAACCGTCTATACGGATTCCATCGGTCCTTCCATCTATTGCTACCTGAATTCGCCATCTTTCCAGAACGGTGGAAACGTGAACCCAACGCCATTGTTCTATGCTGAGCTGAGCGACAAGGACGGAATAAATACTTCGGGCAGCGCGTATGGTCATGACATGCAGCTCATTATAGACAACGATGCCAACCAGACTTATACGCTGAACGACAATTTCACTTTTGAACTTGGCGATTATACTAAGGGTAGCACTTACTATACTTTGCCAACTCTTACGCCAGGCAAGCATACCCTGAAGTTCCGCGCATGGGATATCCTGAACAATTCGTCAACAACGACATTGACTTTCAACGTCACGAATGCCCTGAAACCGAATGTCCAGGACATCTATTGTACGAAGAACCCTGCTCGCGACAACACAGCGTTCATCATCACTCATGATAGAAAAGGCTCAGTCGTAACGATAGAAATCGAAGTGATGAACATGGCTGGCAGACCTCTTTGGCGAAAGGCTGTGAAAGGAGCTGCTTCATCGTCAGGCTCTGTTATCGTAGATTGGGACTTGACAACCGATGGCGGCGGCAGACTTCAGACAGGCGTCTATCTCTATCGTGTGCGCCTTTCTTCGGATGGCAGCGACAGTGTCTCGAAAGCAAAGAAGCTCATTGTCATAAATTAGCCACCGTTCCCGAGGCGTTCACCTCGGCCTTCAATCCAATATAAGCAAGATTATTCCCGTGAGTTCTCTCACGGACCTCAATACAAAAGCAATGAAAAAGCAATTATTATTTCTCTCAACTCTTTTCCTTCTTGCAGTTTGCCAGAAAGCATCAGCACAAGAAAGCAAGACAGATATCTTCAACCCGGTAAATACATCCGTGACCTCTCAGACCATTGCTCCTGACGCGCGTGCAGCAGGTATGGGTGATGTCGGTGCGGCTACAGACCCTGACGTGAACTCACAGTTCTGGAATCCGGCTAAATATCCATTTGCAATCAGCAAGGCTGGAGTGGCACTCAACTACACCCCATGGTTGCGCCAGTTGGTAAGCGATATGGACTTGGCTACTGTTGCCGGCTATTATCGCATTGGCGACTATAGTGCCGTTTCTGGTTCTCTCCGTTATTTCTCTCTTGGTGAGGTTATGACTTCTGAGGATGAGGGTGCTTATACCATCAAACCATACGAGATGTCTGTTGATGCATCATACTCATTGATGCTCAGTGAGCAGTTCTCTCTTGGTGCTGGTGTGCGTTGGATTTACTCAGACCTTACTTACGACTATACGGATGACACCACTCCTGGAAGTGCATTTGCAGCCGACCTCTCAATGTATTACAACAACTACTTCAACATGGGGAGCCGCGAGTGTCAGGTTGGCCTCGGTATGAACATCTCGAATATCGGTAGCAAGATCAACTTCGGTGGTTCGGATTACAGCGAGTTCATACCAACAAACCTCCGTCTCGGTCTTAATGTGATGATTCCTGTTGATGAATACAACCGCTTCTCGATAGCTGCCGATGCAAACAAGCTCCTCGTGCCTACTTGCCCTACTGACGACCAGTGCCGCCAAGCTCTTGGACTTTCTGAGGATGAGCCTGTCACTTGGTACAACGACTACCGCCTTGAGAACTACTACAACCTCTCTTCAATATCAGGTATCTTCAAGAGTTTCAGCGATGCTCCTGGTGGAGCGAAGGAAGAGCTTCAGGAGATAAACTGGAGTGTTGGTGGCGAGTATGTTTACAATGATCGCTTCTCGCTCCGTGCTGGCTATCATCATGAATCAGAGAACAAGGGTAACCGTAAGTATTTCACCCTTGGTGCCGGCTTCAAGATGAGTTCGTTTACCCTTGATTGCGGTTATCTTATTGCTACTGCGAAGTCTAATCCTCTTGACCAGACCCTCCGCTTCACCCTCGGTTTCGACCTCGACGGTCTGAAAGACCTCTTCAAGAGATAAAACCCTATTGATTTTTAGCTATAGAGATGTAAAAATGTTGAGACATTGCCTTATATTCTGCATTCTGCATTTCGCATTCTGCATTTTCCTATCTTCTTGCTCAAAGCAGACGCCTGAGCAGCCAAAACTCCATTTTGAGACAGAAGCTCGTTGCCCTATTACCCCAGTCAAGAACCAGGGCAGTAGTTCCTCTTGTTGGATTTATGCCATGCTTGCCACGATAGAGAGCAACCGTATAGCCATGGGCGACAGTGTGAATCTCTCAGCTGTGTATTACGATAGGATGCTGATAACTGAGCAAGCAGAAGCTATTTTCATGAATAGAGGCAATGGCACAATAAAGACTCGTGGCATGATGCCTCACCTGATGACATTGCTTGACCGTTATGGTGCTTTTGCAGAAAACAGTTATCATAGAAGAAATGATAATCTGAATTTCAGGGTGCTGGTTCGTGAAGTGGAACTTTTGGCACATAATGCAGCCACTAACGGCTTGGGATACCAGAAGTTCAAGTCAGATCTGAGTTCACTTCTCGATAAGGAAATCTCTTTTCTTCCTAATAAGCAGTTTATGCAGGGAGCTGAGTATTCACCGGAGGAATTTGGCCACAGCATAGCGATGATAGGTGACTATGAGTTCCTTGGTGCCGACTATGCTTTCCCTGACCGTCGTGAAAGCGATGTGATAAAGAGTGTTGAGCCTGACTCCCTTCTTGAAATAACAGAGAAGAGCATTCGCGCTGGCAAGGCTGTTTGTTGGGAAGGCGACACGTCAGAGCCTGGCTATGACTGGAAAAATGGTGTTGCTGACGTGACTGCTGACCGGGCGACCATACTGAAAAACTATCATAAGGACATTGAGACATTCAACACCACAGACGACCATTGCCTTGAGATCTGTGGTATTGCCCATGATTCCGCCGGCAGAAAATTCTTTATCTGCAAAAACTCTTGGGGCTCATCCAATCGTTTTGGCGGACTCATCTTCATGAGCTTTGAATATTTCCTTGCCAAAACCCTCGTTATAGGCAAGGCAAAGTAGCACAAAGTGTAATTCCAAAACCCGTCACCCGTCACTCACCCGTCACTCACCCGTCACTCACCCATCACTCACCCGTCACTTATAGTGAAGCCTGACAATCGTTTCGCTTGTGGCATAAGAGTGACGGGTGAGTGATGGGTGTAGCTTGTTTGTTGTTTATAACGTACTGATAATCTGTGTGTTACATTTTGAAAGTGACGGGTGACGGGTAATTCTCCAACAGATTCTTTGCATATCCCTGGCACTTTTGGGTAATAACTCTATGAGTTTTGAAATTATTCCTTAGAGTTTTTGTGTCTATTCCTTACCCTATTTATGAGCTGACGTTCTTCTTCCGTGAGATTGGTAATTCTCGATAATAAAGACCTTTTTGCGGAAGTTTAATGCCTGCTGATTGATAATTCTCAAGTAAATATGAATTTATTAAATTTTCTTTGAATAATCCTTGCGTGGTTGAGAAAAAAGTCGTTCCTTTGCACTCGCTCCCAACGAAAATGGGGGCGAAAAAGAAGGCGATCTTTGAAAGATTTACATAGACAGAAAGTAGTACAAGAAGCAAAGGAGAAATGATTTTTTGCACCTTGTCGATTCTTTAAGGCTACGTATATTATATATATGTAGTTCCCTTAGATGGATTTAGGATGATCATTCTGAAAACAGACAAACGTGACCGTTCCCTGAAATTAATTTCAGGTTTACGGTTTACATTATAAAGATTTTTTTACAATGGAGAGTTTGATCCTGGCTCAGGATGAACGCTAGCTACAGGCTTAACACATGCAAGTCGAGGGGCAGCACGAGAGAAGCTTGCTTTTCTTGGTGGCGACCGGCGCACGGGTGAGTAACACGTATCCAACCTGCCCATCACTCTGGGATAGCCCGTCGAAAGACGGATTAAAACCGGATACATTGCTTGAAGGCATCTGATTGCAATGAAAGGCTACGGTGATGGATGGGGATGCGTCCGATTAGGTTGTTGGCGGGGTAACGGCCCACCAAGCCGACGATCGGTAGGGGTTCTGAGAGGAAGGTCCCCCACACTGGTACTGAGACACGGACCAGACTCCTACGGGAGGCAGCAGTGAGGAATATTGGTCAATGGGCGGAAGCCTGAACCAGCCAAGTAGCGTGCAGGA
>JAZRXS010000058.1:0-4934 GCA_045600325.1 Prevotella sp.
TCACAGTATCTGTCCCTGTGATTCGAAGAATGGTGGGGAATTGTGCTGATTTGGGCTAAAAAAGGTGGGAAACGATGCCATTTAGTGTGAAAAAACGAAGAAACGGCGCTCTCTGATGTTAGAATGGTGGCGGTTATTGTAGCCACGCAGAACCAGCAGGTGATGACGCAGGAAGTGGCATTTTTGACCATATTTTGACACTGTTCAGAAGAGTAAAATAGGCGATATTTCTTAAAATACTTGACATTCGTCTAGAAAAACGCGATATTCGCAGTAAAAAAACAAAAAAATCACGATTTTGAACAGCCATAATCTACATATCTACATAAATCAATTGTAACATTCTAACAATCAACATGTTACGTCTATGTAGATTTCTAAAATAATCTACATGGAATCTACATACCCTACATATCTACTTTTTTAGGAAATTTATGTACATTTTGGAATCTACATAGAATCTACATAAAATCTACATCGCCAGCAAACCCCGATAAACACAGGGGATCTCGGCGATTCGATGTAGATATGTAGATTTTTGTCGAAAAAAATCCTATATTTTTTAATGTTTTTTAAACGCAAGTTTCACAAGTAACACGAGTTCTGGTACAATAGTCTTAAAAAGGTACGCAAGTCATTTCTTGCTCCATATACTTGTGTTACTATTGAAAACTAAAAAAAACTTGTGTATCTCGTGCAACTCGCGTTTTGATTTCATTTTTCCTCGCCTTTCCTATGAGCCCAGGAAAGTTTTCCTTCCTATGCAAGGAAAACTTTCCCACCGTGGATGACAGTTTTCCTTCTTGGGAAAGGAAAAACGGGAATCTTTGATGCCGCCTACGAAGGAAAGCATAATTTGTATATCTGCGCTCTGTCGTATTCAAACATATACTACATCCTTAGGCGGGCATTTGGAAAAGTAGAGGATAGTTGGGTCGGTTCTCCTATCCGAATAAACTTCATTAACCATCTGCGCCATCTGCATCATCTGCGTGAAAAAAGAAAATCCTTTCAGTGTGAATGGGTTGGTTCTCTCGCAGATGAAGCGGATGGCGCAGATGTCTTTTATACACAATTTTGTATGATTGAAGAAAAACCTTGACATAGGAAAGAAAAGTGGAATTCTTTCATTTTTGTCATAAAAACCGCTGATAATTAGGTTTTTGTGCGTGTGGATTTGCTGATATTGTGAAAACTGATTAACTTTGCACAGTTTTTCTTGTAGTGAAAAGTGAGAAATGAAAAGTGAATTGTATGCCGAATAACGGTTTCATCAATAGAATAATAAACGGGCGCTGGAGTTTTTTCCTCGTCACCGCAGTACTCTTCGTTGCAACATTTTGGGCGAACAATGACGTGCTCTTTGTTGATATAATGGAGAGCAGAAACATCATTACCGCTCGGGAAATGGTGTATGATGGCAACTGGGTGATGACGACGATGAACGGTGAACCTCGACTTGAGAAGCCGCCATTGCCTACATGGATTGCTGCTATAAGTGAGTTGACAAGCCCAGGCGACATTGCCCTTCAGCGAGCTTGGGCAGGAGTTGCCGCGATGCTTCTCGTGGTGTTCTTCCACAAATTGGGCAAGGTGCTGTTTGGAGATAGGCGAGTGGCCGTGGTGGCTTCGCTTGTGCTCTGCACGTCATACAGCATGGTACTTATGGGAAGGACAGCTTCATGGGACATCTGGTGCCACTGCTTCATGCTTGGTGCGATATGGCAGATGGTTGTCGCGCTGCGTGATACCAATACTACAAGATGGGGATCGTGGATAATGGCTGGTGTGCTTACGGGACTGTCCGTGATGAGCAAAGGACCCGTTTCGCTCTTCGCCCTCTTCCTTCCTTTCTTGATAGCGTACGGAATCTTTGGCAGGGAGAAGCGCGGAAAGCTGAAGTCGAAGTCCATTGTTGCCCCTGTCATCGTAATGACAATCATTGCTCTTGCGGTAGGAGGCTGGTGGTATATCTACGTTTATCTTGAGAATGCTTCGCAGACGGCAGCAGTCGTGGCGAAGGAGTCCGGCTCGTGGGTGAACAGGAACGTGCGTCCGTGGTACTATTATTCCACATTCTTTGCTGAGACCGGCGTTTGGGCATTGATGACATTGACTGCATTGCTCGTACCTGTTTGGAGCAAGCGAATGACAAAGCCTCGCCCATATCTGTTCTCTTTGGCGTGGATGATAGCCATCGTCGTGCTGCTTTCGTTGATGCCTGAGAAGAAGAACCGCTACCTGCTCCCTATGCTCATACCTGCTGCCTATACAGTGGGCGCGGTGCTGTGGCAGATGTATGTGAGCCTGAAGAATCAGGCGTGGGGCGAGAAGGATAAACTCGTGGGCAGACTGTTCAACGTGAATTCGTGGCTATTGCTGCTGGTCATTGCCGCAGTGCCGATAGTTTGCGCTGTGATGTTTGTGGCAAAAGGCAAGGTTTCTGTGCTCATGGGCGTGATGATTGCCGTCTGCCTATGGACGGCGGCGGCTCTTGTCTGGATGGCTATCAGGAAACGTAACCCGATGTATATGCTCGGTGGGGTAGTGACGATGTTTATTTGTGTGGAAATCTTCTTCTTTCCGTTGCTTGGAAGCCTGTTCAAGAACCCTGACTTCCATAGCATCAGTGAGATTCGTGACAAGACGGAACTGAGGAATGTGCCATTCTATAGTCTGAAAAGTGACTCGCTGCGCATAGAGATAGTCTATGAGGCTGGCAGGAAGATCCGACCGATAGAAGAGAAGGAACTTCTCGGAAAAAAGCCTTGCGTGCTCGTTACGCTGAGGGATGCAGAGGAGGCTTTGTCTGATGGTGTGAAAAAGATTGTGAAATTCAAGGCTATTGGCTCTTACGATAGCAACCGCCAGCCGAAGACTGATCGCCATTATCAGGACGGTCTGCTGTATCATGCGACGTTGGTTGAATAGTTTAAAGGTTTAAAGGTTTAAAGGTTTAACGGTTTAAAGGTTAAGAGGTTAAGGTTAAAGAAAAATGAATAAGACTTCAGAATATAAGTTTACGATAATCGTTCCTGTCTTCAATGAAGAGGACAATATGGAGCGTATAGAGAAGACGCTCTGCGAGTATATGGCGAAGAGTAGTGTCAAGACTTGCACGCTCTTTGTTAACGATGGCTCTACGGACAAGAGTCAGGCGTGCATTGATGCCATTTGTCAGCGTCATGACAACTGTTTCTCCATCAAGTTCAAGAAGAACGTCGGACTCAGTGGCGCGATAAAGGCAGGAATGGATGTTGCCGAGAGCGAACTTGTGGGTTATATCGATGCCGACTTGCAGACGGATCCAAACGATTTCGAGAAGCTTTTGCCGTTTACAGCCGAGTATAAGCTCGTCACTGGTATTCGTGCTAAGCGCAAGGACTCTGCTTTCAAACTGATGCAGTCGAAGATTGCCAACGGTTTCCGCAGAATGATGACTGGCGATGGTGCTACAGATACTGGCTGTCCGCTGAAAATCATGCACTCTGACTATGCCAAGCGCATACCTTTCTTCACGGGTATGCACCGCTTCCTCCCAGCATTGATACTGCTCCAAGAAGGCGGCAACTTCTACGAGACACCAGTAAGCCACTTCCCTCGCATTGCCGGAGTGTCGAAATACAACCTCTGGAATCGTCTCATCTCTCCTTTCAAGGATTGCTTTGCCTATCGCTGGATGAAGCATCGCTACATTAATTATAATATAGAGGAGGCAAACATCTGATTCTTTCCAAACAACGATTCTGCCAGATTCTACCCAAAATCAGGTTGAATTAGGTTGAATCCTTGTTCCGAAAACAACAAATCATCTTGGTTCCGTTGTATTATTAAGTTGTCAAGTTATTAGGTTTTTGCCTTTGCATTATGTCACAAGCGATAATATTTACCATAGGTTTCATTGCGCAGGCGTGTTTCTCGATGCGCATCTTCGTACAGTGGCTGAAGAGCGAGAAGAGCAAGAAGGTTGAGTCCCCATTGCTGTTCTGGGTGTTCAGCGTTGCCGGTTCGTGCCTGTTCTTCTTCTACGGTTGGCTGCGTGACGACTTCTCGATAATCCTCGGGCAGTTCATATCGTATTACGTCTATATGTGGAACCTGAAGCAGAAGGGGCTTTGGCGCGGTTGGCTGAAAGGGGCTGACTTCCTGATGTCGGCAATGCCTGTTGCCGTGGCTTTGTTCATGCTGAAGGATGCGGGAAAAGTCTTCGACAGTTTCTTTGCCAATGACTCCATCCCGCTTTGGCTCGTGATTTTTGGCTCAATGGGACAGGTGATCTTCACTCTTCGTTTTGTCTATCAGTATTTTTATTCGAGGAAACAAGGTGAGTCATTGTTGCCAAGAGGCTTCTGGATCATAAGCCTTGTGGGTAGCCTTACCATTATTATATATGGAATTATCCGATTGGATCCTGTTTTGTTGCTTGGACAGTCCTTCGGATTCGTGGCATATACCAGAAACCTTATAATAGGAAAGAAAGCGGATAAAATGAACTGATGAAGATGGTGCTGTTTGATAAGTGTCAAATAAGAGTAGGTTTTGAAGCATTTTTCTTGGGATTATTTTGCTGGTAACAAAAATAGTCATACCTTTGCACTCGCTTTCAGAGGAAAGCTACTCTACAAGAGTACAAAAGATGCGGAAATAGCTCAGTTGGTAGAGCACAACCTTGCCAAGGTTGGGGTCGCGGGTCCGAGTCCCGTTTTCCGCTCTTAAATATTAAAAAGAACTTGCGTTCTTGGAAATTTGCCCAGGTGGCGGAATTGGTAGACGCGCACGTTTCAGGTGCGTGTATCGCAAGATGTGCAGGTTCGAGTCCTGTTCTGGGCACAAAACTTATTGTAATGGAGAGGTGGCGGAATTGGTAGACGCGCTACTTTGAGGGGGTAGTGTCAATTGTGACGTGGGAGTTCGAGTCTCCTCCTCTTCACTAC
>JAZRXS010000059.1:0-48764 GCA_045600325.1 Prevotella sp.
ATCTATCAAGGAGCTTGCCTCGGCTATCGGTTGTGACTTTAATGCAGTGCAGACAGCAATCAACGGCGTGCAGTCGGCGATCTGTGGTGTAGGTAATCAGTTGGGTATGTCAACTGCGCAGGTGGTAAATGCGGTCAACACGGGCAACATGAGTATTGCAAACCAAATCTCGCAGTGTTGCTGTGACGCAAAGACCGAGACCTTGAAGATGGGTTACGAGAACCAAATCAACAACCTCAATCAGACCAATATGATGACCAAGGGATTTGGTGACATCGCTACTGCAACCCAGATGCAGACAACGGCTCTTGCTGCTAACAACGATGCCAACACTCGTGCGGTTCTTGCTAAGATTGATGCCGTGCAGGACGAGGCAAAGAACACCAAGATTGCCGAGCTTACAGCACAGTTGGCTACCGTTAATGCCCGTGCAGAGCGACAGGCAGAGATGGCACCAATCTGGCAGGCACTCAACGACATCAAGTGCAAGCAGCCTGAGACTGTGACTGTGCCTTATTCTCCTATAACACCTGTTCCTTCGTGCGTGGCTTGGAATGCAGCATTGTACGGCGGTTTCCCTTACGGCGGTTATCCATACCAGCAGGGCAATGTGTTTTCATAAGGAAAGGAGGCTTATTATGGCTGAATTAGCTTATCCAAACAGAGTCAACACGAAAGGTTACCCGACCCTACTCGGTGTGCCTTCGTTGGAAACCATCGGTGCAGTGGAAACGCTCGTACTCACATTCCAACCTCATAGAGCACTCAATGATAGTTGGTCGGGCGCATTCTTTGTGGAGATACCAAGTGCGGTAGTCACAGGAGCACAGCCTGTTATCTTCCGTACGGCAGGAGTGACTGGATATGTACCTCTTTATCTCTTCAACGGAGTGCAGGCAACGGCAGCATCGTTGACAACAACGACAGGAGGAGTGGTGATGTGTTTCTACAATCGTGACACAAACAGACTGCAGTTAATGGCAACAAATGTTTAACTTCAAAAAGAGCAACAAGTATGACAGCAATAATTATGAAGGAGAAGTCCTATGAATTGAAAGAAATCCTCTATCGTGCGCTTGACATTGTGGAAGATATGTGCGAGGGAGGCGGTTACGGACAGCGAGGTGGCTATGGACAGCGAGGTGGCTATGGTCAGCGTGAAGACATGACTTACCGCTATCCTGTAGAGGATGAGATGGGTATGCGCGGCGGTTACGGCATGCGTGAAGAGTATGGCGAGCGCCGTGGTCGTAGTGGCAGATATACCCGAATGTAGAATACCGGGAGAGGGTACACACACCCTCTCCCATTAGCAAAAAAAGCAGTTATGAAAGCATTAGATTCATATGATGTATTACCTTCTGGTATGAGGGAGTACGTCTCAAACTACGGATTTCATTTCTCAAAGCGGGCATGCGAGTACGCTATATCAAAGATGCGCGGAAAGGGTAGCGAGAGGATCGAGATGATGCCGAAAGAGCAGTTGGATGAACTGATGTCTCGGTATGGCGTGGAAATCAAGAATAAGTTCGGTTACGATTATGTCTTTGTTTTCCACATGGCAAAAGCAGATTACTACAAGTCATCAATACCTGACGAGCAACATATGGTTGTGTTTGTCAAGGATTACATCGATGATGAGGATGCGAGCGAGGAAACGCCTTTCAGGCGCTGGTTGGCTACAATGGTAGGCAACGGGCAACCTATCGATTGGGAGGATATTATATAAAGGCGGTTGGATATGGTAAGAACGACATTATACATCAGCCGTTATGACTGGGTGGTGCATTGTTTCTTTGCAGTAGATTGTTACTTTGCTACCGAGATAGTGGCAATGATGGCAGGGTTGGGAGCATCGCGCAATATGTGTGCGCGCGCATATGCATCGATGTCTGACGACAAGTTGAATGGCGGAATCACCTACTCGAACTACAGTAAAAGGGAGTCTATTATGGTAACGGAACTTACAAGTAACGCTTGTGAGTTCTTTGACTCTTTTGTGCATGAGACAGGGCATCTTGCTACGCACATAGCAATGGCAGACAAGATTAGCCTGGAGGGCGAAGAGGTGCGATATATACAGGGAGATGTTGCAAGGGCTTTATTCCCATCGTGTAGGCACCTGTTATGCGACTGTTGCCGTGAAAAGGCTACTTAACATTCAAGATGTAGTCAATGATCTTGCGGTTTGCGTCGTCAACCTTACTTTGCCGGTATGCCACATATACAAGGGTGATGTCTCCGCCAATCATATGTCCGAGACCGTGTGAAATAGTTTCAATAGGGATTTCCAATTCGGCTGCAATAGTAGCCCAGCTGTGGCGTGCCCAGTATGCGGATATCTTGGGGAAGAGTGCTTTTTCCTTCATCTTGACGTGCTGAGGATAAAATTTTCCTGATATACCTATGTTTCGGAGCGACTTGTTAAGAGACTTGAAAAACGACTGATATGAGGTATACTTGTCAAGAATGTCGATAAGATGGCGCTTACCTTTGTGCCTGTTAATGATGGCAAGGGCTTCCGGTTCTAACTTGATGGAGTAGTTAGTGCCGGTTTTTTGTGCAGTGTATTCGAGGCGGTTGTTGATGACATTATCATCGGTAAGATTTGCGAGATCTACCGGGCGGATGCCTCGCAGATATATCGACAACAGGAAGATGTCTGCAAAATAAGGCAATTTCTTGCCGTGTCGGTCTGTAACGTTTTCGGTGGATAAGTTATAGAGATAGCGTATTTGAGAGACTGAGAGGGAGCGTTTGGCAGTTTCCTTGCGACGTATCGAGATGTCGGCAACCGGTATATCGTTAATGTACTTGCATTTGTGGGCATGCTTGAGAACTGCACGCAGATGGGAGAAGTGTAACCAGATAGTGTTTCCACTCAATCCCTGACGCTCCAACCATTTGAAAAATGATTTTATCCATTCAGAGGTTATTGCCGTGCACAGTTTAGGTCCGATGTTGTGATCGTATGCCTGGATGACAGAAAGGGTGTACATGTAGAGGTTCTGGGTGTTTTCTGCATTGCGTTCGTGTGCATATGCGGTGAACACCTCAACAAAAGTCTTTGATGTGTTTGTGTCAGTGTTGACACCAATGGCTTTAAGGATGGCAGTCTTTAGATCCGGAGCTGATGAATTGATCGGGAGACCACGCACAGCGTCCTCGCAATCCAACATGAGTCGTGTCAGATAGTCGTTAATCTTTTCCTTTCTTGGATGTTCGAGGCGTTTGTTCTTTGGGTATGATTTGAGTTTACCCTGTTGCTCGTCCCATTGTTCAGGGATGGCCTTAACGGGCAAGGTAATAGATGCCGAGCTGTTGCGGTGTCGGATGATAAGACGGAGAGGTACTGCATTCCCTTTGTATCGTCTTGTGTCGAGGTAGAATGATAATTTTACCATATTGGCAATGTGCACGGTATGTGCACGGTATGATGTTCGACAATGGGCAAAGGTGGACAACTTCGTACAGATGGCGCAGGAATTGGTGTATACGCCGTTTGCAAGGGAAACAGGTAAAATCGACCCTGACGAGTATTTTATCCCTGATTTCCTTTGCAAAAGGTTGTTGTTGTGTCGATTGCCCTTTATTTACTGGGTAGGAGCAATTAGTTGATTATGGGTGTGCACGGTTTTTGCACGATTGGCGACAAATCAGACGATTTTCACCGTCCCCATAGAGGTTTGCTCTTTCATGGTGTTTACCACTTTCTGGATTATGCCATCGGTAAACATTTCGCCTTCGCCTGACAAAAGCCAGTAGGGCGACACATTGTAGTCGCGGCACAGGTAATACATCCATTCGAGCTCGAACATGTTGCGGTGGGGCTCTTTCTCCAGGGAGAGGAAATTCCACCTGTTGATGTTATACTTGTCCGTAAAGGTTTTGACGCCACGGATATGCTTCATCTCAATGAGTGTACGGACAGCATCAAAGAAGCGGGTGACGATCGCGGTTGAGATTTCGTTCTGCATTATTTCTTATTTTTGTCTATATAGATGGTTGCAGCCTTGACTATGCGAGCAAAGCCGAACCAGAAAACGGAGGATATAGCAGTTGTGATGCTTACGATGCTTAATTCGAGGGATCCTGTAGTAAGACCGGCAAAGAACAAGATGATGCCACCTATGAGGCAGATGTATCCGCAGGCGTTTATAGTACCCGATACGGCGTCTGATGACTCGTTATCCTTATTGTCGTTTGTACTGTTAGCTGATTTTCCGTTCATGCGGTCGATAAATTCCTGTGTCTTGTCAATTTCCTGATTCATAGTTGTTGAATTTTTAATTGTTATTTTTGGTTCTTTATTTTTTCCGTGAATGTGTGCCAGCACCTTTCACGGATGAAAGCGTAGATAAGAAATACACCCAGTAGGAATGCAATCCATCGTGCAGGTGTGAGATATTCGCCAAATCCGATATGGTCCTGAAACCTGATACATTGGCTTATTAGATAATTGTACGCGCAGAACGCGCGATGTACCCAGCAGAACTCGAAAGATATTGAGAGGATGGTGAGCAGGAGAAACCAAATGAATGCGTATTCAAACAGGTTCTCTGCAAGATCATAGTCGTATCCGAGTAAGAGAAACCCTACATGGAATGTCATTGTAAGGGTTGCTATCCCTGGAACAGAACCTATGAGCATGCGAGCCAATTTGCGGAATTTGGCGCTGCCACCGATGGTATCAATGATATGCCTGTCAGCAGACCTGATGATGTCAAAGACGGTCATAGTTTATTTGTTTAAGAGCACCTGTATCATCCTCTCCTTTTCTTCAAGTTGTTTTTCCTTTTCGGCAAGGAGCTGTTTGAGCATTTCGTTTTCCTTCGTCAGTACGGCGTCGCCTATGTGCATATTGTTGTCGCCTGTGATATTGTTTTGCTGAACGCCATTGAATATATCTTCTTCAATTGTTGATGATGCTGGACAACAAAGCATGTCGCCAACGCCCCTCATTAACCATTCGGCGGAGATCTGCGGATATTTAATAAGTATTTTGTCGATAACATCCATTCCGACCTTTCTTTTTTCTGATGTGTAATTGTTCAAGGTCTGAGAATTAACACCAATTTCGCCAGCAAAGCGATTTTCGGTTATGCCGAGCGAAGAGATAATCTCCTTGATTCTTTCAACGATTGTAGACATAATTACTGTGATTTTAGTAAATAAACGTTAAATAATCCACATACATACAAAAACAACCCACCAAATGTTTGGTAGTTTCCACAAATGGTTATATCTTTGCAAACGAAACAACAAATGTATTCACAAATGTTGCTACAAAGATAATAAAAAATTAGTAAAAACCAAATAAAACGAAAAGAAAATGTTAGCAAGCGAATTTGAGAAGAGAACGCAGGTAAAGGTTGGCGTTAACGAGTTCAAAGCGATTAACGAGGTATATATGCACAGTGATCTTGACAAGGATGAGTTCTGCAAGATGTGGTGCAAGATGAACCAAAGTCGAGTTAAGAAAGCCATTCAGGCAAAGGAAGAAGCTGAAAGACTCTATGAAATCAAAGCAGATGTATTCGAGGTTTATTCTTCCATTAATGGCGTAAGCTGGAGTGAAGCAACCAAAAATGCCGATGAATTTTTGTCTTATTCTCAGCGTGATGCGCTTGTTGCTGCTGGTATTGAAGTTTATGACAAGCTGGTTTACCAGGTTGCATACGAATGTGCAGAGTTTTTGAAAGTGAAATGAAAGTTTTCTCATAAATATGATATTTCGCAAATATTTGTATTATAGCAAATCCAAGCGTGGATAAAACGCCTCCCTTGTGAAAGTCAGGCGTTTTGAAAAATAGGGCGAAGGCAACGGCAGCTGATAGGTAAACAGCAAGGATGGTGGGAGTGGCAACACCTCACTGAATACTATACCACCGATGAGTGTAGGCATCGGTGCCACCAGAATAACTTGAGAACATCCTTGTTTCCTGTCAAAATTTGGCTCTGAAAGCGGTTCGACTCCGCAGAGCCCTACAACCACACAGCGGTGTGGCTACACACTGACATTAGTTCATTGTGGTCTTTGAAATACAAAGATTTAGTAAATTCAGTTATTAACAAATTAAACTACGGCGGAAAAGGCGTCGGGTGGGTGCGAATCCCACGGTTAAGCAATTGAATGGCTATCAATCTACCATGCTGAGAGGCGGAGTATTCCGAAACCACCATTGAAATAATAGTCGATGCTGAAATTTATGTTATTATGTTCTATTGCGGGCAGTGCCAGCAGACAATTCGGCACGAAAGAGTATTGAGAAGGTATCCGAAAAGGTGCAACCCACGATTCGGCAGGGTTCGATTCCCTGGAATGCCCCCATTCATACGGAGGTATGTGTAGGTCTCTATACGATTAGTTTAATGATAATTAGTCTATTATTAAGTTTCCCTCCCTGTTGTGAAACACGGAGGTTTACGGGAAGCCAGGTGGTAAGGAATGGTAAACGAAATTGTACTGCACCACGAAATAACTCATTCCGACTGGGGTTCGAATCCCCTCTTTCCTCTAAAGTAAAAATTAAAACAACAGCATTATGAAAATGGTATCTTATGTAGTATTTACGGTTATGATGATGACCGTGGTATTCGGGAATTTAAGTTCAATGGCAAACGCCGTAGTTATGGGTTACGCTTTCTTCCTGTCGTCATTCATCTGGATGTGGGGCGATGAGAGAGAGCAGAAAAAAAAGCAGAAAGATGGTACAGATAATCAGCAGTAGAGGAGTAGAGCGTTTGAAGAAGCGCAACGAGAGAATTATCAAAGAGTTTGATGACACAAAGGCTCACAATGCGGATGCGAAAGTCTCTGACATAATCCGAGGGTTGGCAGAACACTTTCAAGTGTCCGAGATGACAATCCGCAGAGAGCTGAAAAAGGCAAATAAGATATGATAGCAACAGTTCCTGACGAGATCAAGGCAAACGGTTTATACGCAATCTCATTCACCGCCAGAGCCATTCAGGTTTCAAGAACCACTGTCTATAAGATGATAGAAGATGGTCGCCTGGTAGCCAAGACAAGGGCGGTGACATTCCAGAAAGTCATAACTGGAAGTTCGATAATTGATGCGATTACAAAAATTCAATAACCAAACAACAAAAGGACATGAAAATTAAGTTTAAGAAGATTTCCCTCACCAATTTCAAGGGCACCCGAAACAGGGTTATCGAGTTCGGTGAGAATGTGACCATCATTCAGGGTCGCAACAAAGTAGGCAAGACAACCATCGCTGATGCTTGCTGGTGGGTATTGTTCGGCAAGGACAGCAATGGCAACACAAGTTTTGGTATCAAGACAAATGGCGAGGATTTGAAGCCAATCCCGCATCTTGACCACATTGTAACCTTAACAGTTGATGTGGATGGTTCGGAGGTAATCCTGGAGCGTAGATATGTTGAGGACTGGACAAGCAAGCGAGGAGCAGAAGAAGAGCTGACAGGTCACCATACGGAGTCATTTGTCAATGGATGTCGTGTTACCGAAACCAAGTACAAGGAATATATAGCATCCCTATGTGATGAGGGATTGTTCAAGGTGCTTGCAAAGAGTGATGTATTTTTCTCCCTGAAAGCAGAGGCACAGCGTGCAGTTCTTATTGACATTGTAGGCGAGAAGTCGCCAGAGCAGTTTGCTAATGAGAACAGTGAGTTTGTGGAGATCTTGAAGAAGATGGGTGGCTTGGACTTCACCTCGTACTTCTCGGGCATTGCCTACCGCATCAAGGAGATTGACAAGTCGGCAACCGATGTAGAAAGTCGTATCAAGGAGTTAAAGACAGGTATTGAGGCGTACAAGGCACAGTATGATTTTGATGCTCTGGAAGCCGAGGTAGCACAGTTGGATGATAAGGAAAAGACCCTTACTGACAAGCTCGCCACACCGACAACAGCCATTGAGGCAAAACAGGCAAAGGCAGAAGAATTCACCTCCCTGATTATGAAGTGCACGGATGACATCAGCGCTGAAAAAGTAAAGATCATACATCAGCATGACGATGAGAATCTCAAAAAGCGTAAGAGGGTAGAAGATGCCAAGACCAAGGCCTACGAGGCTCAAATGGCATGGAATGCCCGCAAGGCCGAGCTTGAGTCAGGCACTTCGGGTGATATACAGTCTATCGAGAGAGAGATGGAAGATATCAAGAAGTCGGTTTGTGAGATGGCAAAGGCAAGCAATGACGCTCGCAACAAAGCCATTGAAGAAAAGAACCGTGCTATCGAGGCAGCCAAGAAGCGTATCGAGGATCATGTGAGGATAGGCGGACGTTACAGTGATCTGTTGCGAGAGGTAGAAGAAGTTAAGTATCCCGCATTCTGCAAGGAGTGGCAGGAGAATGAGGATTCCCTTGATGATGAAACCCAGTCGTTCTGTCCTACCTGCCACCAGCCATTGCCTGAATCTGAGCAGATACGATTACGCAAGGAACGCGATGCGACGTATCTGATGAAGAAAGCAGGTCTGGAGGAAGAGGCAGCGCAGATGCGAGAGTACAAGAAAGGTCTGAGAAGCCAGATAAGAGGACACCAGGAACTCATTGACAAGGGCGAGGCAGAACTGGAATCACTCAACTACGAGCTCGAGCAGTTGCTAAAGACAGAACCTGTAAATTGGCAAGACAAACTAAAGGCCAACGAGAGATATCAGACACTCTCACTAAAACTGTCGACAAAGAAAGGTATTGTTGCAAGCGTGCTGTCGGCGGATAACGATGCCGAGTTAAAGAGGCTTGATGAGATAGTCAAATCTACCCTGTATCAGGTACAATGTGCAGAGGCGGAGCAGATACCAACAATCGAGGAAAGAGAGCGCCAGAGCGAGGTTATTGTGGCATTGACAAGCGAAATAGCAAAGTTCAGGGCACAGCGAAATGAGGTGATGAACGACAATAGCGAGCAGGAAGAGATAAACAACATCCGTAGGGAGATATCCGAATTAAAGACAAAGCGTGATGCCCTGATAAAGTCGCTTGGTATTCGTACCGTCATAGACGACTACACCCAAAAGGTGAAGAGTTACGAGGCAAAGTTCAAGGAACTGCAGGAACAGAAAGCGTCAATCCAAGAAGAGCGAGAACTGGCAAAGGAGTATCAGATTGCAATGATTGAGGATGTGGAGAACAGAGTGAACAGTCTCTTTGGAGGTATTACATTCAAGATGTTCAACCGTCACCTCAACGGCAATATAGAACCATGTTGCAAGTGTTTTATCGGTGTTACCGAGTACAAGGATGGAAGTCATGCTGAGAGAGTAAATGCAGGTCTGGAGATGATTGACACCATATCAATGTACAAGGGTATTTCCGTACCTTGCTTCGTCGATGATGCCGAGGGTATCAACAGGGTGTATATGACGCAGGCACAGCAGATTCGCCTGGTTGTGACAATGGAAAACGAGATGCAAGTTATTCACGCATAATATTAACCGGTTGCCCATCCTGATGGGTGGGCGACCATAATCCACAAAACAAAATGAACGATATTTTTAATGGTGCCAGTCAGGCACAGGCCCCAAAGCCACAGACAGTTAGCAGTAATCCTGCCTCTGTAAAGAAGATGGGAGAGGAAATGGAAATCAAAGTCATGGACAGAATCAGCGCATTGCAGGACGCAGGTATGATGTTGCCAGAGGGATATAACGCCTCGAATGCAATCAAGTATGCGTGGCTGGTGCTCCAAGAGACTCAAACCAAGGACAAAAAAGCAGTTATCGACGAATGTACAAACGTGTCAATTGTCAATGCGATGTTGTCAATGGTTCTTCGGGGTGAGACCCTGATTAATGCTCACGGATATTTCATCGCCTATGGTGACCAGTTGCGATACCAGGAGGACTACCGAGGCAAGATGATGCGAGCAATCAGAGATACACCGATTGCCGATGTAACAGCACAGGTAATCTACGAAAAGGACAAGTTCGTTTATACCGTTGACCGCAAAGGTCAGTATCAGTTGGTTGAACACCAGACAGCCTTGGAGAATATCGATAACAGCAAAATCAAGGCTGCATACGCCATTGTAACCTACGAGGACGGTTCAGAGATGATGACCGTCATGACTTTCGACCAGATAAAAAAAGCCTGGGCGATGGGTAATGGGAAAGGCACCACAACCGCACATACGAATTTCCCTGACGAGATGGCAAAGAAAACAGTCATTCAGCGAGCTGTGAAGTACGACCTTGGTAAGGCATCGGAGCAGTTGAAGGCACTTGGCTTTGAGCCAGAGGATGAGGAAGAACCTATTGATGAGCTCAAGAAGATTCGTGACAATGCCGAGGAGGTAAAGGTGATTACGGAAGATGCCGAGGCTGTGGAGATTGCGGGAGGCGACCCAGCTCCTGAAGCCAAGCCAAGCAGAGTGAAATCGCAGGCTCCAACAATATAATACTTCTTTTCGTGTCCTGGTGGGGATGGGTTAGCCAAGGCGCCCTCCCCACATTTAACCAAACAATATGGCAAAAATACATATCATAGGAAGTTCGAGCAAGGGCAACGGTTATGTCATTGAGACAAAGAATGAGAGGCTGCTTTTGGAATGTGGTTGCAAGTGGGAAAAGATGCTGAAGGCATGTCGATTCAAGCTGTCGACGATAAAAGGATGCCTTGTATCACATAAGCATCAGGACCACGCAAAGCACATCGGTGAGTATCTGTGCAAAGGATTCCCTGTTCTTGCTCACAGGAAAGTATTTGTAGATCTCGCAATGTCGTCGATGACATACGCAAAGGCGGTAGATGCGGGGCACTACTACCAGTTAGGCGGATTCAAGATATTGCCGATAACGGCATATCACGATGAAGATGCACCCACATATGCATACCTTGTGGAGCATGAGGAGTTTGGCAAGCTGGTCTTTGCCACCGACACCTACAAGTTTCCATACAAGATTGAAAATGTGAATGTGTGGATGATTGAGGCGAATTATGACGATGAGATTGTAGAGGAGAATCTGGCAAACGGAAAGCTGTCGCCAAGCCGGTGGTATCGCCTGATGCTAACTCATATGGAGATAGAGCAGACAACAAAAGTCCTGAGGAGGAACAAGGTTGGCAAAGATGCGACGGTAATCCTTATCCATTTGAGTGATGACAATTCCAATGCGGCAAAATTTGCTAACCGTGTCCTGGAAGAAACAGAAGTCGTCCCATATATTGCCGATGCAGGTATGACGATAGATCTTTAGATTATGGCATAGACAACAAAGATAAAAACGATTGATTATGACAAAGACGATAGCATATATAACAAAGGATGGTGGTCAGGATGTAAGGACATACAATCATGACATAAAGAGCCAACATCAGGCGCTTTTAAGCCTGTTGCTTGAGATTGCCAATGGCAGCCTTGAGCATGGTTCACAGATAACGATACAGACAATCAAGCCGTAAATTGTAAAACCAGGGGAGTGGTGCTTCAAGCGCCATTGGTAATTTGTTTTTTTGAGTTTTGTGCATAGTGATAGATTAGTAGTTATGATTCTTTTGAATGCACCCTCCCCATTTTTTTGTTATCTAAAAATGAAGAAAAGTAAAAAAAGTAAAAAAGTAAAGATTGAACTTACAGTATCGCAGTTTGCGACGTTGGTAATTGCTGTCAAGGTCCTGATAGCAAAGGAGGAAAATTTTTATATTAATGCTGAATTTGATGAAGACAAAGAACGCCTTAATGAGCTGATTGAAGAGGCGAGAGATGTGAAAAAGATTTTGGATTACACATCAGAAATGATGGATATGGATTACTATTGCAATGTCATAGAATTGATCAATTATAAAACAAAGAGGAAAGAGTTATTAATTCAATAAAATATGAGTAATTTTTCAGTAAAAATCAACCTTCTCCGTCTGCACAAGGCGGGAATCATTAATATCCAGGGCAAGACTGGAGTCAAGAGATGTGTGGTTATTCCAGTCGATGATAATGACATATTTATCGGCATGACTGAGAACAAGCCGAAATCGGCGTATATCAATGCGATGATGTGGGAGAATAGGAACCCTGACACCCATCTCCCTGAAGATGATAGTTTCGGCAATTCGCATCGTTTGCGCCTGGAGGTAGGCAAGGATATGCGTGAAAAACTCACGCAGGACGAGTTAAAGGCAATGCAGGTTATATTCGGTAATGCGAGTGTATTCAAGAGTACACAAGGCAACATAAACGTGCCTACGGTAAACGTTAGCGACAATGATGATATGCCGTTTTAATTGTTTTGGTGATAAACGATATGAAATGCCAAATTGCGTTAAAATGTTTATAGTAAAAGCAGGAGAATGAGGATTTTGTTTTAATTTTGTGGAGTCAAACCAAACACAACCCAGATAGAAGAATAAGCGGAAGCAGCCCTTGTATGTGTTGTAATGACATATACCTGCGAGGTTGTTTGGGCAGTGACAGAGGGTACTGTTTCCGCATTTAATACACAAGTTTATGGCAAAGCAGAAAAAGACCGATCGGCCAAAGAAAGTGAACATCTACTTTGATAGGCTGAGTATTCAGGTAGGGTTTATGGATTACACCCTTGCAGGATACCTGTTCAAGATGATCGTTTTCTATTCGATGGGAGATATCAATCAGGTTGAGGTTATACAGCAAGAACTCAAACAACAACACCCTGACCAATACAACCTGGTAATGATGGCGTATACTGAGAACAAGGTGGCTATCGATGAGGATTTGAAGGCCTATGCAGATGTATGCGAAACTCGTAGGCAGCTGGCACTTGTTAGAGAAGCAAATAAACGAGAACAACGAGCCACAACCAACCACAACGAGCCACAACCAACCACAACGAACCACAATTGTGCACAAGTGACCACAAAAGGCACCAATACCAATACCAATACCAATACCAATACCAAATCATCTAACGATGATGGAGAAAAAGAAAAAAAAGAAAAATCCTCCACCATCGCCTCTATAGAGGGTGATGTTATAAAGGAATACCAGGAGGAGCTGCTTAAAGCGATTATCTGGAAAGAAAGCATGTGTATGAATTACCGAAAGGATGGACTATACTTAGATGATTCAATAAGGGAGTTTTGTTCGCACTTACGTTGTATGGCCAAGACGCCGATAGATCTGACCGATTGCAAGCAATACTTCAACAACTGGTTGAGGTTGAAGATTAAGGATGAGCAGAAAGAGGTAAAGAAGCCAAAGGATAAACCAGAGAAGTATGTCGTTGAGGATGTAGATCCGGAGGTGCATGCAATAAAGAAATTCAATGATACGAGGCAAAGGATCCTCGGAATGATGAATGGTGAGTGCAACAAATTTGTGGCGAATTCGCTTGTCGGAATGTTTAAGAACGGCGACATTGCAAAGTACGGGCTCACCGAAGAGTATAAACGATGGCAGGAAAATAACCAATAAACCCATATAGAAAAATGAAGAAAGTCAATGTAAATGGCAAGGATGCCAGAGTGAATGAAGTTGTGGAGGTAACATCGGACCTTCGTAGTATGCGAGGCAAGCGCCTCAGAGAGAGTCTGACCAGGAAGTGGACAGAGGACTTTATCGACAGCGAAACAAAGGAATTAGTTACTATCGAGAGAGAAGAGGTTATCCTGAAAAAGGGAATATTTCTGGATGACAACGCCATCCAGACCATCATGTTCCATCAGCAAGCTGGAGAAATCAACGAGGTGGTCGTAACCAATCAGATGCGACGTGGAGACTGTTGGGATGGTCCATTCACCCCATTTGTCGTAAAGGGCAACGTTGATAACATTCCAAGAAAGTTCCTGTTGTGGGCAGATGGATGTGAGAATGCCATTGTATGCACCAAGGATTTTGTGGAGCTTGTGGGATGCGACTACTATCAGGTGAGCGAAGTAAAGAAGCTGGGCGGACGCATTATCTACGATGATGATAGTATGACCGATAAAGAGAAAGAACGCTGCTCGTGGTTCCAGGTGTTCGTGGATATCATCGACTACGATATGGATAATGACGGGGCGTTTGCCTCAAAGACCACACGGAAGTTCCTCGTGTTTGCGTACGATGCGGATTCGGCGAGCGCCATTGCCAACAAGGAGATAACAGAGTCATTCAAGAATGAGAAGCAGCCAGATGAGATAAAGGTTAGCAAGATTACGCCGTTTGCCTGTGACTACATGATTGACTTTGACTTCTGCATGGCGTATAGGAGAAAGAAAGAGTAACCCAGTAGTTCAAGCTGAGATATGAAAATTGATATTGACGTAATGGTTAACAATGGGCAGACCTTTTACGGACGCATAAAGCGCGATGTGGGGGGGGGGATTGAATTTGAAGATGATCGTATTATCGAGTATGTTGACGAAGAGGATATCACCAAGGCGGTTTTGGAGAGATTTCCGACATTGAAGAATAGAAAGTTCCAAGTATTATTTAATAACTGACAGTATGACCGACGAAGATAGAAACAATATCTATTCCAGGATGACCTTGAAGTCTCGCGTGATGAATAAGGCACGCCAAGCATTTTGCAAGGCGTGTCAGCGAGGCGGAGGATGTGGGCAGAAGTGTGACCGGTTCTTGGAATATGACCGACAGTTGTATCAACAGACAAAGGATATAAGATGACAAGGGAAGAGTTTAAGCGATTGATGGAGAAAAAGGACAATAAACCCGACGTGGTGATAGGCATTGACCCAGACTGCGAGGAAAGTGGATATGCATATTTGCTTGTGGAAGCCCGTTCTTTGGTCCTGGACAGACTGAAATTTCCTGAGCTGATTGAGTGGGTGCTCAAGGAGCATAAGAGGCTCACAGAGCAAAACAAGAGGCTTGTGGTTGTTGTGGAGCGGGGATGGTTCAATCTGACCAATTATCACCTAAAGCCTGGAGCATCGGCAAATGTCGCCTCACGCATAGGCATGAGTATAGGACGGAATCATGAGACAGGGCGAAAGATCTTGGAGATGTTCAAATACTGTGGTGTTGCGACCGATACGATAGATCCGTTGAGAAAATGCTGGAAAGGCAAGGACGGAAAGATTACTGCTGAGGAGTTTACGATGATAACCGGTGTGACCGGCAGGCATAACCAGGATGAGCGGGATGCAGGTCTTATAGCCTGGATATATGCCAATCTGCCGCTGAGAATGAAAATAACCAATAAAACAAAAAAACAATGAAGAAGATTAAGAACTGGTTCATACACCTATTGGGAGGTGTGACGTTAGAGGAAAGTAGAGAAAGTGACATGAATTCATTTTACCTTGGTAGGTTCTCCTGTATCAAGAGTGTAAGACACAAAGCCATAAGCATGTATGGAAAACCTGCAGATGAATGGTGTAAAAATATGTATAAGTACATAGATGACTGCTACCAGAATTATGGTAAATAATCAAAAGGTCTTTCTGCTGACCTTAATACGCGGGCAATTATTCTCTGTCGGTCGGTATTTTGATTGGTTGTGGTACTGGCAGGCAAAACGAGGTGAGGGAGTGGTGTATTGGCGCTCCCCACCTTTCATCAAGAAGAACGAAAAGAAGGAATAGACTGTGGACTGTTTACAATGCAAGCACTTTCTATTGTGCGATACGGGTTTTCCTTATCATCATCCTGAGACGTTCCATTATTGCAACCTCCTGTTCGACAAACATGGCAAGGTTTGCAAAAGAAAAGAAAGGAATAAACTGTGTGGCGGTAAGTTCTTTGTACAGCGTAAGGATGGCGACCCGAAGAGCGTAGACGAACTTTGCGGAACTGTGGAACTTCCGGAGCAAGAGCCATTCCAGGTAATAGTAACAAAGTGAAATATGAGTTTATACAAGGCAATATACTACGGCAAGGAACGTAGAAAGCAATATAGAGGAGCAAAGCTATATTGCCGTTCATGCCGTAATCACGGAACTTGCAGTTGGTGTCAAAGCAACCGACAGCATAATAATTTAAAGCGATTGTTAAAAGCAAAAGCAATGGAGGAACGAATATGAAACTAAAAAGAGTATCATTTGAAGTAGCCAAAGCCCTTAAAGAGGCTGGGTATCCGCAAGGTGTCACTGAATATGTTTATAACAATGATGGGTCATTCTCAAGTAGATATGATTACGATTCTTGGGGTATCGACACCTCAACTTTAGTTGATATGCCATACGCAATGGAAGTTTGGCTTTGGCTGTGGCGAGAGAAGAAAATAAGTATAGAGATTTCGGAGCGTTTTAACAATATAGATGCGAACATGTGGGATAATAAAGACTATAAAAACCCGATATATTTATTCGATATAGATGATAGACACAACTATCCTGACCCCGAAGAAGCCATCATTGCAGCGATAGAGTATCTTGTAACTAATAATTTGATTAAGTAATATGATTCAAATTGGAGTTTGTATAGAAAAATCTTTTAGAGAAGAAGCAAGTAAAATTTTTGACGTAAGTGAGCAATCTTGGATTGCTGATAGATACGTAGAAGATAAAATGAATAATTATGAACCGATACACTTTATATTGCACCGAAGAGCAAACAAAGAAGGCTTTTGAACTTGGTGCGCCAATCAAATACAAAGACACTCTTGACAATAGAGAGCGTGGTAAATTTGAAACGCCTACCGCAGAGCAGATGATTGGCTGGCTTGAAGAACAAGGTTTTAATTTTGAAGAAGCAAGAAATTATACAGCACTTGAACATGATGATATAGGTACTATAGGAATATATGAACGTTCTCGCAAAGAAGCAACTCTCGCAGCCATAGACGCTGCGTTGGAGTATCTAAGTTCTTCATCTTATCATCTGGATAAGCTTATAAAAAGTGCTGATAATGTGCTGAAAAAATTAAGTAATAACAAGAAGTAATTATGAAACGTATTATTAGATACACCTCATACGAGGGTAGTTCCGTTGACCAACTATTTGTTGGGGTAGATGCAGAATCTCTTGACAAACAAGAGTATGAGTTAGATGAGCATTATAAAAGATGTTATGGTGTAGGTGGCTATACAAAAGAAACTATTAAAGATGAAAGTTTTATATTATGACAAGCATATTTGAAAACGCAAAGTTCGGTGATAAGTTCCGAACAAGGGCAGGTAGAATGGCTATATATCAAAATGGGAATGATGAGTTTCACCACTTGTTTCTTTCGTCATGCGACATACTTGTAGATAGTTACGGTTATTTAAATTGTAAAGAGTTTCCCTCTGGGTTAGATATCGTTTCCGAATGGCAAGAACCTATCAACGAGGAAGAACTGGATAAGCTCGCTGTTGATGATATATTTAAAGTCCTAAATAGTGATTACTTTGACGGTAAAATTAGTTTCAATAAGCTAAAAGAAATATACAAAGCAGGTTATCGTAAAGCAATGGAGGGTGTAGTATGATAATACGACTAAATGACAAATACGGCACTGTTATCAACACTGATAACATTAAGCGAGTATCCTATGGTGGTGACTACCATTTCTTATATTGCTATGATTTGAAGGTAGATGAATTTACGATATCTTATGGCAGTTTTGATGATAGAAATAGTGATTATGACAAACTTATAAAAGCAATGGAGAAGTAGCTATGAAAGCAAGTGAATTGATGATAGGGGATTGGGTAAAAACCGATGATGGAACCTCAAAAGTTGTGTCATTACATGATGGTTGGCACATAGATGTAGAAGATAACGATTATACATACGATGAATACCAAGTATATCCTATCCCTCTCACAGAGGAGATATTGAAGGCGAATGGTTTTGAATTAGACGAAGACGGATGGCGTTACAGGTATTATATCGAGGAAGATGATGATTTCTTTATCCTGTATCTAACAGATGGCAGGATTGATATTAGTATCGCAGAATCTGAGATGGTTCTACGCTATGTCCATCTACTCCAACATGCGTTACGCCTTTGTGGACTCAGCGAATTGGCTGATAACTTTAAGATAGAATAGACATGAGAATAGAAGTTAATACTTTTAAGATTGTATGTGATGGGTGTGGTGAGAAGTTTATGACAGAAGAAGGCTTTGTATGCTACTGCGATACCCCTAACGAAATAGAGGATAAAGCAAATGACTCTGGCTGGCTTATTACTACAGATAACCATCACTATTGCGACAGATGTTGCAAACTGAATGACAATGATCATTGGGAAACAAAGGATGGCAAGCTGTATGCTTATGACGGTGAACCGTTTAACATTGGATTAATCAAAGGAATATAATTATGACGAAGATAGTAAAAGCAATAGTTGAGGATCCCCCCAGAGAGTTGCTCTTGATATCAACGTGGGAGAGGGAAAACAACGGTAAGAAAACAAAGTGCTGTGATATCCTAAAACCGTACAAGATGGTGCATACGATAGATGAGTATGGCAGGATGGGCGTACAGTATTACACCGAGGATGAATGGCATGGCGTACCAGAGGAAGAAATATATTACCCGAGAGAGACGTATGTTCCAGGCTATCTGAGTTATCGCACGTATGTTCACTATATCAATGCGTATATTGAAAATGGCTCGTTGCGAGGATTTGCCCGATATATTTATAATCCTTTTGACGACAAGGATCTGGATAATGCGTCACTCGCTTTAAGGAGTGCAATATTACAGTGGGATGGTCGCAAACCTTTCGAGCACAAAGGGTTGAATACAGTCCAGACAAAACGAGAAGAGGAAGATGGTACCTTTTGGTATGTTGATAGTATAAGTGTTTAACTAAAATTTGAATTGTTATGAATGGTTTTAAGTGGTTCGTAGCCTCGCTTTTCGGAATCGATGGCTACATTAAGATGCTTGAAAACAAGTCAGATTCCTATGAGCGGGACGTGACGGATTTGGAAGAGCAGGTGAAGATGATTATCAATGCGCATCAGGTGGAGAAAGATTCCCTGTCGAAGCGTATCGGCGAGTTGGAGCTTGGGCTGCTCAATGTTCAGGCAGAGAATCAGCAGATGGCTGAAAAGATGGCTGAGAGGGCTGCTATGGACGCCAAGAAGCGAAAGTACAAGGCAGACAAACAGCGTGAGTATCGTCGTCGCAGACGTGAGCGTAAGCAAGGCAGACGTGAGCGTAAGCAAGACAAGGCACAAGGTTAGAAAATGGCGTGTGGGGCAAATATGGGTGCTCCTCACGCCTTTTGTGTATATGAGGATTGGGGGAGAGTAAGAGAGGGGGCGTGTATATGTGTGTATATGTTTACACCTCAAACTTAAAATTTCTAAAATCCTGACACTAAATGCTTACGGAATAAACAATTCTTATTAAATTTGCAAGATATGAATCGTGAGTTAAAGTATAAACCGGAAATTAAGGTGTTGGATGTCAATCTGGTATTTCCCAATAACGGGCAGATTGCAGGCATTCCAAAGAACCCTCGTTTGATAGACAAAGAGGGCGAGGAAAGATGCAAGGCGTCAATCGTGCAGGATCCTGAAAAGATGTCTCTGCGTGAGATGGTCGTGAAGAGATACACCGATGGCAAGGGAAAGGAGAAATACTGTGTGCTGATGGGTAACCAGAGGTGCAAGGCACTCAAGGGACTGTCAAAGGAGAACCCAGAACTGTTTGGTAAGGCACCGTGCAAGATTGTCCCTGATGACATGCCGCTGGATGTATTAGGCCGTTGGATTCTCAAAGACAATGGCGAGTATGGCAAATGGGATTATGATATGCTGTACAATGAATGGAATGATGAGGAGCTGGACATGATGGGCCTTGACATGAGCGGATGGCAGGTAAAGGAGCAGGACTTCGATACGTCGCAGGAGATTGACGTCGATACATTCGATGAGGAGATGTCCCTGAAAATTACCCTTACAAAAGAGTCGATGCTGTATGTCAAGGAGAGACTGGCATTAGTCAATGCCGACATAAAGACTGCGTTTTTGACCGTGATGGGATGGTATGCGTTTAACGAAGTAGAGGAATAGATATGGAGAAAGTTATTGAAACGACGTTTATCCCGATGTCCCAGTTGAGAGGCAATGAGGGGCAGATACCGGGAGTACCAAAGAATCCTCGTACATTGACCGAGGATGATTACGACAATCTGGTGCATTCATTGCAGGAGGATCCTGACATGGCACATTACCGAGAGCTGGAAGTGTGGCAGATGGGCAAAACCTTTGTTGTGCTGGGCGGAAATATGCGACTGCGTGCAATGGAGCGCCTGGAATACAAAGAAGCACCTTGCAAGGTAATTCCTCCTGAAACAACGGTGGAGGAATTACGCCGATATGTCATTAAAGACAATCTTTCCTATGGCAAGTGGGATACAGATGCACTTGCAGAGGAATGGGCGCAATATGATCTGTCGTCATTCGGCATAGATATGCCAGAAGAAAATAAGGGGGAGGAACCTAAGGAGGAGGGGGAAAGCACCCAAGACCTTACTTTTACCCTATCTCCCGAAGAGTTCAAGTATGTTAAGCAGGAACTTAACAAAGTGGATAAGGACAACGCTCGTGCGCTGGTCAAAATACTTATGGAGTATGGAGAGTAAGCACAGATTTCCGTACGCATGGCGTATAAGTGACGGATATCCCGCAAAGGGTATCGAGGCACATGGCAAGAAAGTGTTCGGCACATTTATTTGTGGCGGCGGTTCATCGATGGGCTACAAACTTGCAGGTTACCATCATCTTGGTGGCGTGGAACTTGACCCGAAGATCGCGGATATATACAACAAGAACCATCATCCTGAATATCTGTTCAATATGGATATCCGAGATTTCAACAATATCGAGGAGCTGCCGGCAGAGTTGTATAATCTTGACCTGTTGGACGGTTCGCCGCCTTGCTCAACATTCTCAATGGCTGGAAGCAGAGAGAGTGCCTGGGGCAAGGAAAAGAAGTTTGCCGAGGGGCAGAAGATGCAGACGTTGGATGATCTTGTGTTCGTATACTGCAATACGATTGCCAAGTTGATGCCGAAGTGTTGTCTGTTGGAGAATGTATCGGGAATTGTCAAGGGTAATGCCAAATCGTATGCCAAGCGCATTGTGAAGCGATTGAACGATATCGGGTATGATGTGCAGGTGTTTTTGTTAAACAGTGCGACTATGGGAGTGCCGCAGGCTCGTGAGCGTGTTTTCTTCGTCGGGCATCGCAAGGAATACAAGTTGCCGAAGTTGGAACTTAGTTTCAAGGAAGATCCTGTACGCTTTGCCGAGTTTATAGAAGATGGCGGCACGCCGATATCACCAAGCAATAAGGCGATATGGGATAAGAGGCAGAAGAGTGACAACTGTCTTGCAGATATCAATATCCGCGAGAACAACAGCGGTTCTCTATTCTCAATATCCATAGCACATAAGGAGCGAGTGCTTAAAACTATTTGTGCGAGTGGGCAAAGGCCTATCCATTACGATTATCCTACATATCTGACGGATACGGAGATGCTAAAAGGCAGTTCGTTCCCATTGGATTATAATTGGGGGGGAGCGAGAAGAAACCTTGCAGTTCCTGGTAGGCATGTCCGTACCACCATTGATGACGGCGCAGATAGCATACGAGATATACAAACAATGGTTGTCTAAAATCGAGTGATCATGGTTGTACTGGAGAATGGATTAACACCGAAGCAGGAAGCCTTCGCCCAGAAGTATGTGGAGCTGGGAAATGCAAGTGAGGCATATCGCATAGCATACCCGAGTTCCCTAAAGTGGAAAGAAAACACCGTGTGGAGTGCTTCAAGTAGACTTTTGGCTGACAGCAAGGTTTCTGCAAGGGTGAAGCAAATCCAAGAGGAAGTGAGGAAGAATGCCGCTATCAGCAAGGAAGAGATAGTTCGTTTGTGTGTCGAGGTGTTAAGGGGTAAGCAAATCCCCGACAGCATTGACGAGATAAAAGTGGGCAACACCACCAAGCGAAAGGTAAAGGGCATCAGTAAGACATGGGCGGCTGAACGCCTTGCAAAGATGCTGGGATATGATGAACCGACCGAGCTGAACATCAACAAGGGTGATGACAAGAAGATGACGCCTGAGGAACTGCAGGCAGAGATTGAAAGATTACGCATGGCAGATGATGCATGATGGCAATGAAAGAAGAAACATTGAAAGAGATATTGAGGCTGACGCAGGCGAGAAACAAAGCCCTTGCGCCAACCTCATTCTCGCATTTTCTTCTCTATGTCAATGACAAGTATCAGATGGCTTGGTTTCACAAGCTCATCGCAGACCATTGCCAGATGCTGATGGAGGGAAAGATTAAGAACCTGATGGTTTTTGTCCCGCCACAGCATGGAAAGAGTGAGATCATCAGCCGAAACTTTCCTGCATGGGCGTTAGGACTCAATCCGGATCTAAAGATTGTTGGCAGTTCATATTCTGCCGACCTTGCAGGTCAGTTCTCGCGAGCAATCCAAAGAACGATTGACACAAAGGAGTATCAAGAGATATTCCCTAACACCTACCTCAACGGCACGAATGTCCGCACGACAAAGGGATATCTGCGTAATGTGGATATATTCGAGACCGTAGACCACAAAGGGTTTTACAAGGCTGTGGGCGTGTGTGGAGGTCTGACGGGTACTGCCGTGGATATTGCCATCATTGACGACCCTGTAAAGGATGCGATGGAGGCAAACAGTGAAACCTACCGTGCGAGAGTGTGGGATTGGTACAACACCGTTCTGTCAACACGTCTTCACAACAATTCAAAGCAGTTGTTTATCATGACCAGATGGCATGAGGATGACCTTGCAGGCCGAATCCTGAAAAAGGAACCGCAAGATTGGACAGTATTGAAGATACCTGCAATTTGTGAGGAAGAACACGATGGGTTTATAAACTCCTGTAGGCATATAGGTGATGCGTTGTGGCCAAACCGTCACTCGCTGGAGAAGTTGACCAAGTATCAGCAGAGAGCACCGAGGGAGTTCAATTCCCTGTATCAGCAGAGACCAGTCATCGAGGGTGGTAACATCGTAAAGCGCGACTGGTTCAAGATTATCAAGTTTCAAGAGTTTTGGGCGTTGCGTTTTGAAGAACCGATATCATTCTACCTTGATACGGCGTATGACAAGAAGAGTAAGAAGAAAGGTGTGGACAATGACCCGTCAGGTATCTTGGCAGCATGTAAGATTGGCAACGACATCTACATAGTGCATGCCCAAAAGGTATTCCTGGAGATGCCTGAACTATTGAAGTTCTTGCCCGAGTATATGAGCAGGAACAAAGGCAACAGTCAGAGTCGGTTGTGCATCGAGCCGAAAGCTAACGGAAAGAGTGTGGCGCAGATGCTTAAGGCGACAAGCACCTTGAACGTGAAGTACACCAAGACGCCTACTGACTCAAAGGAGGTCCGCCTTCGGGCTGTTTCTCCTCGTGTGGAGTGTGGTAGGGTATTCCTTGTTGAGGGGGCTTGGAACGAAGATTTCCTTGATGAGGTATGCGGGTTTCCTGGAATGCCACACGATGAGTATGTGGATATCCTCGGATATGCCATTAACGACCTGTACGAAGAGGATGATATCGATTGGGATAACCTCGATAAAACGATGTTTGGACTATAAGTTTAACAATCAAAAATAAGAAGATGCATGAGTTTATTTGAGAGTTTCCGAAACTGGGTGAATGTGCTTGTCGGCAGAAACCAGGAGTATGAGCAGTTGTTGCAGAATGGTGATATCACCACCGCATTAGCGAAGATGGTGTATAATGGCGATGTGGCAGACCGAATCTACAAGACCGAGTACAAGGTTGATGGGCATGACGTAATGAAGCGTAGCGCAAAGATTATTGCCGCCAAAGGTGCCAATGACCGCAGAGCGCAGGAGGTGTGGAAGTTACCTGTGCCATATCAGAAGTATATCAACGAGATTTCGCTTGTATTCTTATACGGTAGACCTGTGAAGTGGAGTAAGGGCAATGAGGGTAGCGATGCCGCATTTGAGAAGTTCAAGGAGGTAATCAAGGACACCCGATTTGACTCAAAAATCCGTCAGTGCAAGCGTTTGGCGGGTGCAGAGACGGAAAGTGCTATGCTTTTTCGCGTATTCCAGGACACCGACAAGAACGGCAAGGCAATTCCGAATGTGCAGATACGCGTACTTGCAAAGAGCAAGGGTGACGAGATTTACACCCGATGGGATAACTTTGAAAACCTGTTATCGTTTGCCTGGGGATATTATGCCAAAGAGGGTGATGATACCGTCAGACACGTCGACATCTATACCAACGATGTGATTTACCATTGTTCCAACAAGGCATTAGGATGGGATGTGCAGACAGAGCCAAACCTCATAGGTAAAATCCCTGTAATCTATTTCCACCAAAATAAGGAGTGGGATGGAACGGACAACCTGATAAACCGTACAGAGGATATCGTGAGCCGCAGGGCAGATACCAACGATTATTTTAGCGACCCTATCGCGATTGTGGCGGCAGACCTGATAAAGAACATGCCGAAAAAGGACGATACAGGAAAGTTGCTTATTGCCAAGGATGCCGAGAGTGTGGAAAAAGTAGCGAAGTACCTGACATGGGATGCCGCGCCCGAGAGCAAGAAACAGGAAATAGAATGGCTCGACGAACAGATTCTTACCAAGACCTTCACACCGAAGATTTCCCTTGAAACGATGAAGAGCTTGTCGCAGTTGTCGGCAAAGGCGTTGCGTACGGTGATGTTGCTGGCAAATATCAAGGCGGCGGGTCACAAGGAGGTGCATAGCGAGCTGTTGGACCGTACTGCATCCCTGATAACCGCCATCATCGGCAATGTTCTTGATATCCGGCTCAAGGCGGAGTGTGACGAGATGGTCATTCAGCACGATTTCCAGGAACCATTTGGCGAGGATATCAAGGAAGATCTGGAGAATATCGTCAAGGCCGTTGAGGGTGGAATCCTTTCAACCGAGGGCGGTGTTGAGCTTAATCCGCTTGTCAAGGATGCAAAGGTTGAGCAGAGCCGTCTACAAGGTGAGGACGAGAAGAGACAGCAACAGCAGAATGATATCTTTGGCCTCAATGGCGATTTTGCCGGAGAGGGTGGTGCTGGTACAGGTGAATAACGAGTAAAGTATGGCGAAGAAAATCTTCACACAGTCAACTGCAGATGAGAGAATAGCACGCACGGAAGATTACGCGGAGTCCGTGCGTAAGCAATTCAATGCCACCGTTTCGGCTATCCTCAAACTGAAAAAGGATTTGCCGAAACTTGATGATGGCGTGATGTATTCCTTTGATGGTGATAGCATTAAGGTCCGTAATCAGGTGGCAATGCTGCTCAAGCGCTTGCATGCATCGACCACTATGACCATTCAAAAGGGTATCAAGGCGGAATGGGGTATAGCGAACAAGGAGTGCGACGACCTTATAAAGCAGGCATTCGGTCAGCATATCCTGGAGAGTATTATGTTCCGAGCTTGGGCAAGTCATAACACATCAGCGATGAATGCCTTTGTAAACCGTAGTGACGCAGGCATGAATCTGAGCGATCGAGTGTGGCAGACATGCCGACAGTTGCGTGATGAGATGGAAATCGCAATGACTGTGGGCATAGGTTCGGGGGAAAGTGCCTCTGGTATGTCTCGCGCTGTTCGTCAATGTCTCAATGACCCTGACCTGATGTTCCGCAGATTCAGATTCAAGAAAGGCGAGGATGAGAATGGAAATCCTATCTGGGGGAAGAAGTGGAAGAAGCGAGTGATAGACCCAGATACAGGCAAGGTGAAGTTTGTTGATTACGATAGGGATTCCTATATCCCAAAGGGAGCGGGAGGTAGTTCCAGGGGTGTGTACAAAAGCGCATACAAGAATGCTATGCGTGTGACCAGAACCGAGACCAATATGGCATATCGTAGGGCGGATTTCGAGCGTTGGCAGAAGATGGATTTTGTCTTGGGTATACGTATAGAGTTGTCCCATCAGCACCCAAAGCAGGATATATGCGATGCGATGGAGGGAGATTATCCAAAGGGATTCTATTTTGGAGGATGGCACCCACATTGTTTCTGCTATGCCAAGCCTATCCTGGTAAGCGAGGATGAGATGGCGAAGGTTTCCGAGGAGTTCATGAAAGGCAATGAGTATATACCAAAGGGAAAGAAGATAACCGACACACCGCAAGGTTTTAAGGATTGGGTTGCAGCCAATCAACAGCGTATTGTGGGCGCCAGAACTTTGCCGTATTGGGTTAAGGATAATCCCCTGTATGTCGATGCGGTACAGGGAATTGCACTCACACCCGAAATCAGCAAGATATCTCCCGAAAGACAAAGATTACTTGATGAAAAAGAGGCTAACCGAGAAGCACGCAATGCAAAGGCGCAACAGATACGTGAAGAGCGCAACAAACAATTTGAGATGGACAGGAAATACTCTGCGGATATTATGGGGCAGGCACAAGAATATCCTATGGATGTAGATGTGTCAAGGCTTGAGGATTTGACCACTCGCAGTCAGTACATCCAGATGGCAGAAGAGGCAAGGCGTATCGAACAGCAAATTATTGAGTTGAAGAAACGAGAAGAAAAACTGAAAGATCTTATCCCTGATGTGCAGAAATGGCACAAGGGGTATTCTATTGGCGAGCTGGAATCTGCTTATTCTATGTTGGAGAGTCGTATTGCTGCGATGGGTGGTTTTCCGTGGGTAGGCCAGGAAAGTTCCTTGTCGGCAATGATTGCGACAGAAACAAACCCTGTTGTAAAGGCGGGGCTCGAGAAAAGGCTTGATTTTGTAAAGATTGAGGTGGAGGTCGAGAAAAAGACTATTATCGTTGAGTCATTCAAGGGTATTGCATCAACATCTGGTGTAGGCGTGTTTGCTGATTATGCGACCAAGGCAGAGGAGATGCTTACCAAAAGAAAACTCGTAGAGGCAGATTCATATATCAAGCTGATGGAGGATATGAAAGAACCCGTTGCCCGATATGACGCTCTAATGGGGTATTACAAGACAACTCCATCAGGTCTTGGGCGAACTAAAACCGTGTCATTGGTAGGGAAATCCTTGATAGAGGCAGAGAAACTGTTTGGCGAGGGCAAAATCAAAGAGGCGATGGCAAGGATTGAAGAGGGTGAGAAGATTCGCGCAAGAAATGAGGCATCAAACGCACAGAAAGCTGAGAAGAGAAGAAGAGAAAAAGAAGAAGCAGAGCGAAAGAAACTTGAAGAAGCAAACAAGAAAAAGACTCTTGCTGAAGCGGAGAGTTTTGAAGATCTGAAAGAAATTCTTGGCGCGGACTTGCCAAAAACGCTGGTGGAATATGAAGAGGCGTTGAGGAAATATCCGTGTCTATCGGCATCATTGGCGAAACAACAGGCAGAGCTTGAAGCTGCCCTAAAAAAGATGTTTGAGGACAATGACTGGGGAGTAGCAGCGAGAGAGGCGTATATTGAGAGCATTCTTGATAAGGGCGTCTTGAATCAGTTTCAGACGGGAACATCAGGAGGTTATAACAGAGAAAGGGGTAAAACAAAGGGATTGATAGGCGTGGATAATGCGCGATTAACCCTGTCACATCGTATGTATGCACCATCTACGCATAAGGATTTGATTGGCCTGAAATCAGAATATCATGGCGAACAGTTTGAGCGAGAGGAATACGAAAAATATGGTCACCTGTTGTCTCATGATATGAAAGTGTCGGCTACAAAACAGCGAGTGCATTATGGGAATGTCCAGATTCGTATGCGCAAGGACAAAGTAGTGCCAACATGGACGTACGGAGATACATTGGATAATGCATGTGGTAGAAAGTATTTGCAACCGACATTGGCAATAGATCCGAAGATTCATTCCTTTGACGAGTATGTGGATCATATTGACCCGAAGATTATCGCCGATGTGGTGAAGTTCGAGAGGAAGATTGATTTTGATAGCCTGAAATATATCGAAATGCAATATCATGGCAAGGTTGGTTCAGACTGCATTGAGAGTTTGTTGTTTGAGGATGGCAAGGGCGCCATTACCGAAAGCATAAAAAGGAAGTGTCAAGCACAAGGAATTAAGATATTCTATTATGATTCTGCACAGGATAAGGTTGTGCAGATTATGCTTGAAACCAAAGAGGAAATGGTTGCGAGAATCCAGAAAGCGGCGAAGGCTCGTCAGGCGAAGCGTGATGCGATTCTTGCAAAACAAGGACTTACGGCAGAGGAGAGGGTAACCGAGTTGTTGGCAGAACGTCAGAAGATGCGGAACATAGCGAAAGACGAAGCAAGCAAGTTCCTGACGGATTTTAGCAAGATGGAGAGCAAGGATACGCCGTTTGACAAAATCAAGGATAAATTATCAAAGGGGGATTATTTTGGTGCAAGGCATGCAGCGGAAGAGAGCAAGACCATAATTGCCAAGATGGAGGCAAGAAAGGATGCTGTAAGGGATTTGATTCCTGGTGTCGATGATTGGCACAGGAAGTTTACGATGACGGAGATAGAAGAGGCACACAGGGCAATCAAAGCAAAAATGAACTTCTATGCCACGGAGCGAAAATTTGTAGGCAACAATGAAAAGTTGCTCGAGCAGATATGCTTTGATATCAAGTATGTTGAGAATCCTGCCAAATATAAGGCAGGTGCGACGAAGCATGATACATGGCCGATTGTTCAGGAGGCATACAAGCGCAAAAGAGATGAACTGTTTATCGGCATGAAAGAAACTCCGTTGAGGGAGTCCTTAAAGGATATTAAGATTGCCAAGGCATCGTCAGGGAGGATTGAAAAACTGATAGAAGAAGCAAAAGGGTTCCTCTCGTCGGGAGATACAGCCAAGGCGTACGAGAAGATGGCAGAAGCTGAGAAAGCGGCGCAGGAGGCAATAATTAAAGCAAAGGAAAAGAAAAGTGCAAAGAACAATGAGACGAAAGGAACCAAGTTTAAGGCGGCTGACTATTCAGCCAAAAGAAAGAGGGAGGCCCAGTGGTTCAACAGCGAGGATGCACAAGCATCTTTCAATGCTGTGGATGCAATTATGACAAAGCAAGCTGGTGAGTTGTGGGAAAAGTTATCTTTTGAGGAAAAACATGTATTGTGGTTGTATACCTCGGGAAGTTGCTACATTAATGAGCCATTCTACAAAAGATACGCAAGTGTCAAGAGATCTTTGTTTGATGGTTCTGTGAGAAGTAGTGAAAAGGATATCAATATACTTACCTCTATCCTGGAGAAGTCTGTGATGAAGCAAGATATGTGGGTGCAGCATTGCGAGGATGTAGGAACTTTTTTGGCGAGATTTGGTGTAGACCTTCGCTGGGAGGACCTTTCAAGTGCCATAGGTAAAGAGGCGGTACAGGATTCGTTTTTGAGCACCAGTTGCGCCAAGTACAGTTATTTCTCAAAGAGGGAGTTGGTAAGTAGCAAGGCTGATGTTGTAATGTCTATCTATATGCCAAAGGGAACCAAAGGAATGTATATGGAGCCTTTTGCCTATTGGGGAGATGGGAAAGATTTGTACGGAGATGAAAGAACCAGGTACAAAGAAAAAGGTCTTGAGTGGACAGGAAAACCAAGACAGGATGACGGATATAATGCCGGTTCTCAAGTAGAATTTCTGCTTCAGCGAGGTTCAAAATTGAAAATCACCAAAGCAGAATATAAAGATGGTAGATGGTATGTTGAGTGTGAACTGACGGAGCAAGTACCTGTTAAGGAGTTTTCTTGTGGCTATTAATGAATGAGTCCAGGAATTCATCAAAACCATTACTCCTGCTTCCTGATTGCCTGTATTGATCGTACAAGAATGCGGCCAAAGAAGTAGGGACATCAAGGAAGTCAAAACAATGAGGATAGTCCAAGAACAACTGATTTATGTACATACTGTCGTCGTCTGGATCTACATCATTGAACCACATATATTCAAGTTGCCAGTATGTAGAATCCATATCCGTAGATGGGTATGGATTCTTTTTTTCGCCTTTGTAGTATCGGCAGAATGAAAATTGTCTATCTTCCTTCATATTTGAAAATGAGTTCTGAATCATACGGATTCCACTTACATATCATGTTGTATGCGTAGAAATAAAAGCCCTTTTCAATATTGGTGTGTAATGCATCATTGAGGAATGGTAGGTCTTTGTATTTCTTTGCGTGACTAAGGGCTAATTCAATCCATTCATCCCTGTGCTCCTGGGTGAATGTTTTATAATAATTTTGCTCATAAGCCCAAAAGGATGCCTTGTCGAGATCCTTGCCGAGATAGGGGTTTGTTTCTTCTCCCTGAAAGTATTTGCAGTATTTTTGTAAATCTTCCATAATGGTGATGTTTAGAAATTCAATTCAAGTTGTTTGCCCCTATCTTCCGGGTGTTCCTGAATACAGCGTTGTTGTAGGGTGCACCTGGAATAATAGGGGTTTTCTATATCTTTGTACCAGTGATGGCACTCGTAGCAGGATTTATACCTCATTTGCAAAGTTAGGATATTTTTTGCTATTTACATACATCTTCTCGCAATAAATTACGCATTTACGTGTGGATCGTGGTTCACCGGGCTTGGGAGAATGCGAGTACAGAGAGTTAAGCGCGATGCCGATATCATGAGTTGTGAAGCGGTCGAAGATATTGGCCACAAACTGGAAGTAGTAGTCTTGAACACCCTCAACAGGGGTGAAGAAGTGGACACGGAAGAAATGCTTTGTTGTCATGGTTATATGAGTTGAGCAGTTGGACCTTCGAACCATTCATCATAGAGGGATACGGCACAATAGCCGGCGAGTGATCGCAAGAAATCCCAAGCGAGCATAAGGTTGCCACCATCAAGGGTGTCGGTCTCGTTGTAGATGTCAAGCTGGTCGTAATCCTCATCTGAACCGACAATGCAGAAGCCATCCATCTTCATATTGAGGACAGGGCCGAATTTCTCCATACCTTTGGGAGTGAGAGCGATTTCACCACCGACAACAGCGATGTAATCAATGCCGTCTACATGTACGTCTACATCCTGACCCATTGCGTTGATGTAATGGAGGAATTCACGGACGGTGAGCTGGATTTTGTTTTTCTTGTTCATAAGTTTATTTATTAAATTGTTTGTAATGTGCCGAATTCTTTGCGTATCGGCTCGTTTTATAAAATTGGTGCAGTTGTAAGATAAAGATAAAAGGCGAGCATAGGAAAGAAAACCCCCACTACTCGCCAGATGTGTGTGATTAATGGGAGATTATGATTTTGCCCTCCCTGTCATTTCAGTTCGAAGTGGCAGCCACCATCGATGTATTTCAAATTATTGTTCATTGTAGTATGGGATTGTGGGGCAAGGTGTGAACCTCGCCCCTGATTAGTATTAGCGCACAACACACTCAATAGGTGTGCGGTCAATGATGGTGTACCTCTTTGTTGGCATCCAGTTGTCCATAGAGTTTAGGGTGAAGATGTGGTAGAATCTCTCGTTGAGATCAGGAGTGAGTTCAAGGTCACGCTTGAGCTGTGCATATCCCTTGAAGAAATCCAGAAGCTCGTTGGCGAGTGTGACATCGGAGTTAAAGAAGTCCTGGAGATCGTCAGCGAGGGAGCTGGTGAAGAGCTTGCCTACAAAGCGGGTGTTAAGGCAGAATCGCTCCTCGAACTTGTCGCGGATAATGATGGTGATAAGTTCGTTGTTGTCATCATCGATGTCGTTATCAAACCGATGTGTAACACTGATGACCTTGTCGTTGAAGATAGTGGTGAATGAACCATTATCCGTCGCCTTCTTGATGATTTCACAAGCATTGTTGATAGAGATTCCGAGGTTGATAGATGCGCAGATAACTGCCTTGTCGATAACTGTTGTTTTCATAATGTTGTTTGAGTTTAGAATGAATTAATATTGTAATGTTTGTAAGGTGGGAGGGTTGCCCCTCCTTGTTGATGTTAGTCGGTTACATTGAAGTGGTATTTGAGTGCCACCTGGTTGCCTGCATAGTATTCACGGAACTTTTTGTCAGCATCCTCGTGGAGTTCAAAACAAACCTTTGACCAGTCATATTCCTGTTGACGGAAGTTTGCATCAGGGAATTGTTTCTTGTCGTTGGAGAGTTGCCAGTGCAACCATCCCATATGGTTCATGATGAGGATGTATTCGGTGAAATACTTGTAGTCACCGAGCCACTCCTTGCATATCCTTGCGTGGGTGTCACGCAAACCTTTGGTGCCTTCGCAGATGAGAGCGATCGCGATGTCGCTTCCAAAAGTGGTGAATGTTTCATAACCGCTGAGATTTTTGATTACCTCGCTGATTGCCTTCTCGATTGCCCTTGCATTGCTGAGCACCTGATTGATGGTGTTTGCTTTTGTCATTGTTGTTTGTTTTTTGACGGATGAATAATTTTGTTTTGACGGTGCAAAGTTAGTGCTTATCTGCTAAACACCAAAATAATTTGCAGAAAAAACGTGGAAAAACCTTGATATTTAACGTTTGCTCACGGTTTTTATACTAAAATTATGCTAAAAATAAAGATTGTTAAGAAGTGGGCAAAATGTTTTTGGCATAAACAATTTATTATTATTTTTGTGGGCAATTCAAATCTAAAATGAAATAATAATGGAGAAAAAAGTTAAAAAGGCCGTCATTGACAAGTGCAAGGACTTCGGACTTTCGGCAAAGGCAATTGAGGATTTGGTAACTTTGACACTCAATGGTCTTGACACAGATGCCTCGGATGAAGATATCGAGGAAAAGGTGGATTCGGTGGTACCGTTTGCCAAGCTGATGCAGGCAGAGGTGACACGCAAGACACAGAAGAAGTCTACCAAAAAGGTGGACGATGACGATGATGATGACAAGGATCCAAACGAGGCAAGATTTACCGCATTGGAGGCAAAGATTGCAGAACTGGTTCAGAAGAATGCCGACCTGGAGGCTGAAAAGGCAAGAGGCGAGCGTGCTTCGCTCATCAAGTCAAAAGCCAAATCTCTTGGCATCCCTGAATACCTTATACAGCGTTTCAACATCGGTGACGATGAGGATTATGAAAAGGTGTTGACGGATTACAAGCAGGATTTGATTACCAACAATCTCTTGCCAAAAGGCTCGGCGAGCGAGAAGTCAACGAGTGAGGAGCAGATGAAAGCCGATGCAAAGGCATATGCCGAATCGTTGCCTAACAATTAATTGAGCCGGAAGTTTAATCAAATCATTTTGTAGTAATTATGCCAATTACATTTGCAAAGACGCCTTATGCCGGAAAGGTAGAGGCATTCTGGCGCGGTGATGCGAAGATGTTGCCTGGTGGTTTCAAGCTCGTACCAGCACAGAATATCACACTTGGTACAACTGTACTCCGTGGTACTCCTGTGTATGTTGACTTCAACACCCACACAGCAGCAATCTGCAAAACCGCTAAAGTAGTTAATGGTGGCACAACAAGTGCTCCACGTGTAGCAAAAGGTCATTATTTCGCAGTTGGTGACAAGGTGACTGTTGCCGGTGGTACTGGCACAGGTACAATCGCATCAGTCGACACCTCAAACGCGGATTATGACATCCTGACATTTGGCGGTGCTGTAACCGGTGCAACTGCTGATGCTATTCTTGTAGAGGGAACTACTGCGGGTGCTGCACTTTACACACCAAACAATGTTGTAGGTGCTGACCATACTTTCGATGGCAAGGGCATTGATGCACTTGATGTTGCGTATGACGCACTTGTGCTCGTAAAGCATCTTGCTTTCCCTGTTCTCGCATCTTGGCTTGAGGATGGTTATTGTCTCAAGGCTAATCATGCGATTAAGTTTATCACCCAGTAATCGGAGGACGTAAACAATGACAGAATTCACTCTTTCATCAATTTTTGGCGAACTCACCAAGAATGTGCAGATTCGCTTTGAAGCAATCAGCGAGTTGAACAAGCGACTCTTCGATAACGTCATCTATCGTAACTACCTCGATTGGGATGTTCCAACCATTGGACTTGACTTCGAGGAGATTATCGGTCAGTACAACATCACAGTTGCTGCTCCAACCATCGGTATCAATTCAAAGGATCCAATCCTTGGTGCTGAGGGTCTCAATACTCTCCGTGAGCGTATCATCAAGCATGCACTCACAAAGCCGATGACAATGCAGAACTACCGCAAGATTCTCCAGTTGCTCGACTCAAAGTCAATCAGCGACAAGGCAAAGACTCAGAAGCTGGTAGATCTGATGTGGGGCGAGGTTAAGGATGTTGTAGGTGCTATCGAGGCAAAGTTGGATTACCTTTTCCTCAAGGGTTTGAGCAACAAGGGTGTTGTCACTCTCGACACAACAAACAACCCAGAGGGTGGTGTTCACGGTTCAATTTCTTACAATCAGCCTGCTTCAAACATCGCGACTTCTACACTCGCTTGGACAGCCGGCAATCATGCAACAGTTAATCCTTTTGAGGATATCCAGGGCGTGATTGACGCTGCGCAGGATAAGGTTATCTTCGAGAAGATCCTAATTGCGCCTGCAGTGCTCGCGTACATCCGTTCTTCTGCTGCTATGAAGAAGATGATCTTCGGTTCGGATAAGTCTGCTTCTATCCTGACTACTGCCGCACTCAACGAGTATATGCGTGCAAACAATCTCCCTGTATTCGAGGAGATTCGTCGTCAGGTGCGCATTCAGGAAGAGGATGGCACAACAACCGTTGTAAATCCTTGGACAACTGCCAACCTGGTGTTCATCCCATCGGGCAAGCTGGGTGTCATAAAGTGTGCTCTTGCTGATAACGAGATCCGTCCAGAGGCTGGCGTTGCTTATTCTAACTACGGCAATATCCGCGTTTCACAGTGGGGTGTTGGCGAGACTCAGAACAGCAACTCGGTTGAGTTTACAAAGGCAGAGGCACTTGCCCTCCCTGTAATCACAGAGATGGACGGCATCTACACTCTTGACACTAAGTTCGCTTAAATCACAATAGACCGGTATGACTACGATCGAACAGTTAAAGGCGACGTGCACGGCGATTTGCAACACATTTTACCCTGATAATGATGTATTGCGTTTGGCACTCTTCAATGAGGGTATCGAAGAATACCAGAATGCGGTGGCGAAAGATGTTAAGATTTTCAAGATCGCGATAAAGTTGGTAATCGGTTATGTCGAGGCATCGCATAGCGAGTGCGGTATATCTACAAGTGTACGTGCGGAAGCCATAAAGAAAGCCATCAAGGCGTGGTGTGCTGATTACGGTCTTGACTTGGAGGATGTGGTCGAAGGTGGTTTTGTGACGTTAGAGGACGGAAGCAATCTTTGGTAATGAGAACAAACGGTTATATACAAGTGCTACAATCCTTTGGGGGAGAGGTTAACCAGTACGGCGAACCAATCCCCACAGAGGAGATGTGGACAGAAGAGGTTCCCTGTCTGATTAAGACAAACAGCGACACGCGTAAGGGTGCATATGTTGATGGCGAATATCGTCATGCATCCTTCGAGGTACATCTGGAGTTGCTTCAATGGGGTATGGTTAAGCGAGTCAAGTTGTCGCGATACGATGAGGATCTTGGCGAGTATGACGTAATTTCAATTGAGCCGGTACCTTCTATGGGCAGGGTAAAAATAATCGTCTGATGGCAAGTAAAAAGTGGAATCTCGCTTCTTACCCTGACATTCATAGGCTTGAGGATAAAGTCAATGACCAGATGAAGTCAAAGGTGTGGGATTTAATTGTCAAGCAGATGGAGTATATCGGTGAAAAGTGTATTTCCATTGCGCGTGACAAGAACAGGGCGAACACCTGGGGAGATGTAACCGGCAACCTTCGTTCATCCGTTGGCTATGTTGTTCAAGTCAACGGCAAGCCTGTGAAGAGCGGGCCTGAGATGATTTTCCAAGGGCAGGACGGTGAGAGAGGTTCGCAAGGACCTGTGGAAGCAAGGCGACTTATGAAGTCGTTACAGGGCATACACGCAAGCGGCGTGGAGCTGATTGTGGTTGCTGGTATGGAATATGCCGAGTATGTCGAGACTATCCACCACAAAGATGTTCTTTCATCATCACAGCAAGAGGGTGAACGTTTGGCAAAATTGTTATTGGAAAAACTGTTTGAGAAAGTAAAGGGGAAAAGACAATGATAAAAACTCAAAGCGACATCGAGCGTGATTTCTATCAGTTCGTCAGCAATAGCAGATTGGGCAAGGCAATAAAAGGTAAGGTGTATCGCCCGGATATGCGCCCTGAAAATGCCAAGACCGAGGATATTGTTGTGGCGTTCCTGGCTGGGTATGACGGGCAGGAACAAACGGGAGAGGTTGTTGTCAATATCTATGTCCCTGACACGGTATACAATGACAAAAAAGTCAGAGCACATGAAAGGGTAGCAAACCTTGAAGCACTTGTGCCAAGCATTATCGAAGAGAGCAGAGGCAGTGAGTATTTCGTTCAGACCAATGGAACACCAAATGTGGTGAAGATTGACGCAATCAAGCAACATTGTATAGGTGTGAGATTTAGTTTCAAGTTAATAACAGATTAAAATCGATTAGACATGGTTTTAGCATGGGGTAAATATAATGTCTTCGTCAAGGACCTTGACAAGACTGGTGCAAACTGGGTTCTTCTCCCTACTCCAAAGGAGCAGACAGTTGCAATTAATCCAACCGAGGGCGACAAGCTCGAGGCAAAGGAAGAGGGTGGTGCAGTCGTAGACTCAAAACGCGCAAAGTCAACATACGAACTCGCGTACACCCTGTTCCAGAAGAAAGGCGAGGTTCATCCTTTCCACTCAAAGACAGTTGACGGTATGGTTATCGGTAACTATGCCGTTGCAGTTCAGCCGGCTGAGGATACATCTGTTCAGGGTGTATACTGTGGCAAGACCACAATCTCTGCTTCTGACTCGCTTGGTTCACAGGAGGGTGGTGCTACAGCATATACACACTCTTGCGTAATTCCAGAGGGTGATACAGTGGCAAAGGTGACCATCGACGAAATTGACCATTACCGCTCTGTGGCGTGGAAGAAAATCACCGCTACCGCTGTAACAAGCAAGCCTGGTGAGTATACTCTCACATTCGCAGAGCCTGACGCGAAGTAGTCGGACTTTCTCCAGTTCTGGGGGTGGGTGATGTGTGTGTGCGCACCCATCCCCATATAAGGCGGGATGGCGCAATTGGTAGCGCGCCAGGTTCATGTCCTGGAAGTTGTAGGTTCGAGTCCTATTCCCGCAACTATGAGCCATAAGAAGAATAATATAACAAGCAATTTGGCATTCGCAATGACGGAGAGACCGAGAGTGTTTCAAGTCAACGGAATGCCATTTTTTATTTATCCTACAACACTTGGCATGTTGCAGGTAGTCAAGCCATTGATTGAAGATTTGTCGCAAGACGAGGAGTTGAGCCGCGAGAGTGAACTGCTGGAGATTATGCGTATTTGTGAAGATGACAAGCGAAAGGTTGCAATCCTCATCGCATATCGTACGTGTAATGGGTATGCGGAGGTGTGCGATGTGGAAGCAGTCGAGCGCAAGGCAGACAAACTGATGGAACTGGATTCTGTTGCGATGGCTGAGATCCTGATAATGATTTTGGGGGAGTTGGCCTGTGATACCGAAGAATACGAGGAGGTACTGGGCATCACTGAACAGAGGAAGTTGATGAAACGCACCATCGAGATAAAAGATAACAAGGATTCATCAACAGTTTCCTTTGGCGCAGTATCAATCTATGGTGGCTTTATAGGACATTTCTGCAAGGAATATGGGTGGAGTTATCAGTATGTAATGTGGGGTGTCTCGTATGTTAATTTGAAACTGTTATTGGCTGACGAGAAAGTTGATATCTACCTGACTGATGAGGAACGCAAGCGCAGTCCTATTCCTCGCAAGGGTGAGGATGTTGTAGATCTGACCGACAAGGCACAGGCAGACAAGTATTTACATTGCTTTGATTAATATATAGAACATGGAAAAGGAAGGACTTTGGTTTAACATTGGAGCCGACAATACGGATTTTTCAAGAACGGCAAAAGACACAAACAACAAGTTGTCGCAGATGTCGCAGAATGTCAAGGCATTCTCCAAAGGAATTACGGCAAGTTTCGCCGAAGCGGCAAAGAGCATGCTTGGTTTCTATTCTGTTGCAAAGGCGGGGACCCTGTTTCAGGACTTGATTGCAAAGAATGATGAGTTCAACAAGTCAATGAAAGAAGTAGGCACGTTGAGTGCTGATGTCGCAAAGAACCTGGATGCCTACAAAAAGCAAATTCTTGAGATGTCAACACAGATTCCTATTGCGGCTAATGACGCGGCAAAAGCGCTCTATCAGATTAACTCTGCCGGTCATACTGGTGCTGATGGTATGAAAGTATTGGAAGTGTCGGCAAAGGCGGCTATCGGCGGCGTAACGGAAACGGTTACAGCAGCAGACACCATTACCACCGTGCTCAATGCATATAAGATGAGTGCAGATGAGGCGAGCAGTGTGTCTGACAAGCTGTTTACGGCGGTCAAGCTGGGTAAGACTACGATGTCGGAACTTGGAGCAAGCATTGCACAGGTAGCGCCAATTGCCGCTTCGTTCGGAGTGAGTATTGACGAGGTTCTCGCAGCAGTAGCGAGTTTGACAAAATCGGGTACACCGACAGCGCAGGCAATGACACAGATACGTGCAGCCATTGTGGCTATGAGTGATAAAATGGGAGTGGGCGTATTCCAAACCCTGTCACTCCAGGATGCAATGAAAAAGATGCGCGAATCCTTTGCCGATGACAAGTTAAAGGATGCCGTAGGAACTATCGAGGCGTATAACGGTATTCTTGGTATGACGGGAGCAAATGCCAAGACTGCGGCGGATGATCTGCAAGCGTTTGCTGACTCTGCCGGTGCTGCAAATGAAGCGTACTCGCAGATTGATACAGGCAAAGGTTCGGAACTTGTTAAACTGCAGAACAACGTCCTCAAGGAAATGTCAGGCTTGACAGAACAGGTAAGTGAGTCTATTGAAAAGGTTGCTCATGCCCTGAACGAGGCGTTTGACACTGGCAAGATTGAGGAGTATGTGGGCGTCGTCAAGGATCTTGTTATTGCTTATGGCGCATACAAGGCGGCTGCCATTCTGATAACAGGAGCTCAAAAGGCGTATAACCTGGTAATGGAGGAATACCGTTATCAGCAGGCGTTGGCGAATATTGGAACAGAAACCTTTGTTTCATTGCAAAAGGGTAATGCGGCGGCTACAGCGACGGTTACGGCGGCACAGGCGGCACAGTCTACGGTTGTTGGTTTATTGTCGCGTGCATGGCAGACCTTGACGACGGCAATGGCGGCGAATCCTTTCGGTATAGCCGCAATAGCCATATCCGCAATGGCATTTGCCACATACAAGCTGATAAATGCATTCAATGACGAGTCAAAGAAGTTAAAGGGAGTAACTGCAGGACTTGATCAGTATGGCAGAAGCGTTGAAAAGGTAAAGGAGCATGAGGATGCCCTGTTAAAGACCTACAATGATACATCTGCGGGGCTGACCGAGATGATGGCTAAACTGTCAACATTCAATGGTTCAAAGGCCGATGAGAAGAAACTTGTTGAGGAGTGTAACAACAAGTATGGCGACGCAATGGGGTATTATTCAAGTGTATCCGATTGGTACAAGGTTCTGGAGAAGAACAGTGCTGCCTATTGCGACCAGATGGTTCTTGAGATTGAGACCCGACAGTTGGCTAATCAGATTGCCGAAAATGAGCAGAAGAGACGAGAGATCATGTACAATAAGGATGGTACGCAAAGATTGTATGATACAAACAGAGGTCATCGGTTAAGCGCCAACCAATATGGTCAGCTTGTATTGGTAGAAACGATGAGCGAGCAGGAGGTTGCATCGCAAGACCTCAAAAATCTCCGTCAGGACAATGAACGATTGAAAAAACGCATGATGGATAACACCAAGCGCATCGGACAGTTAGGCAAGAGCATTCAAGGATCTAACAAAAACAAACCAAAGAATCCTACAGTTACCGTTAAGGATGAGGATGCCGAGAAAAAGGCAAAGAAAGAAGCAGAAGAGGCAGAGAAGCGCAAGAAACTACAGGAGCAGATTGCAAATGAGTTACTGCGTTTGCGTCAGCAGAACAATGATGCCGAGGTTGCCCTGATGCAGGAGGGTGCAGAAAAGAAGATTGCTGAGATTGAGAATGACTATGCCAAGGAACGTGCGGCAGTTGTTGCACAGGCAAAGGAGTTCGCAAAGGAGAATGCAAAAGCTGGTATCAAGGGCCTCACGGCCTCCGTATCGGTCGATGGCAGCGAATATGACGAGTTGACTGCCGAGCAAGCAGATGCACTCACACGGGCGCTGGAATTGGCCAATAAGAAACGATTGGAAATGACCGAGCGAACCAACAAAGAAGAGCTGGATAATCAGGCAATGACGATGGCTGAATATCTGTCACAATATGGTAACATCGAGGAAAAGCGTAAGGCGATCACCGAGAAGTACCAGACAATGATAGACAAGGCAAAGACCGATGGAGAGAAGAAATCACTCCGCAAGCAGATGGAAGCTGCAATCAATACGGCAAACTTTGATGAGCTGAAAAAATCCATCGATTGGGATGAGGTGTTCAATAACCTGGAGAGTATTGCCACCAGTCGTCTTGCTGACCTGAAAGAGAAGATGCATGATGCCTTGCTCGGTGGCGAGATTCGCCCAGAGGATGCAAAGGTTATCTCTGACCGTATTGCAGCCATTGAGGCAGAGCAGAACAAGCGCAGAGGCTTGTTTGACTATTCGAGCGATACCGCACGAAAGAACAAACAACAGTTGGATTCCCTCAAGACGCAGTTGCAGACAGCAACCACCGAAGAACAGAAAACGGCAATCAAGCAGAAGATTGCCGACAAGGAAAGGGATATTGCCGAGAAGTCATTGCAGCAGAGGGCACTTGAACTGTCGGAGTCGTTTGGCAAGTTGGCAGGTGACATTACTGGTGTTGCTGACATATTCAATGAATTAGGACTGGGCGATACCAAGGTAGGCAAGATTGCCAATAACGTAGCCAATGCCGCAACTTCTGGTGCCAACGCCGTTGCAGATTTCGCAAGCGGAAATTATGTGGGTGCAGCACTCAATGCCATAAAGGCTGGTGTTTCTATCGCCAAGATGTTTGATTCGGGAAATATGGAGGATATGAATGAATCCATAGAAGAACTGACAGATACCAATAGGGCGCTTCAGTCGGCAATGAACGACTTAAAGGATGCGATGGAGGAGGCAACTGTTGCACAGGCTTCACAGACCTACGAACAGCAGAAAAGATTGCTGGAGCAGATGCAGAGCAATGCATCAAGCATCATGCAGGCAGAGGCGAGCAAGTGGGAAAGTGGTTCACACTCTATCAACAGCATACTCAACAGTGATGCCGATTTTATACACCTGATAGCACAGGCATCACGCATTACAGGCACGCGTATAACATCGTCACAGGACTTCCTTGGTCTTGGTGCTGATACCCTAAAACAGTTGAGAACACAAGATCCTGAACTGTATGCCGCTATCCTCAAAGCATATCGCAATGCCGAGAACAAACATACTGGCGAGGGAGTGGATGATATGATTGAGGATTATATCGAGCAGTTTGCCGGTGCGGCTGATGAGCTGGAGAATGTCCTGAAAGAGAAGATAACGGGCATGACCTTTGATTCTCTGTACGACAATTTTGTGTCGAGTCTTATGGATATGAATAAGTCGGCAGAGGATTTCGGAGATGACTTCACCCGATACCTTATGCAGGCGGTCCTCAATGCCAAGGTGGGCGAGCTGATGCAAGGTGAGTTACAGAAGTTTTATGACGAGTTTGCCGTTGCCAATGAGGATGGAACCCTGTCAAGTACCGAGGTAAACCGATTGAGAGAGAGTTGGGATGGTATTGTAAAGGCTGGCATAGATTTGCGTGACGGATTGGCAGAGGTGACCGGCTATGACGCATCAACCGCAAGCAGCGCAAAGACCAAAGGTTTCAACGGAATGTCGCAAGAGGTGGGCAATGAGTTGAATGGCCGCTTCGCTTCTTTGCAGATGTCGGCAGGCGAAATTATGGTCACAACACGTGAGATTGCACAGACAATTGAGCAGATATCAATCCGTAGGGATGCGTATCTCAACGATATCCTGGAGGCGCATGCATTGACCAATTCGTGGTTGGAGTCGACATATAGGCTGAGCCGTCAGATGCTTGATCAATTCGGTGCTTCGCTTGATAAGATAGACAAAAATACAAGTAACTTGTAGTTTGTGAAATAAGCAGTCTATATCTTAAATATCTATAAAACTGTTTATGCCATAAACTTATATTCAGGAAATTTATTACTTTTGTGACATGCAAGGAGATTTATATATAAACGGCATAGATGCATACGATGAATGGGGTATGGGTTTGGAAGATGGGGGAGTGTCAGTACTCCTCACTCCTCCAGGCAACAAGACCTACCTCAAGAATACATCAAGGCTGGAACATGGAAGTAGAATGTTGCCACATAATGCAAAGATGGAGGAGAGGGAGTTTCCCCTTTCCGTCCATTTTTCTGCAAGGAGCAAGGATGAATTCTTTGCAAGGTATTCATCTTTTGCCGAGGTCCTGAAAACAGGAGTCCTTGATATAGAGCTGCCGAGGATACAACCTGGAGTTGTCTATCATTGCATATATGTATCTTGTTCGCAGTTCAGACAGCTGTTCCAGGGCATAGCATTATATACATTGCGTTTGGTTGAACCAGACCCATCCAATAGATAGTAATGAAAAATAGAACATCAGCAGTTATAAGCATTATGAGGAACGGCCAGAAAGTCATTGAAGCCGTTATCACTCCAAAGTGTCTCCGTAAGTACAAACTTATGGAAGACAATTCTGTGCTTCTGTCGTTCTCATCCGACGAGTGCGTAAACATTGAAGTCGGAGACACTATTCATGACGAGGTGTTCGGCTATTTCTTCTCTGCTATAAAGCAATATCCAAAGTACAACGCTTCCACTGGTGGGTATGACTACAACCTTACATTCGTATCTCACGAAATGATGTGGAAGAACTACAAGTTCATGCTATCGGTAACAAAGAACGATGGCACATACGGACGCAAGGAAACATCATGGAAACTGACATCATCACTCAAAGGACACATGATACAGATAAGGCAGAACCTTATGTCTCTGGGTCTTTACAATGATGTTGTTATATGTATGTCAAACGACATAGAAAAAAAGGATGAAAGCAAGTACATTTCATACGATAGCGACAATATCATTTCTGGTTTGAAGAAAATTTGTGATGAGTATGAATGTGAATGGTGGACTGCATACACACGTCAAGGCATACACATTGAGTACATGACGCTTGATGAGGAGTTTGAGGGTGTATACCACAAAGGTACATATTTCCGCTCCCCTGCTCACGACAGACTCGGTGGTGTTGGTTCTGGTGTATTTGTTCAGTCGCATAACTTCAAGGCATATCGTAACGACAAAAACGATTTTACCTACATCAGCGAAAAAGACGGAGGTCAATACTATCCAGTCGTAGACGGAGAACGAACCATATTCGAAAGAAGAACGACTATTCGTCCAGTGAATAGTGCAGACTACACCTACAACGGAAACTATGATAGTGGAAGTATCATCGGTGTTACAATGTATGAGCTTGAAGGTACTGATGGAAGTTTCCTCTATACAAGTGACAAGGTGCTTACTTCGCAGTCTGGTCTATACAGAAGAAGGAGTGTTGGCATAGGACAGACATATTCATATTCAAAATTTGTTGTTCTGGAGAATATCCTTATCAGCCGTATTGACAGAAGAACCCTCGCTGATGACGCAACACTATGCTTGTTCGTAGGCAAGTGCGAGAACTGGGATGGTGCAGAACTTGTCACTCTGGAAGATAATGTTTCTATCTGGACTCCAACAGATACTGCTCCCCTCACTTTTGAGGAAGGTGTCAATGTAGAGAGTATGAGTCTTGCCAAAGACCAGACAGACTATGCAAATCGTCTATACGTCTTTGGTGGTACACAAAACATTCCGTCTGCGTACCGAAAAAAGCTCTCTCTCAAGGTTGATAAGGCAAGCACTATATCTGTAGGTGGCAATGATATTCTTCTGTATGAGGACACCTTGCATGAGATAAAGAGCAAGATGGCTTCTGCAAAGAACTCACTCCCAAGCCAGATTGCGACTATCGGATATGTTGATGAGAACCAGATACAACAAGACTCAACAACGTTCCCTCGTCCAGCAGACAGATACGCAAGTAATCTTTCTGGTTCATTTACAATGAACAGAGAATTTGAGGTATCTCTGGAATACGACTTTAATGTTCATCTGCAAGTAAAAGCATACAACCAGAGACATGAGCAAGTTAGACCAACTTTCATGAGTTTCTGTTGTTGCTTGCGTCTGTATATATCAAAGAATGGCAGTGATGTTAAGACCTTGCTCAACCAGAAGAACTATACGTTCAACAACTACTCAAGCGGTATGCTTGACAACTATATCCGTGTTAAAGGTACGGAGAAGATTACTCTGGATCAAGGAACATACAATGTCAGTCTCGTCATGGAGAGCCCTACTGACGATTGGTACTACCAGAACCTTCAAATATCGGTCAACGAGGACGGACAGTCTGTAGGCTGGCAAGCAATGGACGTATTCAATAGTTCTCATGCTTACTATATGCGAGTAACTGCCTTCGGTTGCGACACAGAAGCCAATTCTGCCACTGCAAAGTATGACACCTACGACTCGTTTTTCCTCAACATCATATACAATGGACAGAAGTATCTGGTATTGTTCAATCCAGAGGAACGAAGTATATCATCACCAGAAGCAAAGATGTTCGCTTTCGTCAGCAAGTCTGGTTCTACGTTCACATACACGTCTGCACCATCTGGTTTCGGCATTGGTAGCAACTTTGAACCACTGGTTACTGGCATAAACACTGATGACTCATATCCATACGGACTGAGCATCGTTGACGTACCATTGAGTTACTATAGTGGTGAATATGACTCTCCGTTCTCGTTGCTTACGATTGGAGAGTCAAGACTATGTCTACCACTGGAAGACTATCCGAACGGCTATATGGGAGAAAATCTGCCGATACACTCTGTTGTGGAGAAGATTGTCTGCTTTGACAACGTATATCCACGATGTGTTCTCGTAGTTACCAACGTAACGAGTGCAAGCAAGAAGTTCAAGACAGAGTATGAGGATGGCAGTATCATCAAGACTGCATATTCGGAGTATCATATTGAGGTCAAGAACATAAACGGCTCGGAGTTTCCTTTCAAAAGTTCGTATCAGTCGCAAGGTACGCTTAAAATGGACTTCGTGAATATGTCTGCTCTCACAGATGACGAGAAACGTAGTATGTCAGAAGACGCTCATATTTCATCACTCGCTGGAATGCAATTTGAGTGCAACTTCGGAACACTCTCTGGAGGTAGCAAAGAAGGCTTCCTATTGATTATAAATGACAACTATGGTACTAACTTGCCTAATGATGTTATAAAGCCAGAGATAGGAGATATATGCGTTCTATCAAACTGGGACGTTCGTGCCATGCTCTCGCTTGGACTTATTGAGAACGCAGAACAGATGTTGAAGATGAAAGGTCTGGAATATGCTGATGAGTTGGAGCAAGATCAAGTCACTGCAACATGCCAGATGATGTCGGACGACCTCATCCGTGAGGAATGGTATGACTCACATGGCGAAAGAATGGTTGAGGGCGAATACATCTACCTAAAAGGTACTGGAGAAAACTACTCCCTGCCTCTTGAAGGTGTTAAGGTTAGGTTAATGAACGGCTCACTGAAATTCGGAGAGAAGACCTCACGCATTCTCGGCTACGAAATGAAACTGGATATTCCTTACGATACACCTACCTACATCGTAGGAGAGACAGAGGCATATTCACGATTAAAGCAGATAGAAAAACAAATAAACAAGTTATCATAATATGGCAGATTATAATAGTAAATATACGGGCAAGGAGCATGATGATGCCGTGGCGTTCGCCAAAGGTACTAATAACATCGGCACTACAAAGTTACAGGATGGAGCTGTGACTTTGCCAAAGTTGGCGAGTGCGGTTAAGACTCTTATAAACAAGGCAATCAAGAGGGTGGCGATTATTACATCATCGCAAACCAATGTTGCCCTGACAATCACAACTAACGAGGATAACGCAACGAGTGTTATCATTCCGAAAGCCACGAATGCCAATGCAGGCGTGATGACTGCGGATGATAAGAAGAAACTTGATGGGTATGAACAAAAAATCGCCGAATTAGAGGGAGAGATTAAGGGAGGCTCTGTGGAGGAAACCTTGACTGGGGGAAGGGTATACACAGGGATGTATATGGCAGGAAACAACAGAATTTATAAGAGTTCTTCTGGCGCCAATATTATTATATTCCCTTGCTGTGCAGGAGATACTTACAAAATATCTATACCCAAAAGCAATAATTCTGCTGGTTACTATTTTGGGTATAGCGAAACAGGAGGAGGAGCAGAGGATGATGTTGTTATCGTTGATCCTGGATGTAAGGGGACTCTTGAACGTGTGGAACACATCGTTGCTGCGGCGGAGAATTATCCGTATATTGTGATTGGATATGTAGCAGCATCTGGTACACCGACGGTAGTACATTTGTATGAACTATCTTCGGACCTCGTTAAGAAAAAGGATTTAGACGCAATTAATAATGAGATTGCCAGGAATGAGGGAAAAATGGCAGAGATTGAGGAAGATGTGGACGAGACGAAAAGGGTCATGGATGCCACAGTTAACGCTCAGATAGTGACGAATAATTATAACGGCACAACAGAAAGTGGTTATGTGAGCTCAAGCGGAGGCTTTTCTCATACGGCTCCAAACGTTGCCAGTGGTTTGATACCTGTTAAAGGGAATAAGTATTATTACGTACAAAGGCCTTTTGTAAATGGCAAGTCTGCCCCAAACATAAGAGTTCTCGCAGAAGATGGCGTGACGCCGATGAAAGTATTGGTTGCGTCTACTGGACAGGAATATAGCAACTGGTATCAACCAAATGAGACTGGTGACAAGCATTCGTTTTCAAGTCAGATAAAGATTCCAAATAGCGGAGCTTTCTTGCAGTTCACAATGTGGTTTAGTTCTGTTATTCCAACAAGTGAAGAACTTGATGTTATAAGCAAAGTTATGATTGAGGAAGTAGGCGACTCGTATGCGCCAGATTTCGTACCATCGTCATACATAGAAGCTGGAACTAAGAAAGTCACCTCCACGATTAAAGATTCAGCGTTGGAGAATAGTCGTGTCATACAATCTACAAGGAAATCGCTCAAGGTACTGTTTATTGGCAACTCATTCTTGGATGCGTCCATAAATTATGCGCCATTTATATTATACAATATTGCTCCTGATGTCGACGTGACTTTTGTTGAACTTGTAAAAGGAGGTTCGAGTCTTGAGGATTGGTATAAAATTTTCACAGGACAAGACACTACAAGTGTAGTATCGCCGTTTATCTTCAAAAGAGGAAGCACAAAATGGGAGCAACCAATATTGGTAGGCGAGAGCTTAAAGGCAAAGGTGGAATATATCGTCAAGATGTATGATTACGACGCTATAGTATTCCAACAAGTCTCGTACAGCGTAGACCAGTATAAAACTTATCAGCCTTTCTTGAATAATCTTATTAAGATGGTGTTCAATATAGTAAACCATCCAGTTAAACTTGGATGGCTTTTAACACCTACAAACGGGAGCGACTATGACGTAAGCGTAATTGTTTTTAATAATATTCTTGATGCTGTAAAGAAAGTTGTAGATGAAACAGCTATCGAGTTTATAATTCCTTGTGGTACTGCCTTTCAGAATGCAAGAACAACATCAATGAGAAGTTTGGGGGTAGACGGCAATCTGATACAGAATTCCCATCCACAAGCTGGATTGCCTTGTCAGATACTCTCCTATGCCCTTGTATTAAAAGTGTTTGACCTTATGGGTATGAATGCCTTATCGGTATACGGAGAAAACACAAGAGTGAACGCAGCATGGCAAGAGGGGAAAGGTCTGCATGATCTTCAAGGATTAACACCCAACCTTCCTGTCGATGTGACGGATGAGTACGCCAGGGTGGCACAAATTTGCGCGATGGTAGCAAATAAGAATCCTTTCGTTGTGACTGATTGCGCAAGGTTGTAGGATGAAAGATGAATTGTTTATTTTAATTTTTATATAGCATGACAAATTTAAGTTTTACAAAAGATCCAAATGGTGCCTGGAGGGCGTCGTTTGTGAGTGGTGGCAATCCTGTCACAATGCAACTTGAGAGAGTGGAGAATGGGTATATTAACTTCTTTGCCAATATCGGTGGCTTGGATCCGTTGCCAATCGGTTCGTTCAGTAAGCAGATGGCGGGCAAGAAGTTTCTTCGGGTTATTAACGTGCCAAACGGTGTGACCGTCACAATCGAAAGCGAGAGTGAGGTTGTAGCGGGAGGCTATGAAGAGTAGTGGCATGAATGCAGTTAAGATACAAGAGCTGGGCATCCAAGAAGTATCTCTCGCTTGCACAGTCATCCTTCCTGTAGGTTGCGTTGATTTGTATAAGAGGGTGGAACCTGTACCAGGGGAGTTCCTGGTGCTTGGCATTGGTGTGTTGGGAACTGATAAAATAGCATAGATATGGCAAAATTAGATAAGACATTCAGACAGGGGCAGGTGCTCAAGTCGAGCGATCTCAACGAGATTGTCGAAGCCACCAACGAGAACACCGACAAACTCACCCAAATCGGTCTCGAAGTGGGTGAGTTGAAGGAGGCTCTCAACCCTAATGACTTCAATGGGGATTTCTCTGCTGATTTCGGTGGTATGACTCTACCAGTTGTGGCTGATATGGCTACCAAGGCACAAGCTACTGCTGACAAGAAATTGGACAAGCCAGAAGGTGGTACT
>JAZRXS010000060.1:0-10990 GCA_045600325.1 Prevotella sp.
TGACTTTCTTTGAAATCTTAACACCTAAAGCCTTAAGGACATCAAGAGTTTTCTTGATGATAAGATTTGCTTCGTCGTATTGAATAGTAGCTGTTGTCATATCTTTTTTATGTTCGGTTTCAAAGTTTGTATTTCCCATCACAGATGCTCTGGGAGCTTGAAGAGTTTCTGGGAGTTAGAGCCTTTCACGAGTATGAGTTTGCCTTCAACTGGTGTTTCTGCAAGGCGTGCGATGACGTCTTCTACGGTTTCGAAATCGTAATTGCCCCATTGTTTGCCTACGAGCCATACGTGCTTTACGCCGGTTTCTGCGATCTTTGCACGGATCTTGTCGTGCTCTTCGTCGGAACCAGGACCGAGTTCGCCCATACCGCCGAGGATGACCATCTTCTCCTGCTCGGAAGCGATGGTCTTGAAGTTGTCGAGAGCGGCTGCCATGGATGTTGGATTGGCGTTGTATGCGTCAACGATGAGAGTATTCTTCTCTGTCTGCATGAGCTGCGAACGGTTGTTCGTTGGTGCGTATTCCGAGAGAGCCGCATTGATGTCTGCATTCTCCACGCCGAAGTATTTGCCCACAGTGACTGCTGCAAGGAGGTTCACGATGTTATAGTTGCCGATGAGCTGCGTCTGGACGATTTCAGAGTTCCAATTGAACTTCACGAAAGGATTGCTCTCGATGACGTCGCCGTCAACGTATGGAATCTGTTCGATGCCTTCTGCTATTGGCACAAGATACTCGTTCTTTGTGTTGAGGAAGACCTTTCCTTTGCTTTCGCGAAGGAAATCGTAGAGCTCGCCCTTGGTCTTTATCACGCCTTCAAAGCTGCCGAAGCCTTCAAGATGAGCACGACCGACGGAAGTGATCAAACCGAAATGTGGCTCAACGATGTTCACAAGATCCTTAATCTCTCCCGGATGGTTTGCACCCATCTCAACGACAGCTATCTCATGCTCAGGACGAAGACGAAGGAGAGTGAGTGGCACACCGAGATGATTGTTGAAATTACCCTGTGTATAAAGCACGTTGTACTTCTTTTGGAGAACGGCAGAAACGAGTTCCTTTGTTGTAGTCTTGCCGTTGGTGCCAGTGATACCAATGACCTTCAAACCATTCTTCTTCAACTGAGTGATGTGATGCTTGGCAAGATCCTGGAGAGTTTTGAGCGTATCGCCTTCAGTCACAGCGTAAGCAGCACCATTCTGTAGTGCAGCATCGCCAAACTTAGTGCCGTCAAAACGCTCTCCCTTGATGCCAAAGAAGATGGAATGTTCCGGACAGTTGCGGCTGTCGGTGGTTATGTTTGGGTTCTCAAGATAAATCTTGTAGAGTTCTTCGATAGACAACATAATAACTCAAAATTATTTATCAAACACGTAATGAAATATTAAACGCAAGTTGCACAAGTTACACAAGTTCCAGTGCTATATAATTCTTTTACGCAAGTAACACAAGTTTTCTCGTAAATAATCGTGAATAAGAACTTGTGAAACTACAATATGTTCTTGTGGAAAAACTTGTGCCACTTGCGTCACTTGCGTCACTTGCGTTTTAAAATTCCTTATGCTTTAACTATTAATTAGCGTTTTCAGATATGAACTTGATGCGCACGAGACGGACTTCATCCTCCTCATAGTATTCCTGAAGTTCCTTCATGGCTTCTTTCATGCTATCTGTCTTGCTTTCAAGGAAATAGTCGTAGATGTCGTCTATCTGTTCGTCGTCAAGAATGTCCTCGATATAGTAGTCGATGTTGAGCTTTGTGCCACTATAGACGATGGAGTCGAGGTCGTTGAGGAGCGCTTCGTATGAGATGCCCTGCGTCTTGGCAAGTTCATCGAGTGGTGTTTCCTTGTCGATGAGTTGGATGATCTTCACCTTTGACACGGACTTCTTCGCCACAGTCTTGAAGCGCATGTCGTCCGGACGCTCAATGTCGTTCTCTTCGCAGTAAGCCTTGATGAGTTCGAGGAACTCCTTTCCGTATCTCTTTGCCTTGCCAGCACCAACACCGTTGATGTTCTGGAGCTCATCAACAGTATGTGGATATACGGTAGCCATCTGGTCGAGAGACACATCCTGGAAAATGACGTAGGTAGGAAGCTGCAACTTCTTGGCAATCTTCTTTCTGAGGTCTTTCATCATCTTCAGGAGAACAGGGTCGAGAGCTTCAATCTTAGCCTCGCTTGCCTCATCAATGCCAGTATCAACAAAGTTGCCATCGAGCATGACTTCCATATCTGGAGTCTCCTCAAGTGCTGCACGTCCCTTTTCTGTGAACTTCAGCGTGCCATAGCTTTCCACATCTTTATATAAATAGTCCTCAAGGATCGCTTGGCGAACTGTTGGCTTCAGAAGTTCTGCAAACTTCTTTCCCTTGCCAAACATCGACGAACGCTCATGGTGGTGGGTCACGATTTCGTGAGTCTCATGACCAGCAAGGAGGTCAACGATATGCACTGAGTCGAAGTCTTCCTTCAGCTTGTCAACAGCGGTAAGTATGAGCGAGAGAGCCTTCTTGGCATCAACCTTCTCGTGCGGATGCAAGCAGTTGTCGCAGTTATGGCAGTTTGGCTCCGTGTATTTCTCACCGAAATAGTTGAGAATCATTCGGCGACGACAAACGGAAGTCTCTGCATAAGACTCTGTTTCGCGCAGAAGCTGTCTGCCGATGTCCTGCTCAGAAACAGGCTTTCCGTCCATGAACTTCTCAAGTTTCTTGAGGTCTTTCTGGGCATAGAAGGCAATACATTTTCCCTCGCCGCCATCACGACCTGCACGACCAGTCTCCTGATAGTATCCATCCAGGCTCTTCGGGATATCATAGTGTATGACAAAGCGCACATCAGGCTTGTCGATACCCATACCGAAAGCGATGGTTGCCACGATGACGTCAATCTCTTCCTGAAGGAAATTGTCCTGTGTTTCAGAGCGTTGCTTGGTGTCCATGCCGGCATGGTAGGCAGCAGCCTTGATGTCGTTGGCGCGAAGCACTTCTGCAAGTTCTTCCACCTTCTTGCGTGAAAGACAGTAGATGATGCCGCTCTTTCCGGCATTCTGCTTGATAATCTTTACGATCTGCTTATCGATGTCATTCTTCTTTGGACGTACTTCGTAGTATAGGTTAGGACGGTTGAAGGAACTCTTGAATTCCACTGCGTCCGTAATTCCCAAACTCTTCTTGATGTCCGTACGCACCTTGTCTGTCGCTGTTGCAGTGAGCGCAATGACAGGCGCATTGCCGATCTCGTTTATTATCGGACGGATACGGCGATATTCAGGGCGGAAGTCGTGTCCCCACTCTGATATACAATGTGCCTCGTCAATGGCATAGAAGGATATCTTTACGCCCTTCAGGAAGGTGATGTATTCTTCCTTTGTAAGCGATTCTGGCGCCACATACAGGAGCTTGCAGCGTCCTTCCTTGATGTCACGCTTTATTCCGTCAACAACCGACTTGTTGAGAGCCGAGTTGATATAGTGGGCAATGCCGTCATATTCTGCATTTCCATTAATTACGTCAACCTGATTCTTCATCAAGGCGATGAGAGGAGATATCACAATGGCAGTGCCTTCCATGACCAATGCAGGCAACTGGTAGCAAAGAGATTTGCCACCGCCAGTAGGCATCAACACGAAAACGTTCTTCTCGTCAAGGACGTTGTGGATGATGTCTTCTTGCTGGCCTTTGAAGGTTTCAAAGCCAAAAAATTGTTTAAGTGTATCGTGGATTTTGTCCATAATCCTATTTATTAAGTATCAAGTATAAAGTCATAAGTATCAAGTATGATTACACAAAGTTGATTCTTTTCCCAAAACTAATCATACTTTAAACTTCATACTTCATACTTTATACTTTTTAAACATCAATGTTTGCTTTATTCAGTTGTTTTTCAGCATATTCCTTTGTTACCTCGAACGTCTTCTTGCGCTTTGAAGGCATCTCGAACATTGCGTCGATGAGTATCGCTTCCATTATAGAGCGGAGTCCGCGGGCACCCAGTTTGTATTCCACAGCCTTGTCCACTACGAACTCTATAGCTTCGTCTGCGAAGGTAAGCTTTATGCCATCCATCTCGAAGAGCTTTGTGTATTGCTTCACAAGTGAATTCTTTGGCTCAAGGAGAATGGACTTCAGTGCGGTACGGTCGAGTGGATTGAGGTGAGTGAGCACAGGCAGGCGACCAATGATTTCCGGTATGAGTCCGAACGACTTTAAATCCTGTGGCAGGACATATTTGAGAAGGTCGTTCTTGTCAAGCTGTTTCACGTTCTTCACTGAGTTGTAGCCAACGACATGAGCGTTCATGCGCTGCGCAATCTTTGTCTCTATGCCATCGAAAGCACCGCCGCAGATGAAGAGAATATTGCTTGTGTCCACCTTTACATACTCCTGGTCAGGATGCTTGCGGCCACCCTTTGGCGGAACATTCACGACGGTTCCTTCAAGGAGCTTGAGAAGTCCTTGCTGAACGCCTTCGCCGCTAACGTCACGAGTGATTGAAGGGTTGTCGCTCTTGCGTGCAATCTTGTCAATCTCGTCGATGAATACGATACCGCGTTCCGCCTTATTTACATTATAGTCAGAAACCTGGAGAAGGCGTGATAGGATGCTTTCCACATCTTCGCCTACATAACCAGCCTCTGTGAATACCGTAGCATCAACGATGGTGAATGGCACGTCAAGGAGTTTTGCTATGGTCTTGGCAAGGAGAGTCTTTCCTGTACCTGTGCGTCCTACAATAATTATATTGCTCTTTTCTATTTCGACGCCATCGTCCGTTTTCTTTTGGCCGAGACGCTTGTAGTGGTTATAGACGGAAACCGCCAGATAGCGTTTTGCCTCGTCCTGTCCGATGACATATTCGTCGAGATACTGCTTTATCTTGTCTGGCTTGGGAAGCTTCTTTTTCTTGCCCTTCTTTGAACTGTTTGTTTCAACGTCTTCGTCAGGGTCGTCACTGAAGTCAAAGTCTTCCGCTTCGTCAGCACTGTTTATTCCGAGTTGCGTGTTAACGAGCTCGGCTGCTCTCAGGGAGCAATCATCACATATAAATCCGTTCAGGCCAGAAATAAGCAAGCGTACTTGTCTTTCGTTCTGTCCGCAAAAACTGCATTTGTTCATTACTTCTTAATCAATACTTGGTCAATCATGCCATATTCCTTTGCCTCTTCCGCAGTCATCCAGTAGTTGCGGTCGCAGTCTGCAAACACCTTGTCAAAGTCCGTGTGCGAATGTGTCGCGATGATGTTGTAGAGTTCCGTGCGGAGCTTCTGTATTTCAGCCACCTGAATCTCCATGTCGCGAGCCTGACCTTCCATGCCGCCGAGTGGCTGGTGGATCATTACGCGTGAGTGGGGTAGGGCAGAACGCTTGCCTTCCTGACCGGCTACAAGAAGAACGGCACCCATTGAGGCAGCCATACCTGTACAGATGGTTGCCACGTCAGAGTTGATGAACTGCATTGTGTCGTAGATTCCGAGGCCTGCTGTCACGCTACCGCCAGGAGAGTTGATATAGATGGAAATGTCCTTGCCAGGGTCAACAGAGTCGAGATAGAGAAGCTGAGCCTGAAGGGTATTTGCTGTATAGTCGTCAATCTGTGTGCCAAGGAAGATGATGCGGTCCATCATCAAGCGTGAGAATACGTCCATCTGAGTAACGTTCAGTTGGCGTTCCTCGAGGATGTAAGGGTTGAGGTACTGGTTTTGAGCAGAGATTACGCTGTCAAGTGTTTGTGAAGAGATGCCTCTGTCGAGACGTGCGAATTTTTTGAAGTCGTTAATCATATATTAATGTGTATTTGCCTATTTTATGGCTTTTTCGTTACACAAAATTAAGCATAATTATTGAAATGGCAAAGAAAAGTCATAAAAAAATGCTTAAAAAAGTATAAAATGTTGTTTTTGTCGTAGGGAGATAAGGGTAAAACACATGAGTTGTATATGTGGAAATAAGGCTGAAAGCATGGCTTTTTTTATGCCTGTAAGGGGTGACTACCCCGCATAATAGATGCTGAAAATCAATGTTTTTGCAAATAATTTCCGTTTAGAGTTGCGTAACCAACTAATATTGTGTAACTTTGCACCGCTTTTTGTGTGGTAACATTACCCCGGAAAGCAATAAGCATAAACCCTAAATTAAACATTCATCTCTAAAATAATTAATGAGAAACGACAAAAGAAAGAAGCCTCAACAGCAGCAACACAGAATCAACGAACAGATTCGCGCTAAGGAGGTTAGACTTGTAGGTGAAGACGGTTCAATGGTCATCCCTACCAGACAAGCACTTGACATGGCAAGACAGCAAGAGGTTGACCTCGTGGAAATCTCTCCTAATGCAGAACCGCCTGTATGTCGTATCATTGATTACAGCAAGTTCCTCTATCAGCAGAAGAAGCGTGCTAAGGAGATGAAGCAGAAGCAGGTGAAGCAGGAAGTCAAGGAAATCCGTTTCGGACCTCAGACAGACGACCATGACTACAACTTCAAGCTCAAGCATGCCAAGGAATTCCTTGAGGAAGGCAACAAGGTACGTGCATACGTATTCTTCCGTGGCCGCTCTATTCTCTTCAAGGAGCAGGGCGAAGTTCTCCTTCTCCGTTTCGCAAACGATCTCGAAGAGTACGGAAAGGTTGACCAACTCCCACGCCTTGACGGTAAGAAGATGTTCCTCTACCTCAGTCCTAAGAAGCAGGCTATCCAAAAGAAGAGCCAGCAGAAGCGTGACCGTGAGGAAGCAGAGGCTGAAGCTAAGGCAAATGCTGCTATCGAGAACGACACTCCACAGAATGGCGGTCTCCTCGAGAACGCAAAGGGCATTGAGGCTCTCCTCAAGCTTAAGGAACAGGCTTCAGAAGATTAAAGATATCTCTCGGTGCGTAAAGTCCGCTAAAAACTTTGCCACCATTAATAAATAACTAATTAAAATTTTAACAAACATGCCAAAGGTAAAAACAAATTCAGGAGCGAAGAAAAGATTCTCGTTCACTGGTACTGGTAAGATTAAAAGACGTCACGCCTTCCACAGTCACATCCTGACTAAGAAGACTAAGAAGCAGAAGCGCAACCTCGTTGGTTACACTCTTCTCGATGGTACTAACACAAAGCAGGTACGCGACCTTCTTAACCTCCGTTAAAGTTCAAAGCTGCGCTTTGAGGCTTAAGGCTAAAAGCTAAAGGCTAAAGGCAGTTTCTCGTTTTAATCAAAACATCTTTTAATCATTTAAATTCCAAGAATTATGCCAAGATCGGTGAATCATGTTGCTTCAAGAGCAAAAAGAAAGAATATCCTCAAGCTTACCCGTGGTTACTATGGCGCTCGCAAGAACGTTTGGACAGTAGCAAAGAACACATGGGAGAAAGGTTTAACTTACGCTTATCGTGACCGCAAGAACAAGAAGCGCAACTTCCGCGCTCTCTGGATCCAGCGTATCAACGCTGCTGCACGTCTCGAAGGCATGAGCTACAGCACACTCATGGGTGCTCTCCACAAGGCTGGTATCGAAATCAACCGCAAGGTTCTCGCTGACCTCGCAGTCAACAACCCAGCAGCTTTCAAGGCTATCGTTGACAAGGTAAAGTAAATTTACCCTGAGCTCCAGACAAACTAAAGGCAGTACTTCAACCGAAGTGCTGCCTTTCTTTTTTACTATTTTAAATCTTTTATTATCATTTTCGCATCTACCCGTCACCCGTCACTTTGTTTTCTTCATCTTACAGATAATCAAAGAGTTGCAATTTAAAAGTGACGGGTGATGGGTAAATCCAAAACAAATTGGTGAAGAACCAAACTACTTTTATTTTCGTCCAAGAAAATAACTCGTAGAGTTGTTCCCCAAAAGTCTATGAGTTTTTATACAAAAGTCTATGAGTTATTGTGCAAAAGTCTATGAGTTTTTCTCCAAAAGAGGGCGAGAAAATCAGGATACAACAGCTATATATAAAATCAAAGCGGTTGCCTTCACAGGTAACCGCTTTTAATCTTCAATAGGTATTAGTTTTAAGGTAAAAAGATTGTTTTCAGGATAACGAGTGCAAAGGTAAGGTTTTATTTCTTTTCTTGCAAGCGATTGCTTAATTTTTTTTAGGGTGTGCAAATTGTGTAGGCACACACTTGATTATTTTAACAATTATTGGAGCAATATCAGTAAAAAAACAGCTTTATGAATTCTTTTTAAAACTTTTTTGCTACTTTTGCACCCAAAATTAGGAACAAGATAAATTTCGCAAACATTTAATATGGACAAAAACGAAAAAAACATTCTTCTCTCTGCAAAAACACTGACCAAGAGCAACGTGTGGAATCTCTCGGAAAATGACATCATCACAATACTTGAGAATGCATCAAAGGAGATAGACATCGACACTCAGTTCAACAAGCTTGTAAACACCATCAAGTGCGCTTTCGACATAGAAGAGCCTGGTCGCGAAAACGTGATCCTGCAGAAGTCTTTGGAAAAGAGAGGCTTCCACATTGCAGAAGTGAACATTAGCGGTAGCACACAGTTGTTCATCGCCATTAAGAAGCATGCCATCAATCGTGTTACAGACCTGACATACCAGAATGTGGCACATATCTCTGCCCAGAAGCTCCTTGACCTGATAGACAGGAACTTCGGAGGTGGTTGGGATTCGCTCTCTCAGCCAGTGAAGGATGTCATCCAGTCGGCTTTCCTTATCACCAGCAGCAGCATGCCAAAAAGCCGCAAGGTGGAAGAGAGTGCCCTCTACCTGAAGAAGATTAGCGAAGGCTTTGATGTACTCCAGGTGGAGAAAGGCTCATGGGTAGAGCTGATCTTCGCAAAGCAGAAGGAGAACCTTATAAAGGACGACTTCCTTGACGACGAGGAAATCGAGCCAAAGCGTCGCCGCAGAAACTTGTCTCCTCTTGCCGAACCAGACGATGATGAGGATGAGGACGATGTTGACTTGATGGACGATGCCGACAATGATGATGACGATGACTACAATGAGGACGAGCTCACTGCTGAGAGCTACCGTACCGTTGTGGATGAGGATCCAGAGGATCTTGACGTTAATAGCATTGAAGACGATGATGAGGACTATTAATATATCCCTATATATAATAATGTGCGTTTTGCTTTCTGCCTGCACAGGTGGAAAGCAAAATTCTTTTTCACAACATGACGGCGGCGATACGCTGAAGCTCAAATATGCCAGCAATCTGTGCATCGTAAAGTTTGAGGACTATACGGAAGTCACGCTTGCCGATCCATGGAATGAGGGCAAGGTGCTTGCCAAGTATGTGCTCGTGGATACGGAAGACGAAGACTTTGACGAGGAGGACATTGAGGACATTGAGGACGACGTGGACGATGATGCCGTTATCGTAAAGACTCCGCTGAAGAAAGCGCTCGTCTCTACTTCCGTGCATTGCAACCTGTATGATATGTTGGGCAAGAAAGATGCTGTTGCCGGCGTTTGTGATGCAGAATATATGGGCATTGACTTCGTGAAGAAGGGATTGGCTGACAAGAAGATAGCCGATTGTGGCAGTTCGATGCAGCCAAACCTTGAGCGTGTGATAGCCCTTTCGCCGGATGCCATAATGCTTTCGCCATACCAGGGCTCACAGGGCTTCGGGAAGATCTCGGAGATTGGCGTGCCCATAATACAACTTGCCGACTATATGGAGACCTCGCCGCTCGGTAGGGCAGAGTGGATGATATTCTTCGGGATGCTTGTCGGCGAGGAACAAAAGGCGGTTGCTGAGTTTGATAAGGTGGAAAAGGAATACAACAGATACAAGGAACTTGCTGCGAAGGAGACTGACGGCAAGAGCGTGATGATGGACAAGATGGTGCAGGCTACTTGGTATGTGCCTGGCGGCGAATCTACCATCGGTCAGATGCTACGCGACGCAAACTGCAACTATGCTTACGCTGATACGAAGCAGAGCGGCAGTATAGAGCAGTCGTTCGAACAAGTCTTGCAGAAGTTTGCCGATGCCGACATCTGGCTGATGCGTTACAGCGATGGCGGAGTTGCCAACTATAACCTTGCGTCGCTTGTCAAGGAGAACGACAAGTACAAGGCTTTCAATGCCTTCAAGCAAGGCGAGGTCTATGGCTGCGAGACTACAAAGGTGCCTTTCTTCGAGGAAACTCCTTTCCATCCTGAGTATCTCCTGCACGATTTCATCATACTCCTGCATCCTAATGCGGAGTTCTCGAAGGAGGAAACGCCACGTTACTTTAAGAAATTTTGAAATCAACTGTATTAAATATTATCCTGATACTCATTCTGTGTCTGCTGTGCCTGTGCGTGGGTGCGGTGGAGATACCTGTGTCCGATGTGTTTAGCATACTCTTTGGCGGTAGTGGTGACTATTCAGATGCGTGGAAGTTTATCGTCATGGAGTCGCGACTGCCGGCAACGGTGACTGCTTTGTTCTCAGGCATGGCGTTGGCTGTGAGCGGTTTGCTTATGCAGACGGTGTTCCAGAACCCGCTGGCAGGTCCGTCAGTATTCGGCATAAACAGCGGTGCGAGCCTTGCCGTGAGTCTTCTTCTGCTGACGACCGGCGGAACATTCTCTGCGTTGAGCGCAAACTTCGGCGGTTCGCTTGCCATAGTGATAGCCGCAACATTAGGAGCCGCCTTCGTGACATTCATAGTCATCGGCGTCTCTGCAATAGTGCGCTCGAATGTAATGCTACTCATCATCGGTATGATGATAGGTTATCTTGCCTCATCCGTAATCTCCATCCTCAGCTATTTCAGTACGGAAGAGGGACTTCAGGCGTTCACGGTGTGGGGGCTTGGCACGTTTTCCAACACCTCGACAAAGCATCTGCCGGTGTTCCTGCTCTGCATCCTGCTACCGATCATGGGAGTTCTCCTGCTCATAAAACCATTGAACGCCATGCTTCTCGGTGAGAACTATGCGGCAAATCTGGGCTATGAGGTGAAGACGGTGCGCAATGTGTCGCTTCTTGTCAGCAGCATGCTGGCGGCTGTGGTCAC
>JAZRXS010000061.1:0-26271 GCA_045600325.1 Prevotella sp.
AACGAAAATCTCAACTGAAAATGCGCTCGAATACCTCGCTTTAATGAGGCTCTTTAAAGGGATCGTCGCTACGCTCCTCGAAATCTTAACTAACATCCTAATAAAAATCAACAAGTTACGTTTCTTACCAAGGGTGGGAAAGTTCAGTTGCTTATTAAAAAATGTGTTTACTAATTTAGGATCACTTACTTATGAAGTGCCAGACATATTAGAGCACTTTCTTGTAGAGGGCGCGGATGTCGTCGATAGTAACCTCACGTGGGTTGCCTGGAGTACAAACATCGGTGATAGCCTGCTGAGAGAGAGCCTCGATGTCTTCTTCCTTGATGCCAATCTCTGTGAGTGTCTGTGGGATGCCTACCTCGATGGAAAGGTCGCGAACAGCCTTGCATGCAGCTGCTGCTGCCTCTTCGTCGTTCATGCCCTTAGTGTCAACGCCCATAGCCTCTGCGATGTTGCGGTACTTTGGCAAGCAAACAGGTGCATTGAACTCCATGATAGTAGGGAGAAGAAGAGCGTTTGCCACTCCGTGAGGGATGTCGAAGAGAGAACCCATTGGGTGAGCCATGCCGTGAACTACACCAAGACCTACGTTAGAGAATGCCATACCGGCAACGTACTGGGCAACAGCCATACCGTTGCGTCCCTCTGGATTCTTTGGTTCGTTGACAGCAGTGCGGAGATACTTGTTGATCATGCGGATAGCCTCAATCTCGAACATGTCTGAGAGTTCCCAAGCAGCTTTTGTGATGTAGCCTTCAATAGCGTGAGTGAGGGCATCCATACCTGTAGCGGCAGTAGTGAGCTTAGGAAGAGAGTACATGAGTTCTGCGTCGATGATAGCACAGCAAGGGATGTCGTTAGGGTCAACGCAAACCATCTTCTGCTGACGTTCCTCGTCGATGATGACGTAGTTGATGGTAGTCTCGGCAGCAGTGCCGGCAGTAGTAGGAAGAGCGATGATAGGCACAGTCTTTTTCTTTGTAGGAGCAACGCCTTCGAGAGAAACGACATCAGCAAACTCAGGGTTGTTTGTTACGATACCGATACCCTTGGCAGTGTCCATGGAAGAACCGCCACCGATAGCAACGATGAAGTCAGCACCACTCTTAGCGAATGCCTCAACACCCATCTTCACGTTTGTCACTGTTGGGTTTGGCTTTACCTCTGAATAGATTTCATAAGGGATGCCAGCCTCGTCAAGAACGTCAGAGACCATCTTGCAAACGCCAAACTGAATGAGGCCTTTGTCTGTTACGATGAGAGCTTTCTTGAAGCCAAGACGAGCAACTACTGAAGGCAACTCCTTGCGAGCGCCAGGACCGAAGTAAGAAACTTCGTTAAGGATAAATCTGTTTACCATGGTTTTGAAAGTTTTTAGTTAAATATGTTTTTATTATCAAGAATTAGAGAATTAGAGAATTTTTATTTCGCAGTAATTCCTATAATTCTTTCTGAATTCAAGAGAAGAAGAGAACCTAGCGGATAACAATTCTCCAATTCACTAATTCTTGATTGATTTTTGTACGACTACTAATTAGTTAACGTTTACAGAACTATTAAGAGTTCCCCCTGTGGGGGTTAGGGGGTCTTAATCTCCACATGCTTGATTCTCTGTCTTCTCCAAGTGTAGATGCAATGGAGATTGCCGTCGGAGGTTTGGATTATCGACGGATAGGAATACTGGCTGATAGGGGAATCCTCGAGGGTGATCCAGTGCTCCCAGTTTCTGCCGTCCTTTGAGCGCAGGAGGGAGAGCGGTGTGCGGTGTCCCTTGCCACTCTTAATGCCTTGAGGCACAGGGGCGTCGTTGCAAACCATCACGTGCTTGTAGCCGCCGTCGAACGGTTGTTTCAATGTCACGGCATCAAGACCGGAATTGTTGTTTGGCACGTCAAGGAGTTCAAGCTTGCTCCATGTCTCGCCATTGTCGGAACTGTATGTTATTGCGACATGCTCTGAGCGTGTGCGAGCTACTGCTGCAAGTCTGCCATCATCGAGTTTTAGGATAGACGGCTGTATGGCATTCACCTTCTTGCCAGCCTCGGAGGCGGGTGCCGGGGTAAGAGGGGCCTCCACGTCGGCTGTGCGTCGCCACGTCTTTCCGCCGTCGTCGGAGATTTCAAAGTATAGTCGCCAGCCGTTGAGTTCGAGGGATGTTGGGGCGATAAGGCGGACCCCCTCTAACTCCCCCACAGGGGGAGGACTCATAGTGGCGGAACTCTTTGGGGACAGTCCCCTCCCCTGTGGGGAGGTTGGGAGGGGTCTGGGGCTTACTTCAAAAATCTTATTCTTTACTGGGCCGAGAATGCGGAGGTCATCCATGCCTTTCAGTTCGGCGGCATTGGAGAATGTGCCGAGCTTCTCTCGCTTGCTCCATGTCTTGCCGCCATCCTTTGAGCGGACTATCCAGCCACTCCAGTCGCGTGGGTTTATGCCGAGCTTGAAATAGATCTCGAGTTGCCTGTTTGCCTTGTTGTAGAATACAACTGGATTCCATGCAGCCTTGCGGGAGTCGCGAAGGGTGATCTCGCCGTTTTCTTTCTCCTTGAGGATTTCTTCGCGTGTCAAGTCCATATCCTCAAAAGGCATCTTGCCATGGGCAGCGAGGATAGGCTTAGACCATTCCTTTGCGCCCTTCGGCTTACGGCTCACCCAGATGCAGCAGTCAGGATTGCGCTCCTTCGTGCCTCCGAAGTAGGTGGCGACGAGATCGCCGTTAGGGAGTTCCGCCATGGTGGCGGAGTGGCACTCGGGGAAGGAGGCGGTTTCGTAGAGAAATTCGTTTACGACAACAACCCCCTCTAACTCCCCCACAAGGGGAGAACCCTGAGTGGATGGTGCTTGTAGGGAACCTTCTCCCCTCCTTGTGGAGGGGGCGGGGGAGGTTAAGTCGTATGAACCGCTGCCGAGTTCTTTTGTATTGCCATCAGGAAGGTCCACGAGAGCCTTTGTGTTTGCAGGTATCTCCACATGCCAAACAAGTTTTCCTTCTTTCTTCTCCCAACGGCTTACAATCTTTCCGTAGATGGTGTTATAGGAAACGTTGATGTGGTTTATCTCGTCAACATTGTAATCTGGCGAAAGCTTGAAACGCTTGTAGCCTGCGGTTTCAGTGGTTTCAGTGGTTTCAAGGGTTTCAGTGGTTTCAGAAGGGTTCATAGGCTGAATGCCACCAACCTTCTGGAATGCCCATGTCACAAGATCGCCAAGGAGCATCACATGGTTTCCGCTGTTCATGGCAGGATTCGCAGTGTCGCCATTCCATAGTTCCCAGGTTGTAGTAGCGCCATGTTCAGCCATATATCCCCACGAAGGGTAAGTCTTCTGCGTAGCAAGAAGCCATGCCACATCACCGCGTCCCATATCAGACAAGGCGCGCATTATCCAACTGCCACCGATAACACCAGTGGAAACATGACCGCCATTCTTCACGATGATGTTCTCAATGATGTTCTTCTTCACCTGAGTCTTGACGTAATCGTCGTCTATCATGTCGAAGGCAAGTGGGAGAAGGTTGGCTGTCACGGTGTTGTTGCCATAGAAAGTGGAGTCCGGGTAGAGCCAATGATTGCCGTCAGTGAGGTTGGAACCTTTGTTTACGGTAAGGAATTTCTTGTTGAAAGCAGCCTTTGTTTCCTTGCCCCACTCGTCAAACTGCTCCACATCGCCGCTGATACCCTGAAGCTTTGCAAAACGCTTCATCCAGTTGCACATACGATAGAAGTAAGCCGTCGAGATAAGCGTGCCGTCTGTCTGGCGTGCAGGATCCTCGCTATGGATAAGTTCCGGCTTCTCTGGCGGCATACACCAGTCGCCATACTTGTCTTTTGTTATCAGTCCATTCTTGCCATATTGATAGCGCATGTGCTCAAGCCACTTCTTCACAGCAGGATAGAACCTGCGCACAGGCTTGTCGTCGCCATACTGGTCGTAGAGCATTTCAAGCGCCATAGGCAGAGCAGCAGGCCAAGTGACATCATCATTGTAGTAGTTCCAGAAGGCAGGAGCCACGCCCGGAATGCAGCCATCCTCACGCTGTGCCTCCACGATGTCGCGAGTCCACTTGGCGTAAAGCGCGTTGATGTCGAAGAAATAAGACTCACCGAGACAACCTGCCGTACGGTCGCCAAGCCATGGCTGACGCTCATCACGCTGCGGACAGTCTATCGGCATACCCTTATAGTTTGTGAGAATGCCCCAAAGAGCGTTGTGCATAACCTTCGTTAGGATGGTATCTGAACACTCAAAAGTGCCCGTCTGCTGGATATTGTCGCTAACCTGACAAGCCCAAATATCGTCTTTCGCAAGCGATTTCAGTCCGCTCACCTCCACATATCTGCCGCCATGGTAAGAGAATGCCGGATGCCACTCCCTGCCGTTTTCCGTTCCATTGGCAATGTAATAGTCGGTAGAGAGGGCGTGACGGAGGTTTGCAGTCCAAAGATTGCCCGTGGAATCAAGCTTTTCCGCATAGCGGATGCTGATGGTATCGCCATTGGCAGCACCGTTTATGCGGATATGGACCCATCCGGATATGTTCTGTCCGAAGTCAACGATGTATCTCGTCTTGTCTCCCTCCCCCCTGTGGGGGAGACGGAGGGGGTCTTTTGCCGGCAACTGCTGCAGCTCACGCATTGCAGGAGTCATCATTCCGCGGAGAGTACCACGAGGAATAGCCGTGCGCTCCGGGTTAATCCATTTGCTATCGTCATAGCCAGGCATTGTCCAGTCGCCAAATTCCTTGCGGGCATCGTATATCTCGCCGTCGTATTCGTTGTTGGAACGGATAGGTCCGTCGCAGTTGAAGCGCCATTTCTCGTCAGTGGAAACGGTAGTCTTCTTTCCGTTGCTATATTCTATAATAATGTTCGCGCGTAAGGTAGGATAGCCGAAGTTGGCAATCTTGTACGGCTTCTTCTTTTGCTGCATCGTATAGTAGCGACCATTGCCAAGCACAACACCAATGGCATTCTGCTCCTGGAGCATGGAAGTGACATCGTAGGCATTGTAGAGCACGGTCTTCGTGTAGTCAGTAGGAGCAGGGGTGAGCACGTCGTCGCTGACCTTCCTGCCATTGATGAACGCCTCGTACATGCCTAAGCCGCAGATATATAGCGTGGCACGCTTGACAGTGCCTTCCGTCTTGAACTCATGGCGATAATAGCGCGAGGAGAGTCGGCTGTGTTCGTCCTCCACATCCCATTCGTTAGCCTGGTCAAGTCCTATCCAACGCCCCTTCCAATCCGCCTCGTTCAGCAAGGCTACGTTCCATTCGTTGATGTCCGACCATTCGGAATCGCCCTGCGTCGTGCAGACTTTCACGCGCCAATAGCAGCGGGTGTTGCTGCGCAGTTCCTTGCCTTTGTATTCTATCCATTGCGAACGGTCGTCGCCAATGGTTGCTGTCCATAGGTCGCCGTCCAGATTCTCAGCCTTCTCTCGGGAAGAAGACACGATGATCTGCGCCGAAACCTGCATGACGTCATTCTTCGTCGAAACAATCTGCCAACCGAGGCGTGGCGTAGGAGTATCAAGGGAAAGGGGATTCGTGAGTCGCTCTGCCGTAAGATTGACCACTGACACGTCTGCCACCTTCTGCTTCTTCGGCCTTGCGTTAGCCGGAGCTGCAAAAAGGAGGGTGATAAGGGTTAGTGTCAGTAGTATTCTTCGTAGAGTCATATTCATCAAAATGGTGCCTGATTCATAGTATATTCGCGGCAAAGTTAACATTTTATTTTCAATCAGCCAAATATTTGCAAGGTTTTTTGAATCATAACTTATAGAGTTGCAAAAAAGTTCGTATACAAACTCACTTCAGTTTTGTATACAAACTCGAGTGGAGTTTGTATACGAATTTTTACAGAAGTCATAGAGTTTTGTTTCGGAAGTCATAGAGTTTTGTTTCAGAAGTCATAGAGTTTTGTTTCGGAACTCATAGAGTTTTATATGGAAACGACGCCAAGGGGCGTCGTTTCCAATTCCTGCCAATTATTTGACAAAAGAAAAGAAAAACAAAGAAAAATCTCCTTAATGGGGAAATAAATGATATTTATTCGTAACTTCGCACCCCATAGCGCGTGTTTTTTCCTATGAGTCAACAAATTACAATCAGCGTAATCACCATAACATTCAATGCGGAAGCTTGCCTTCAGCGCACTCTTGACAGTGTGCTCATGCAGTCGTATCCGCATGTGGAGCACCTGATTGTGGACGGCGCTTCGAAGGACAACACCGTTGCCATAGCGAAGGCTTACAAGGAGAAGTCGCAGCATAACGTCATCATATCCTCCGAACCTGACCACGGACTGTACGACGCTATGAACAAGGGTTTGCAACGTGCTACCGGCGACTATATTATATATATGAACGCGGGCGATGCTTTCCCTCATGCCGATACGCTTGCTTTGGTTGTAGAAAAGGCTACGACCCCACCCAACCTCCCCACAGGGGAGGGGCTCGTTCCAAGAGATTCCGCTGCTATGGATTCCTCCCTTGTGGGGAGGTTAGGTGGGGTAATCTACGGCGATACAAATTGGACGGACAATGACGGAAAAGTGATAGGCAAGCGCAACCACGACGCTCCAGAACACCTGACATGGCGTTCGTTCAAGCACGGAATGCTTGTCTGCCACCAGGCGTTTTATGTTCGCACGGACATTGCAAAGCAGTTTCCATACGACTTGCAATATCACCATTCAGCAGATGTGGATTGGTGCATACGGGTGATGAAAGAGGCTGAAAGGCAAGGACTTGCACTTGTAAACACGCACGCCGTCATCGCAAACTACCAACGTGAAGGTCAGACCACTGCCAACCACCGCGCATCGCTCATGGAACGCTTCAACATAATGCGCAAGCATTACGGCACGCTGACAACCGTAGCAATGCACCTGTGGTTTGTCGTCCGTGGAATCATTCGCAAAACCGGTATTGGAAACGACGCCTCATTGCATCGTTAAACAGCCACAAACCATCATTTGCACTTCCTAACGAAGCTATGAGGCGTTGTTTCCATAATAATAAATACAAAAACATTTAATGAAAAAGCTCTTTCCCATCATCCTTTCCGGCTTGCTCTTCGTAGGCTGCAACGATGTTTCCGCTATCAAGAACATCTTCCCAACACAGCAGGACACCATTGAAGCAAAGCCTGACACAGTGACCTCTACCCTACTCTTCGTAGGCGACCTCATGCAACATGGCACGCAGTTCAAGGCAGCCCTCGTTTGCGGCAACGGCAAGGAATACGACTATAGCGAATGCTTCAAGTTCGTGAAGCCAATGATCAGCGAGGCTACTCTCGCCATAGGAAACCTTGAAGTGACTCTCGGTGGCGAGCCATACTCCGGCTACCCATGCTTCTCCGCCCCGGACGAGTATCTCTACGCCATCAAGGATGCCGGCTTCGACGTGGTTACTACGGCAAACAACCACTGCTGCGACCGTCGCAAGGAGGGTCTTGAGCGCACGATAGAAGTGCTGAACAAGGCTTCCATCCCGTCTTGCGGCACATACACGGACTCTCTCGACCGTGAGAAGCGCTATCCGCTCATCGTGGATGCTGGCGGCATAAAGGTTTGTCTGCTCACATACACTTACGGCACAAACGGTCTGCCTGTGCATAAGCCTAACATCGTGAACGTGATAGACAAGGACATGATGGCTGCCGACATAAAGAAGGCGAAGGCGATGAACCCAGACGTAATCATTGCGAGCATGCACTGGGGCGTAGAGAACGTGACAAAGGAAAACCAGGAGCAGCGTGAACTGGCACAGTGGCTCATAGACCAAGGCGTGGATCACGTCATCGGCGGCCATCCTCACATGATACAGCCTTCCACTCGCATCAAGGACGCTCAGGGCAAGGAGCATTATGTGGTATATTCCCTTGGCAACTATATATCAAACATGGTGAAGCCAGACAACAAGATTGGTCTCACCGTAACCCTCAAACTACAGAAAATCACGGACAACGGCAATAGCACGACAACGCTCATCGACGTAAAAGAGGAAAAGACTTTCTGCGCAGTGCCTGCCATAAGTGGCGTTCGCAACTACCGCGTCATCCCTGCCAGCACTCCCGACAGTCTCATCACGCCTGCCGAGCGCACGGCACGTGTGGGAAGTTTGAAATAGCCAGCAAAAAGTTAAAATGTGTTGATTAAGGGTAATTATACGCCTTAAATAGCTGATTTTGTAATATCTTCATTGCAATTTGATAGTTTTTTTGTTAATTTTGTCCCGAATTATATACCTATAGTTTAGCACAAATTTAATACAAACATAACTACCTAACAAACAATGAAGAAACTTTTAGCAAATGTTGGAGCTGTTCTTGCATTAGGAATCCTTACGCTCGCTTCGTGTACGGAGGACATTGCTGAGCAGGATCACTACAAGGTTCCAGATTGGCTGAAAGGAAATGCTTACGAAGTACTTCAGAGTGAGGGCAACCACTCGATATTCCTGAAGGGTATCGAGCTGAGTGGCTTCAAGCCAGTGGTGGAAGGACAAAGTTTGACCACCGTTATTGCCCCTAACGACGACGCCTTCAACACTTTCCTTCAGCAGAAAGGCTACTCGAGCATCGAGCAGATGAACGAGAAGAATCCTGAGTATCTGAAGCGACTCATCACCTACCATCTCATGTATTTCGCATACGATTGGGACAAGATGGTGAACTTCCGCCCTAACGAGGGTGATGGTGCAACGACAGAAGAGAAGGAAAACAATGCCGGCATCTACTACAAGCATCGCACCCATAGCCAGAAGGCTGTGGAGGAAGTGCGCGTGAAATTGTCGCCAGCAGCCGTGAACGACACACTCATCAAGCTTTATCATTATGAAAGCTATGTGCCAGTGCTCTCAAACAAGTTCTTTGAAACAAAGGGCATTGACGCAAAATACAACTACGAATACTTCTACCCTGGCACTACCTGGGGCAAGAACGACGGTGCGAACGGTGCGTTCAACATTGCCAATGGTGCTGTGCTCGACAAGGAGAATGTGATAACAGACAACGGTTATCTCTATCATGTTGACCATGTCATTGAGCCAGTTGGTACCGTTTATGACCAGCTTGCAAGCAATCCGAAGTATTCAGAGTTCCTCAAACTTTACGACAGCTACTCCGTTTATGATGCGGCAGCAGAGGAAACAAGACGCAGTCTCGGATATGATGTCTTTGTGCATCGCTTCGACGGACTTCCTTCAATCGCCATGGAATGGCCGGTAGAAGACTCACGTGCATTCGCAACTCTTGAGAGCATGGGCTACAATGTGTTTGCTCCATCAAATGCTGCGATGCAGAACTTCTTCACTACTTACTGGAAGCCGGGCTGCGGTTACAACAGCATCAACGACCTTGATCCGCTTATTCTCCAGTACTTCATCATGCAGTCGTTTGCTGATCAAAGCAGAATATGCTTCCCGGAAGAGATCAAAAAGGGCAAGGTGCTCACTGTGTTCGGCACAGAAATCAACATCAACCCTGACGAAGTGGCAGACCGCGTAATCTGCGAGAACGGTGCTTTCTACGGAATGGACAAGATGGACGCTCCTGCAATCTTCTCAAGTGTGGTAGGTCCTGCGTTCAATGATGTCGCGTACATTAATTATTTATATACGCTCGACGGTTCTGACCAGATTCTTTCGCTTGCCAGCAACCAGACAAAGTTCGTCACTCTCATCCCTACAAACCAGCAGTATGAGCAGAGCGACCCACAGATGCGCCTCTTCACAACACTCTCTGGTCGTGAGCTTCAGGAATATAGCGCAGATGCTGGCGACTTCGTAAGTATGGGTTCAAGTGCGATGAAGAATATCGTGAACATCCATACTGCACAGAACATCAGCAAACTTCCAGAGAGCGGCCAGACAGTAATCCCTACCAACCAGGCATTCAACTATTGGTTTGTGAAGGACGGAAAGATTACTACAAACGCACTTTTCAACAATCTCCTTGAGCCTACTTACAAGGACGATCCATTCTCAAAGTTCACTCCGCTCAAGTATGACGGACAGGATTGGGATAACGGTGCTGCTTATACTTACGACTATGAATCGGTATTCAAGGCTGTAAGCGGCGACGGTCTCGGACATAAGCTCGCAGTCTGCAACGACAAGAACTACGAATACTATATGTTCGCACAGCTCCTGAACCTTGCAGGACTTGTTGATACAAAGACTTCCACCCTCAGTATCAGCCTCGTTCCTACAGAGTGCAAGCACTTCGTTTGCTTCATCCCATCCAACGAAGCCATCACAAAGGCGTTGGCAGACATCCCAGGATGTAGCGGTTTGACTGTAACTGACGGCGTGCTTTCAGGCAAGGTTTCTTCAACAAACAAGCCAAAACTTGCCACTTGGCTACGCCAGTATTTCGTGAACGACCAGATGAACTCACTCTCTGCCTATCCTTACGAAGGCAGTGAATGCAACGGCAAGTTCTACAATGTGGATGGCGACCTTATGACAATCGACACTTCAAACGGTGTTCGCATCAGCAACGATAGCGGTTCTGCCGTAGCAAGCAAGAAGTATTATCAGTTGCCTTTCGCTTTCCCTGACGGTTGTTTCCAGTTGATGGAGGATATTATTAAGTAGTTCGCAGCCAATAATGGCTGCGAGGCTGATGGCTGATGGCTAAGGCTAAAAGCTAAAGGCTAAAGGCTAAAGGCTAAAGGCTTTAAATAAGAATATACATGAAACATCTAAAATTAATCATAGTGTTGTTGGCAATGAGTTGCTTACCGCAACTTGCCTCTGCACAAAACATCCTTACCGGTACGGTCTATGAGGACTTGGGCGACGGACGAAAGGAACCGCTCATCGGTGCCAACGTTGTGTTGGTGAACTCACAGAACCGTCACGTGAAGGGTGCCATTACCGATATTGATGGTAACTATCAGCTTGAAGTTACCGGAAACGAGAAATATACTATCCGCGTTTCCTATATCGGTACGAAGACACAGACCTTCAAATATACAGGTCAGAAGACGCTTGATGTTACGCTCTCTGCTGACGACCAGCGTAACCTTCAGGAAGTAGTGGTAACAGGTCGCCGTACAGACCGCCTCGGTATCTCTCAGCTTGAACAGACATCTTCCGTACAGAGTATCAACGTGACCGACATCGTTGAAGCAACACCTGTCGGTTCCATTGAAGAAGCCCTTCAGGGACAGATTGCCGGTCTTGACATCTCGCTCGGTGGTGATCCTGGTGCGAAGAGTGCTATCCGTATTCGTGGTACGAACACTCTCTCAGGTTCTTCCGACCCATTGATCATCGTCGATGGCGTACCTTACGATACAGAGATCTCTGACGACTTCAACTTCGCAACAGCAAACAGCGAAGACTTTGGTGCGCTCCTCAACATCTCTCCTGCAAACATTGAGAGTATCGATGTCTTGAAGGATGCTTCTGCTACTGCCATTTATGGTACAAAGGGTGCTAACGGTGTGCTCCTCATCAATACAAAACGTGGCTCACAGGGTAAGACAAAGTTCACTTTCTCTACAAAGTTCACTACCAAGTTTGAGCCAGAGTCCATTCCTGTATTGAACGGTCACCAGTATGTATCGCTTATGCAGGATGCTATCTGGAATGCTGCCAACGCAAAGGGTTTGAGCAATGCAGTAAACGAGCTCAACCTTCTCTACAACACAGACGAAATCAGTTTCAATCCAAACTACAAGTACTTCGACGAGTACAATCAGGACACAGACTGGCTTGAGACAGTCAAGCAGCAGGCGTTCGTGACCGACAACAACTTCTCGATGACTGGTGGTGGCGACAAGGCACAGTATCGTCTCTCTCTCGGTTACTACGACGAGCAAGGTACTACAATCGGCACTGGTCTCTCGCGTCTTTCTGCACAGATGAAGATTACATACCGCTTCTCTGATCGCCTCCGCGTGCATACAGACTTCTCTTTCACAAACACTGACAAGGATGCGAATGTTGTGAAGTATGTGCGCTCTCGTGCCCAGACAAAGATGCCTAACCTCTCTCCTTATTATATAGATGATGCTACAGGTCTGCCTACGGATGTTTACTTTACTCCAAACATAGACTTCCAGGGAACATACGACGGTGACAAGAGTAGCAGCAACTTCAACCCTCTTGCAATGGCAAAGGAAGGCTACAACAAGACAAAGAGCCGTGAGGAGAAGATGACAATCACTCTTGAATACGACTTCCCATTCGGTCTTCGTTTCAACAGCTGGGTGTCTATGAACATGCGTACCACAAAGAACAAGCAGTTCCTTCCACAGTCGGCAACAGGCGTGCTTTGGACAAGCTCAAACGCAAACCGTTCTACGGACGCTACCTCAGACGCATTCAACCTTCAGGGAGAAGCAAAGCTCATCTACAACAAGACATTCCTTGAGAAGCATAGCGTCATAGCTACAGCCGTTGGACGCATGAAGCAAAACCAGAACTTCTCTTCTTCAAACGTTACTTACGGTAATGCCTCGGAGAATCTCTCTGACCCAGTGGTAGGTTCCGTTGTGGCAAGTGCAAGTTCAGGCAACTCAGAGCGCCGTTCAGTGGAAGCTCTCGGTCAGCTCGTATATACTTTCGACAACCGCTACGTTCTGAAGGCAACAGTGAACTACTCAGGTTCTTCTGCTCTCGGTCGTGAGATGCGCTTCGGTACTTTCCCTGCTTTCGGTCTCGCTTGGAACATCGACCGTGAGCACTGGTGGAGCGATGCTACAAAGAATTGGCTCACAGAAGCCAAGATCCGTGCCGGTATCGGTTGGGCTGGTAAGGAGCCAAGCGGTATATATTATTATGGTACATACACAAGCCTTGGCGAATATGTTGACATGCAGGCTATCCAGCAGAACCGTATGCAGCTCGACAAGCTCAAGTGGCAGAATACTGAGGAAAAGGACTTTGGTATCGACCTCCGCTTGTGGGATAAGCTCGGCATCAACATCGACTACTATGAGAAGAAGACAAACGACCTTCTCCTCTCTGACGTGAATGTTCCTTCAACAACAGGTTTCTCAAAGATCAAGTATCTCAACTCAGGCGAACTCAGCAACAAGGGTTTTGAGTTCCGCTTTGACTATCAAGTGCTTAAGGGTAAAATCTGGAGTTTGAACATCAACGGTAACTGCTCTCGTAATATAAATAAGGTAGAGTCGCTCCCTGCAACATGGAAGTTCGACAACTACTCTTTCAACAATGGCAACTATGCACTCCGCATCATCGAAGGTGCTTCAGTAGGTGCTTTCTATGGCTATAAGTACAAGGGCGTGTTCCAGAATACGGAAGAGACTTACGCTCGCGACGAGCAGGGCAACATCATGTATGACTACAACGAGAAGCCTATCGTTATGCGTAACGGTAATACCCTTACTTATCCTGGTGACGCAAAGTATGAAGATATCAACCACGACGGCGTTATCAATGAGAATGATATCGTTTATCTTGGCAATGCCAACCCTAAGCTTATCTTCGGTGGTGGCTTCAACCTCAAGTGGCGTGACTTCACATTGACAACATTCTTCTACGGACGTCTCGGTCAGAAGGTTATCAACAAGGCTCGTATGAATCTGGAAAGTATGTACAATACAAACAACCAGTCAACAGCCGTTCTTCATCGTTGGCGTGCTGAAGGCGATGATACAGACATCCCTCGTGCCCTCTATGGCATGGGCTACAACTACCTCGGTTCAGACCGTTTCGTAGAAGATGCCTCTTACGTTCGCCTCAAGACTCTCTCACTCTCTTGGAAAGTGCCTAAGAAGTGGCTCAAGGCTATCAGCTCAAACATCACGAACATCAATGCTTTCGTGACTGGCTACGACCTCTTTACATGGACAGGCTATAAGGGACAGGACCCAGAACTCTCATTCCCATCAGCAACAAAGCTCGTCGAGGACAACAACTCAACTCCTGTGACAAAGCGCTTCGCTTGCGGTGTGACAGTGAATTTCTAAGAAATGTTTCAATTTATTTCGACATATCCCGATTTATTTCGACATAATTCGATATATTTCGACATATCCCGACATACCTCGACATACCCCGAGATACCCCAATAACACTCGACAAAACAAACACTACAATGAAATCAAGAATAAATAAAATAAAGTCGCTGCTCTTCGCTTCTCTCCTCCTTGTGGGAGGCGTCGGAGGAGGGTCTTCTTGTTCCGACTGGCTTGACGTGAAGCCAAACAACGAGAAGATCGTCGATGAGTTCTGGCAGTCGAAGGAAGATGTGGAAGAGATCATCACTTCCGGCTACTACTATATGCGCGATGCCGTACCTACTATGATAAAGTGGGGCGAGCTTCGTGGTGGCTCTTTCTATTCCACTTCCGTTGCTGAGACACAGCTCCAGGACTTCAACATCACTGAGACAAACTCACTTTGTAACTGGAGCAAGATATACCAGGTCATTGGTATGGCAAACTCCATCATCAAGTATGCACCGGAAGTAAGCAAGAAAGACGATACTTACTACGAGTCTATGATGAACTCGCACCTCTGCGAAGCTTACTGGATGCGTGCTTACTGCTACCTTGTTCTCGTAAAGAACTTTAAGGAAGTGCCACCCATTCTTGACCCTTACGTTACTGATGAGAAGGACTTCGACTGCGCAAAATCCACTGAGGCAGAGATCATTGCACAGGTCAAGTCTGACGTCAAGGCTGCCCTTGCCACTAATGCTGCAAAGGGAACTTACGAGACTGCATGGCAGACAAAGGGCCGTGCTACAAAGTGGGCTCTCTATGCTCTCATGGCAGATGTATGCCTTTGGAATGGCGACTATCAGGAATGTGCTGAATATGCAGACATGATCCTCAATGCCACTGACGCTTTCCGTCCTGTTTTCCTTGCAAAGACAGAAGACTGGTACTCAATCTTCTATCCAGGAAACAGCAACGAGTCTATCTTTGAGTTCAACTGGGACTACAATGCCAATACCCAGAACAACAACTTCTCTTCTCTGTTCACATTGGCTACTACATCTCCGCTGCGTATGACAAACAGAGCCGTTGCAGCTCTCAAGGACGAGACACAGGCGTTGAAGGATGGCGGTATGGTTGAAGAAGGCAGAATGGGACGTATGCTCCTCGCCACTTTCGTGCCAACATCTTCTACAACAGCAGGTTGGACGACATCAAACGAATACTTTGTTTGGAAATATCGTGGCACTGATGTTCAGGATATTGGTAATGTCCGCGTGCATCTTGACGCAAACTTCATCGTCTATCGTGTAGCAGAAGTGATGCTGATGAAGGCTCAGGCACTCACTATGCTTGGTGGTACACAGAACTACAAGCAGGCCATTGCCCTCGTGAACAAGGTGCGCAATCGTGCTTGTCTTGACAACTACCTCAGCATCGACCTCACTGCTGCTGACGCAGATGCACAGATTGCCCAGAGTGTTGACGAGCTTTCTCTCCTCGAAGAGATTCTCGACCAGAAGGACAAGGAGTTCATTGCTGAAGGCAAGCGCTGGTATGATGTGCTCTGGCTCGGTCGTGTGGCAGGCAATAAGTACCAGACTCAGATGATCAATATGATTATTGAAGGCAACCAGACTACAAACCAGGCTTGGATCCGCTCCGTGCTCACAGACCGTAACTCATGGTATATGCCAGTGCCTTATTCTGACCTTCAGTATAATAAGCTTCTTGAGCAGAACCCATATTATTCAACTACAAAGTAACAAAGCCCACAGACCCCTCCCGACCTCCCCACAAGGGGAGGAGAAAAACTGAGACGGAAGGTAGAATGTGGAGAAAATATAAATGATAATATGAAAGAAATTAAAAACAAAATAGCATCCATCGCTAATGAAAGCCTCCCCTTGTGGGGGAGGTTGGTGGGGGTCGTAATGGTCTTCTTCCTAACTTCCTGCGATAAAGATGTCTTCACAGACAAGGATGATTTCACAGGAACATACACTCAAGAACTGAGATCGCCTATTTCAACAATCCTTTCGCAGAACGAGGAGTTCAGCGAATACACCAAGTTGTTGAACTACTGCGACATGTATAATGCGCTAAATCAGTCAACATCAGGCGTTTCGTTCACGGCATTCGTTCCAAACAACGCTGCAATGAAGGAGTTCTATAACCGTCGTGGAATAGATTCTCTCCAGTGCATGTCGGTAGAATATGCAAAGGCTTTCGTGAAGTATCACACAGTGCTCGGAAGCATCAGCACAGAAGGTTTCGTGACAAAGAAGACCGTTACGAACCTTGCGGATGATGACCTCCCTGTAGCCATCGACAGCATGAATGCCGGTCAGGCTTGGCTTAAGAACCAAGGCCACATCATTCACATGGGCGATAGTGCTTACAACGGCTTCATCTATACTCTCGACAAGGCTATCACTCCACTTGTGGAAACAGCCTACGACCGTATCTCTGAGGACGCTTCTTCATCAATCATGAAGCAGGCCATTGATGCTGCCGGTTGGACAAATGAGCTTTCTACAATCAAGGATACTGTCCTCAACGAGGATAACAAGAAGGTTGTTCGCCAGCGTTACTTCACGGTTCTCAATGTTACTGACGATGTTTTTGCAAAGGCAGGCATTAGCAGCTTCGATGCACTCAAGAGCAAGCTTCAGGCAAACAATAGCCGTGGCATCTCTGCCGACTCTCTCATCCGTGAGTATGTAGGCTATCATATCCTCGGAAACTCATACGATGCAGAGGCACTTGGCACAATGTCCGGCTCTGACATCACTCGCATCTGGGGCACATCAGCAAAGAACCAGGTGATGACAATCACAGTCGATACTCTCGCTACAGACCCTATCAAGGCTTGCACATTCAATGCTCTTGGCGACAAGGCTATGCTCACTGCCAACAGCAACATAGAGTCTCGCAACGGTTTCATCCACAACCTCGATTCTTGGATGCCTGTTTGGGAACCACAGCAGCAGCGCACAGTATGGGATTTGGCTGACTACACAGAGATTAAGAACCTCGTTGACCGTGAGTTCTATCAGCCAAAGGAACCTACTGCACAAGAGAAGTCTTTCCGCATCAACAAGGCTGCTTGCTTTGAATACGAGGCAAGCGAAGGCGGCTCAAAGAACAAGAGCTATGGCGAAATAGACTATGTAACTTGTAAGTCAAACACAAAAGACGCAGTAAACCTTGACCGCGTGGTGTTCAACCTCGGTTATATGGGCTGGGTTAAGATGCAGACACCTACTATCGTACGCGGTAAGTATAAGGTGGAAATCTCTGTAATCTACCTCACAGACCACGGCTTCATGCGTCAGGTGACAGACGGTAATGGCGGTATGGTCAAGCTTTCTTTCGACGGAAAGAACGAGATCTTCGCTAAGCCATACACAAAGATTACAAGTGCTCTCCCTGGTGTCTATACTTCCACACTCTACGACGAGATAGAATTCCCTGAAACAGCTGCCCATGAGTTCAACATGGTAATCATGGATCCTGCGGCTTCTTCCAATGCGAAGTTCTCTCTCCAGATAGACTGCATCACATTCACACCGGTGGAGTAGGTTCGCGCAAGCGTGAGGCTAATGGCTATTGGGTAATGGCTAATGGCACGCAACGGAAAAGTAATTTTTAACGAAACAAGAATAAACATGAAACCAACAATAAACAAAATAAAGTCGCTGTTCTTTGCTTCTCTTCTCCTTGTGGGAGGAGTTGGAGGATGGTCCTCTTGTTCAAATCTTGAGGATGATGACCACTACAACAAGTTCGACTCTCCAATATCCAATTCGGAGTTGAAGATTGTTGAGCAGTCGTCCATTGACTACATAGCAAGTCGTAGCGACCTCTCTTCAATGGATAATCTCTTCAAGCAGCAGGGCATCTATGACATGCTCACAAAGAAAGGCCAGAAGAGCACTATCCTTGTTGTGAAGAACGACCACTTCAAGTCACCTGAAGGCGATGCTGACTATGTGAAGTACATCACAAACTCCCATGTCAGCGATATTGAGATTTCGCCAGCAAACCTTGAGAATGGCACTCGCCTCATGATGTGGCATGGCAAGTATGTCAATGTCCAGAAGGACGAACTCGCTCAGACTCAGGGTGCTATCGTTGACCATATCCTCTTCAACAACGCAGCCCTTGAGGAGGTTATCAAGACAAACGACGGTTACATCTATGTCATTTCCGACATGATAAACACTCCGACATCACTTTACGACTATATCAATGAACTTCCGGCAGAGTATTCTGAGTTCAAGGAAATGGTGCTCGCGTCTGGTGGTAAGGTGTTCGACAAGGAGAACTCAAAGGCTATCGGTGTGAACGATCAGGGTAACACTGTTTATGACTCTGTGTTCATCTATACAAACACATTCTTCGAGAGTGTAGGCTTTGACATGAACTCCGAGTCGCTCACAGCCACAATGCTCCTTCCTTCAAACGACGTCATCAAGTCTGCTTTGGACGATGCGCACGCTCGCTTGAACTCTTGGAACATGGAGCGTGAGGATTCCATCATCAAGAAGTGGATTCTCAAGACAGCATTCTTCTCTAATGAATATACTCCTGCGCAGCTCCAGGCTACGGCAGAAGATGCCCGTGAACTGAAGAGCATCCACAGTTCCGTTTGGCGCACTGATATCCAGAAGGTTGACGCAGCCAATCCAACGCAGCTCTCGAACGGTGTTGTCTATAACATCACGAAGCTCCACATCCCAACGAATGTGCTCATCTATCGTATGAAGGACTGGTTCTATCTCTATGAGAACTGCTCTGAGGAAGAGAAGGCTGAGTACTTCAAGATGGTGAACCTCGTCTATAGCAAGACGAATATCGATGTTGCTGCTTGGACACCGCTTGCCGGCGTTTGGCCAATGCACGAAGACCGCGTGCTCATCTGCAAGATTGGCGAGGATGCACCGGAGACAGGTTTCCAGCTTGACTTCACTCCTATCATGCGAAAGATTAACAGTGAAGGCGAAGCCAGCATCGTACCTTACATGGTTCCACCGGGTGCTTACCGTCTCGCTATGGGCTTCAAGCAGAACCAGAACCTCGACATCGTTGTCCATGTCTATGCTAATGGCGTTGAGATTGCCAAGTCGGCAGTCGTAACCCTCGGTACTGCAACCACTTACCACTATGACCGTGGTAATACGCTCTCCGACACTTACCCTGAAGGCTATGACCCTAAGGAAGTTACGGCAGCAGGCGGATCAAGCAAGGCGGGCAACTACGACACTGACGGCGGCCCTATCATCAATGAGTTGGTTGTTCCTGACGTTAATGGCGACGGTTCTCCTTCTCGCCTCACATTCCGCATCGAATGTCTTTCATGGGACACTCAGACATCAGTAACTTTCAACCACTGGTGCTTGCGTCCTACGGTAAATAATTACTAGCCCCCTGCCCCCGAATACTGGAACTCTCATTAGTTTTTGGGGATTCAATAATTCAAAGATATTTTGTCAATAAATAATACTTATCAGACTGATGCCCATGAACATAAAAATAAGTTTAATAAGTTAAATTTATTGATAAAAAGAAAAAAGTAAAATAAGTGATTTATTGATACATGAAAAAGTGAAAAATATGAAAATAAGAAACAAAATATTGATCACTCTCGTGGCTGCCGGCCTTTCCGCTTCAGCTTTTGCTCAGCAGAAAGTCACTGGTACTGTGCTCAATGCGCAGAACAAGCCTGTAGAGAATGCTGTCATCACCTCGGCAGGATGCAAGACCGTGCGCTCTGCTGCCGACGGTTCTTTCACTATTGAAGGAGTGAAGGATGACGGAACAATCAACATCTGGAGTGCTGGCTATTTCAGTCAGACACAGAACATCAAGGGCGCTGACCTCAGCAACCTCAAGGTGTTTCTCGTAGATTCAAAGCTATCTCGCTACAACGAGACAACCATTCTCCCTTGGGGCATTGTTGACGACAAGGACATTGCCGGCGTTGACAACGTCAATGTCAAGGACTTCGGCGAAGGCGTAATCTCCATCGACAACGCTATGAAGCAGGGCTTTGCCGGTCTTCAGGTGAAGACAAAGAGCGGTATGACAGGCGAAGGTGCCTACATGCAGCTTCGAGGCATCAACTCCCTTGCTTCCGAGACAAACCCTCTCGTTGTCATCAATGGCGTTCCATACATGCCTGACCAGAACCTTTCCGACATCATCGGCGGTTATTCCCGTGGCATCTTCCAGTCGCTCAACATTCAGGACATCCGCAACATCACCGTCCTGAAAGGTGCGGAGGCTGCTGCTTACGGTAGCCTTGGCAGCAACGGCGTGATAATGATTGAGACCCAGCAGGCAACGAGCGACGATATGAACACTCGTATCTCGTTCTCAGCCATTGCCGGAATGAACTTAAACAATCGCCGAATCCCATTGATGAACGCTTCGCAGTACAAGAGTTACCTCTCCGATATGGGTCTCTCTTACTATGGAAACCAGGAGCAGTTCTTCAAGGACTTCACATTCCTCTCTGACCCGGAGGCTAACCAGTCGTATCTCTATCAGTACGACACAAACTATCAGGACGAGATTCTTCGCAACTCTTCTACAATGGACTACCTCTTCCGCGTGGAAGGTGGTGACAACATTGCGAAGTACAACATCTCTCTTGGCTACCTCGGCGATGCAGGTACGATGAAGAATACCCACACCGACCGCTACAATGCGCAGATCAATGCCTCTGTGCTCGTTAGCAAGAAGGTGGAGATCCAGACTTCCATCAACACCGCTTACCTCACAGGCCAGTATCAGGAGCAGGGCATGACTGGCGAGACTTCTCCTCTTCTCACTGCCTATCGCCGCAGTCCTCTTCTCAGCCCTATGGCAAGCGATATGTACGGCAACCTCATCAACCGCTATTCAAGCTACTACTATGGTGCGATAAAGAACTCTGACTTCATCGTCTCAAACCCTCTCGCCATCGTAAATACGCTGAATACAAAGAACCGCCAGTACGATCTCAACGCAAAGCTTCAGCTCATCTACCGCCCTATCCAGAACCTCACGGTGAACGGTACTGTCGGAATGTATTACAACTACAACCAGGAGGAAGCTTTCATCCCGGGTATCGACAACAACGACATCGCGCCTCTCTTCGACCAGTACGGTCAGGCAGACAACTCCGTTCGCGTGGGTACTAACCACACTTTCAACATGTATTTCGGTCTTGATGCCACTTACAACTGGAAGATAGACGAGAACAACAAGGCTCTCTTCAACCTCGGCTGGCAGTCTGTCATGGACTCTTACGAGTATGATGCAGCCTTCGGTCGCAACTCTGCAAACGACTTCTACCAGACAATGGGCGACGCGCAGAGCCTTGGCAAGTACTTCTCTGGTTACAACAACAAGTGGAACTGGATGGGCTTCCATGCTCGTGCTGCCTACACTTGGGCTAATCTCCTGAAGGTTGGTCTCACGGCAAGCTACGACGGCTCTTCTGCCATCGGTAAGGATGTTGCCCGCATGAGCTTCTATCCTGCGGCAGACCTCACTCTCATGCTCAAGGAAACATCTTTCCTCAAGAATGTTGATTTCGTCAACAAGCTCAATGTCTTCGCAAACTACTCTATCACTGGTAACAGCCGTTTCTCTTCCAAGTTCGGTAAGTATTACTACACCTCACAGCCTTTCATGACCATTGCCGGCATCATCCGCAACAATGTTCCTAACACTACCCTCAAGGCTGAGACGGACAACACTATCAACTTCGGTGTTGAGTCATCGCTTCTCCGCAATCGCTTGCAGCTTGGCGTAAGCTATTATACTACGAATGCCAAGGATGTTCTCATCAACACTGTCCACACTTCTGTGCTCGGAACTTCCCCATATTATAACAATGATGGCGAGATCAGCAGCAGCGGTTTGGAACTCTCTGTAGCAGGAACACCTGTCTATACAAACGATTTCCGTTGGACTGTAGGCGGAACTCTCTCTACCCTTGCCAACGAGGTGAAGGCTCTTGGTCAGGTGAAGGAGAACCTCACCACTCTCTCTGACGGTGCTCAGATCATCACTCGTGTTGGCGAGAATCCATACGCATTCTATGGCTACAACGCTCTCGGCGTATTCTCTACAACCCAAGAGGCTGATGCAGCAAATCTCCAGAGCCGCAGTGGCGTGAAGTATCGTGCTGGCGATGTTCACTATCAGGACATCAATGGCGACGGCATCATCAACGATGACGACAAGGTCGTTCTCGGTTCTGCCACTCCAGACTTCTTCGGAAGCTTCTTCACTCGCTTCGAATACAAGGGCTTTGCTCTTGACGCTACATTCACTTACTCTCAGGGCAACGAGGCTTACAACGCCGTTCGTCGCATCACAGAGTCTGGCAAGGACTTCTCAAACCAGAGCACATCTCTCGTTCGCCGTTGGTCTATGGAAGGTCAGCAGACAGACATCCCTCGCGTTTCTTACGGTGACGCAGCAGGCAACAACGACTTCTCTTCTCGTTGGATAGAGGATGCTTCCTTCGTCAAGCTTGCCAACATCACACTCTCTTACAACTGGACAAAGCCTCTTTGGAAGTTCATCCAGAGCGGTACTGCATTCATCTCTGCCGACAACCTCCTCTGCTTCTCCAGCTACCTCGGTCTCGACCCAGAGTTCTCGTTCTCTTACAGTCCGGTCATGCAGGGTGTGGACTACGGAAAGCTCAATGCTCCAAAGTCAGTCAAGATTGGTGTCAACTTGAAGTTCTAAAGCCCAGTCAATGATATTTTATCAATAAATTATACTTATAGGACTGATGCTCAGGAATATAAGTTTAATAAGTTAAATTTATTGATACAAAAAAGTGAAAATATGAAAAAAGCAAATAGAACTATAATGAAAGCAAGAGTAATCATACTTTATACTTTAAACTTTATACTTTATACTTCGCTATCTCTGAGCGTTGCTTCCTGCTCCGACTTCTGGGATCCAGAGTCTGACGACATGATAAACGGCAACGACTACATTGCCAACAATACGGAGATGTACACTGGCTTCCTTGGCATCATGACAAAGATGCAGGAGGTTGGCGACAAGGAGATTCTCCTTACCGAGACGCGAGGCGAACTCGTGGAACCTACCGCCGCATCTTCGCCAGAGCTTATCGCGCTCTACAACTACGACTCAAACCTTCAGGGCAACACATACGCTGACCCTGCCGGTTGGTATGAGGTCATCATCGCTTGCAACGACTATCTCGCGAAGATGAAGGAGTACAAGAACAATCCTGACCTTGACGAGGAGAAATACAAGGATCTCGTGGCTTCTACCGTTCGTGTGAAGATCTGGGCTTATAAGACCATAGGCGAAATCTATGGCAAGGCTTACTGGTTTGACGATCCGATCACGAAGGTAGAAGCCATCAAGAACGAAGCCAACTTCAAACTCATGGACATGGAGCAGCTCTCAGACCAGTGTCTCGCTCTCTGCAATGGCGGCTATGATGGCATCGATCTCAATCGCGACCTTGACTGGGCTACATGGCTTGACCCTGACCAGGCTCTTGCCGAGAGTGCCTACCGTAAGTGGAACACCATGGTGCCTGCCTACGCCGGACTCTATGCCGAGCTGAACCTATGGAAGGGTGCTTATCTCGACTCAAAGTCGCAGGATGCAACAAGCTACTACAAGGCTGCTGCCGACATCCTTCTTGCCGGTCTCACAAAGATCTGGAGCAATCAGGTTGGTTCTGCCGGCACAAGCTCGTCTTTCCCTTACTGTATGCCGAATGCCCATGTACCGGGAAGCTATCGCACCGTATGGGAGAATGCGCAGCCTTATCCGCTCGAGTGCATCTCTGCCATCATCTACGACTACACGAAGAATCAGACAAACTCTCTCCTCAAGCATTTCTCAAAAGAATATCCCAACCAGTATCTCCTTGCCCCTTCCGCTGCCGGTGAGGCTCGTTTCCTTGACGGCAAGTTCAACCCTGGTGGTGAAGGTGGCGGCACACGCTACAGCACTTGCTTCGGCAATGCCAGCGGTGGCGGTCGCTACATCGCAAAGTTCCGTCGCGAGGGCAGTTCCGTACGCTCCAACGCTTATCAGGACGATGTTCATGTCTATACTTATCGTGGCACGCAGTATCACACTCTTCTCATCGAGGCTCTCAACCACCTGAAGCGCTTCCAGGCTATGGACGCCGTGATGAACAAGGGCGTGCTCAGCAGTGTGCTTACTGATGACGTGAAGGATCTTCCTGAATGGGAAGGCTTCAACGACTACTGGACAGGTCGCGTCTGGTCGAAGTATCCTAACAACGGTCTTCGTGGATGCTACACACTCTCTGCTCGTGACATGAAGGTGGAGGTACTTTCTGCTGACGTTCCAGCCGCTATGCGCCACAACGACCTTCAGGTTCTCGACGAGACTATCCTCGAGTTCGCTTGCGAGGGCAAGGTTTACCCAACAATGAACCGCATGGCTGTGCGCTACAACGACCCATCAATCGTTGCCGACCGCGTATGTCCTAAGTATGAGGCCACAGGTCGCGCAGAGGCTATCCGTGCAAAGATCATGGACGGCGGCTACTGGGTGAACTACCAGATTCAGTAAACACACACATTCCGCGGCACGCAAGTTAGTCTTTTACAACTTGCGTGCTGTTTTTTTATATTTTATGCCATTCTTCAAGCCATACATCGGGAGGCTGTCGTCTCTGCTATCTACTTCAAAAATCTCATAAAATCTGAAGTATTACTTCAAAATTTCTCGTAAAATCTGAAGTAGTACTTCAAATTTTATGACTTTTTCTTGCTCTTTTTATTGAAAGTTCTTATCTTTGCACCCAGAAACAAAGCCTTTGTTTATATGAGTACATTGACAAGAATACTCCGTATGGAGGAAGTGCAAGAAGACAGCGTATTCTTCTGGGGGGCACGTCAGACAGGGAAAAGTACATTACTGAAGATGCTCTTCCCTGATGCTGTTTACTATGATTTGCTGCGTAGCGATGACTTTGCACGACTAAACCTTAACCCTTCTGCATTGCGCGAAGAATGCGCTATGCTTGACGAAGACAGTCTTGTAATCATCGATGAGGTGCAGAAGATACCTGCTTTGCTGGACGAGGTGCATTGGTTGATGACCAATCGCAATCTTAAGTTTATCTTGTGTGGTTCTAGTGCACGCAAGTTAAGGAGATGCGGTGCCAATCTGCTGGGAGGCAGGGCTATACGTAAGGTCCTTTTCCCATTAGTTAGCGCGGAGATACCAGACTTCAACATAGAACGCGCTTTGAATAATGGAATGTTGCCAAGACATTACCTTATCGCAGATGCTACAAAACGTTTGCAAGCATACGTAGGCGACTACTTGCAACAGGAGATCGTGGCAGAAGCTATCGTTCGCCGCATAGACTCTTTTACTCGTTTCCTGCAAGTGGCAGCTCTGAGTGATACGGAGATAGTCAACTATACTAACATTGCACAGGATTGTGGTGTAAGTTCCAAGTCCGTTAAAGAGTACTTCTCAATTCTTGAGGAAACGATGCTCGGCTATATGATACCAGCTTTTGCAAAAGTGGTGAAGCGCAAATTGGTTGCCTCTCCAAAGTTCTACTATTTTGATGTGGGTATTCCAAACTATCTTCTTAACCGAATTCCATTACGCCCAGGCACTGTGGATTATGGACATGCGCTTGAACATCTGATTTGCCAAGAATTGAAGGCGTATCTGGCTTATAGGTGCAATGACAAGCCTCTTGCCTATTGGCATACATCCGACAACCGTTATGAAGTTGATTTCGTCATAGGCGATGCAGAGGTGGGCATTGAGGTAAAATCATCAAGTGATATAGCATCCTCTGAATTGAAAGGTTTGCGTGCTTTCGGTGAAGAGCATCCCAATGCAAAACTCATTGTGATTACGATGGGACAAAGACCGCGCCTTTCAAATGGAATAGAAATTTGGCCTGCAAAGGACTTCCTGCACAAGCTTTGGGACGGAAAGATTCTGACAAAATAGTATTAGTCCCTTCTTGCCTTTTTCATGGGCAGGAAGGGACTTTTGTAATGTATTGAAATGAGTCAGAGAACCGTCCCCAGACACTACCGTTTTTCCTTTCCCAAGAAGGAAAACTGTCATCCACGGTGGGAAAGTTTTCCTTGCTATGGAAGGAAAACTTTCCTACCCCCAAAGAAAACGTCGGGAAAAACTTGGGAGGTGTCCTGCCCTCAGGACACCATCTGCCACTTAATGTAATATTACCTCCGTACGCTGTTGGTGCGTTGAGGGCAACGCACCTCCCAAATAGCTCAAAGCGGCTATTTATTCTATTTGCAAAAAATATAGG
>JAZRXS010000062.1:0-3156 GCA_045600325.1 Prevotella sp.
TTAAAGCGAGGTATTCGAGCGCATTTTCAGTTGAGATTTTCGTTCTGGATTTTAAAATCTTAAACCATAATCCTTACCAAAATACGCTCCAGTACGTCGCTCTTAGGGACGATTTTATTTAGGATCGCCCATAGGGCTCGAAATCTGAATTAAAATCATAACTAAAATCAAAAAGGGTGGGAAAGTTCAGTAAATAATCACATTCCTATATGCACAAAAGAATATTAACGAGTCTTGTACTCCTCCTGATGGCGTGCGGCATCTCTGTGCAGACAGCAAGGGCGCAACAGGAGATTCTTGTCTCTTATCATCACAAGGTCAACGGCACGACGCTTTCTCCGAACAGTTCTCCTGAGGATGTCGCGAATTATGTCATTGGCAATTCTGGCAGAAACAGTACGCTAATGCCGGGGATGTCAATGACATCAATCGGTCAGAAGGTTGATGCGTGTGGTAATGTCCATGTTGGATATGGCATGATGAAAGGCACGGAGGAAACCTACTATCAGCTCTTCCTGCATTTCCGCCCGGACGGAACATTGTATTTCATAAATGGCAAGGTGCCTCTCCTGGATTTGGATCTGGATTCTCCGGCAAAGAGCAAAGTCGCGCGAAAGAAGATTCCTGCTGAGCGTGCTGCGCTCATAGCTACGGGCAACAGCTCAAGCCGTGTGGTGGAGACTGTGGTGACCTACAAGGACAAACCGTGTGTCGCATATAAGGTCAATGACCCGGGAACGCTGCAGGAGGTGTATGTCGATGTTTACAGCGGCGAGGTTATCTATACCATCACGCACGCTCATTCCTACTCCGCTTTGGGCGATGTCAATGGCACTTATGCCAGTGTGCAGGGCAATACGCTGTACTATGGCATGCAGACCATCGATGCCTTGAAGACTGCCGAAGGCTATATCCTGCGTGATCCTGTCCGTAATATCATCACTGTCAATGCTACCGACAAGTATAAGGATCTGCCAGATGATGACTTCCCCGGCGGCGACTTGCAGCAGATTAATATGCTTGTCAATGGCTCTGACGATTTTGTTTACGATGAGGAGCAGTTGCAGAATGCCGAGTATGCTACAGCCATCAGGTCTCTCCAGCTTTCTTATTTTCCTGAGGACTGGGATGAGGCGATGCCTGTGTCAACAACCATCCGAGGCTATTATACCGATACTGAGTGGAATCCGCTTGATGATTTCCTGAATATAGACAATGTGACATGGACGAAAGAGGCTTGGGGAGCGTATGAATATGAATTGAGTCTGCCTGAGCCTGTCAGCGTCGATTTGTTCAGCAAACCTCATGTTGTCGAGATTAAGATAAACGATAAGGTATATACTCTGTTTGCTCCTTTGGCTGCAAGCGACAAAACTTTCAAGGCAGCGCAGGCAGGTGACAGCCAGAATTCTGATCTGGTTTACCAGTTTGACATTGCCGCTAATGCCATGCAGCCGGCACTTGACATACACTGGAGCATCCAGAAAACATACGATATGTATGACACGTACTTCGGTATCAAAGGCAGTGATGGCGAGGGATGTCAGCTTGTCAATATCGTGAACCCTTCTAACAATATTCCTTTCATGAATGGACAGGGCTGCCCAGCCAATGCCTTTGCTATCACCCAGCCTATGGTAGATTCCTATAACAATAAGACCTTCCATATGGTTTATGGCATGGGACAAATCTTAGGTGGATGCAAGCCTCTTGTGGAATTGCCTATCATTGCCCACGAATTCACCCATACCGTTACGGCTGGTTGCGGAAACAATCTGCTGTATCTGGCTGAGTCAGGTGCCCTCAACGAGGCTACAGCCGACTGCATGGCGATGGTAGCCGAGGACTTTGCTGTTGGACAACCTTCATGGTTTATCGGCGCCAAAGCGTCTATCGTCTTTGCAAACATGCGCGATTTCAAGGACCCTTGGTATTCAGGATGCGCCGGTGGCAACATCTACGAGCAGTCGGCACAACCAAAATACTATGGTGGACGCTACTGGTTTGACTATATTGCAGATCCAACAACCGACGCTGGCGGTGTGCATACCAACAGCGGTGTGTTCAACCATGCGTTCTATCTCCTTTGCGAAGGTGCGCAAAACATTACCAACGAAATGGGACAGACCCATACCATCGAGCCTATCGGCATGGACAGGATGAAGGATATTCTCTTCCATTCCATGTTTTACTACAACAGCTCACTGTGTGACTACGCCGAGATTGCCGACAACCTCATGATTGCCATTGAGGACATTATGCCGCAGGATGAGAACACAATAGCAAGGCTGCAGGAGAGCATGTCCGTTGCTTTCGAGCATGTTGGCATGAAGACCAGCTTCTTTCCTACAGGCATCACCACTGTTTCCTCCGACGCCAAATCGCCATATTCCGGCACCTACAACCTCTACGGAATGCCTGTAGATGGCAGTTACAAGGGCGTGGTGATAAGGAATGGCAAGAAGGTGATTAGAAAATAATTTGAACAATTAAACCATAAATTAAATTACAAACAAAATGAAAAAGAATCTTTTCATGCTGCTCTTCATGGCAGTGGCACTCTTCAGTGCAGCAACGATGGTATCTTGTGGTGACGACGATGAGGTTATAGACCTTACCGACAAGTACACACTCGCATTCGAGGTCAACACAAGCAACCCAAAGGTGATGGAAAGCGAGGCGTATAAGGCATTTGTAGCCAATATGCAGACGAGATTACAGAAGCTGACGAAGCAAGAATTCTACTTAACTGACTTACAGGCAAAAGCCGAATGGCTGACGATAGAGATGAGCCTAAAGAATGATACTGAAATCCAGAATCTGCTGGACGCTCTTGCAAAGAGCCTTGACGACACCACGCTGTCATGCTCTCTGAAGATGCTGAAGAACGGCAATGAATGGAAGTCACTGGACTGGAAGACTTGGTATAATGGTTATTAACTAAACTTTCCCATCTTTGATATAAATGTAACGAATTGAAATTCAGTTCATTTTGGGAAGAAGAACAAAAACAATAAAAACCGCATGAAATAGAAGATGGCTCTGACAAGCCATTGATGGTTTGCCCTCGTGATTTTCCTTGTGAGCGAGCTCACAGACAAAATCCCAAGAACAAACCATCACCCTAACGGGCTTACTTCTCTTTCATGCAAAAAA
>JAZRXS010000063.1:0-4768 GCA_045600325.1 Prevotella sp.
TTAATCTACATGGAATCTACATAAAATCTACATAGCCCGAGAATGCCGATAAACAGAGGGGGCTCAGCGGTTTCATGTAGATATGTAGATTTTGGTGCTAAAAATCCTATATTTTTTAATGTTTTTTAAACGCAAGTTTCACAAGTAACACGAGTTCTGGTACAATAGTCTTAAAAAGGTACGCAAGTCATTTCTTGCTCCATATACTTGTGTTACTATTGAAAACTAAAAAACTTGTGTATCTCATGCAACTCGCGTTTTGATTTCATTTTCCTCGCCTTTCCTTTGAGCCCAGGAAAACTTTCCTTCCGCACGAAGGAAAACTTTCCCGCCCATGATTACACCTTTCCTTCGTGGGCAAGGAAACTCTGATTTTACAATCTCTAAGATTACAGTTGTTTTTTTCACGAAATCATATCACTTCTGGCGGAGGCAGGATAGGGAGGGTCTGTGCTTCTGCGTCCTGGACGTCTCGGTAAAGGAACATGCAATAGTATATAGGCATATACACAATTCCATTGACTTCCGTGACATCTCGCTCATTGCTGAACACGATGGCGCGGTTGATATTGTATTCTTTTGTGGCAAGAAACTTGTCCAGTGCACTATGTATCTTGTAGTCCTTGCCCGACTTTATCTCAAGCGGAAGGGCGGTGAGGTTCCTGAAATCGTCAATAAGGAAGTCCACCTCGCCAGTCTTCTTGTTGTCGTAATAGAACAAAGGGAAGCCGTGGGCGTGAAGTTCTTGTGAGACTACCGACTCGTAAACGGTGCCAAGGTTGATGCTGCGCTCGTCATGCAAGATTGCATTTATGTTATTTCCAAAGAGTTGCTGGGTAAGAATGCCAACATCGTTAAGGTAAAGCTTCAGCAGATTCTTTGTTCCTGTCTCAATCAACGGAAAGCGTGGATTGCTGATGGCCTTCACTTCCAATGCCACTCCCGATGCCGTAAGATATTCAAACTCATTGGCATAATCAGCAAACGACCGATGACCCTTCCCCTCCTCAATGTTCTTGATGACTACGCGCTTCTTCTTGTTTTCCAGATTGGACGGAATCATGTCGTAGATGCGACGTATCAGCAGTTTGTGCTCTTCGTCATATTGCGAGGCGTCTATTCTGTAAAGGTTCATTATGTCCTGCTGTACCTTGCGACATTGCACGATGTTCTGCGTCTCAGTGAAGCGGTTTATGGTTTCCGGCAGACCGCCGATGATCAGATAGGTCTTGAACTGACGCAGCATGTAGTCATGCAATGCTTCTGATAAAGGCTCATGCTTTTCAAAGCACTTTCGTGCAGCTTCGATTACGTTCTCTCCGCAGTTCATGGCAAGCAGGAATTCCTCGAAGTCCAATGGGTACATCTCGTCAATGGCAATGCTGCCCAATGGCACTGATGGCGTCTGGGAAAGAGCCACGCCCAACTGCGAACCGCTGGCGATATATGTGTACTTGCCCTCCTGGTTCAGGAACTTCAGCATGGTAAGCAATGCAGGGTAGCTCTGTATCTCGTCCAGAAAGACAAGCGTGTTTTCCTTCTTGTCAAGATGCTTCCCTGCCAGTGCGCTGAGCTGCATGTGGAAGTCCTGCAAGCTTCTCACCTTTGCGAACAGGGCGTCACCTTCCTTGTCCTCCTTAAGGTTTATCTCCACATAGTTCTTGAACAGCTTCTTGCCCACATGGCGAATGATGTACGACTTGCCAATCTGCCTTGCGCCATTGACAAGTAGAATCTTGTTCGGTTGGTTTCTTAAGAAATCCTCTAATCTATGAACGTACTTTCTGTAAAGCATAAGTAAGTGATTAATTTTTATGCTGCAAAGGTAATGTTTTTCCTGAAATCTGCAAAGTTTTTGAGAATTATTCTGTAAATTTATGGTGTGTTTTTGAGAATTATTCCGTGATTTGGCGGTACTTTTTTGAGAATTATTCCGAAAATGGCTGTTGCTTATTTGATGTTTTTCGTCTTTTTCCTTGCGCATTACATTTATTCTTTCTATCTTGGAAAATAATAATGAGATAAAATATGTAACAAACAGGAGGTGAGGGAAACCGTTGGCAAATGCTACTCAAAAGTATATGATGGCAAAGCAAATCAAGGGAAAAGTGCGAAAATATGTTGTCTTTTATACATAAATGTGCGAGGAGAGGCTTTTTATAATTGATTTTTTTTGTATTTCGCTCACTTAATCGTAACTTTGCACGCAAATAGAACGATTAAAATGGGCACATAGATCAACAGGGGAAACTATGATTTCTCACAGGCACTAAATTCCACATACGTGGACAAGACGGGACTAATATCTGTGGTCAACAAGATGTTGTTCACAGAACAGTGCCGCAGTTGCGTGACTCGTTTACGTCGCTTTGGCAAGTCCATGGCGTCGAATATGCTGTGCGCCTACTATGATCGTTCGTGCGACTCTCGCTCGCCCTTTGAGGACTAGGACATTGCCAAAGATTCTTCATTTGAGAAGTACTTGAACAAGTTTCCTGTCATCAAGCCAGATAAAGCAAAAGAACTACATCGGCAAGATAGCCGAATATACTGGTGACATTCTCCTTGTCGGCATCAACTACGACAAAGAAAGCAAGAAGCATAGCTGCAGCATAGAGAGCACAAATAAAGACTGATATGCCATTATTGACAGATTTTCTCCCTACGACAAAAAAGGAACTCGACCTCAGAGGTTGGGATTATCTTGATGTCATTCTCTTCTCGGGTGATGCGTACGTGGATCACCCAAGCTTTGGCGTTGCTGTCATTGGCAGGGTCATTGAGAGTATGGGGCTACGCGTGGCTATTGTGCCGCAGCCTGATTGGCATGGGGACTTCCGTGATTTCAAGAAACTTGGCAAGCCGCGACTGTTCTTCGGAATATCGCCGGGCTGCATGGATTCCATGGTGAACAAATACACGGCGGCTAAGCGCCTTCGCAGTGAGGATGCCTATTCGCCAGACGGTCGCCATGATTGTCGTCCGGAATATCCTACCATTGTATATACGAAGATCCTGAAAGAACTTTATCCTGACGTGCCAGTGGTGCTCGGAGGCATAGAGGCTTCCATGCGCAGACTATCGCATTACGACTATTGGCAGGACAAATTGCTGCCGTCAATCCTGACGCTTTCTGGTGCCGACATGATAACGTACGGCATGGGAGAGCAGGTGACGAGAGAACTTTGCAGCCGCCTTCTCGATGGTGAGCGGATTTGTGACATTACGGATCTTCCTCAAACGGTGTTCCTTGCAGGCAAGAAGAATGTGCCTGGTGGCATAAAGGATGATGACATTATGCTCAATTCCCACGAGGAATGCCTGAAGAACAAGAAGGCGCAGGCGCAGAATGTCCGTCACATAGAGGAGGAATGCAACAGGATTCACGGCCAGAGACTCCTTCAGCCGATAGGGGATAAGGTGGTCGTGGTGAATCCGATGTATCCACCAATGTCAACTGAAGAACTCGATTCCGTCTATGAACTGCCGTTCACTCGTCTGCCACACCCTAAATACAAGGGCAAGCACATACCTGCATACGACATGATCCACAACTCGGTGAACATTCATCGCGGTTGTTTTGGCGGCTGTGCATTCTGTACAATTTCTGCTCATCAGGGCAAGTTCATTGCTTCCCGCAGCAAGGAAAGTGTGCTGAAAGAGGTAAGGAAGGTTGTTTCGATGCCCGATTTCAAGGGTTATATCTCTGACCTTGGCGCACCTTCCGCCAATATGTACATGATGGGCGGCAAGAACAAGAGCGTCTGCGAGAAGTGCAAAAGACCGTCGTGCATACACCCGAAGATATGCAAAAACCTGAACACTGACCATACTCCCCTTACATTATTATATAAAGAGGTGGACAAGATACCTGGAATCAAGAAGAGTTTCATAGGCTCCGGCGTAAGGTATGACCTGCTGCTCCATCAGTCGGGCGACGAAAGAATAGACAAGGCTGCACGTGATTACACTCGCGAACTGATAAAGCATCATGTCAGCGGACGACTGAAAGTGGCACCGGAACATACGTCAGACCGTGTGCTTTACATGATGCGAAAGCCATCGTTCAAGCAGTTCCAGGAATTCAAGCGCATCTTTGACCGCATAAACAAGGAGGAAAACCTTCGCCAACAGATCATTCCTTACTTCATAAGCAGTCATCCAGGCTGCAAGGAAGAGGATATGGCGGAACTTGCCTGCATAACGAAGCAGCTTGATTTCCAACTTGAGCAAGTACAGGATTTCACTCCGACTCCGATGACGATAGCCACGGAAACATGGTACACCGGATACGATCCATACACCCTTGAGCCAGTTTTCTCAGCTAAATCACCAAGAGACAAGCAAGCCCAGAGGCAGTATTTCTTCTGGTATCAACAGGAAATGCGCCGGGGAATAGAGCAATCCTTGAGAAGAATAGGGCGTGCAGACCTCATCGCAAGGCTCTATGGAGGTGGCACACCGAGAGTGGCTTCTGCAAAGGCTCCCGCAAGACCGAATGCAAAGGTAAACGCAAAGCCTAAAAAGCGCCGTAGGTAACCGTTTCCTTGTTAAAACGGTTGATATTTGTCTATCAAACGCCCAAAAACGGACGGAAAGCGAAAAAAAGAGCGGAAAATGTTTGCTGGTTCGAAAAATAAGCGTACCTTTGCAGCCGTTTTAGAACACATCCTAAACAAATTGTTCTCAGAAACACTGAAACTTTGCCTCTTTAGCTCAGTTGGCCAGAGCACGTGATTTGTAATCTCGGGGTCGTTGGTTCGAATCC
>JAZRXS010000064.1:0-16936 GCA_045600325.1 Prevotella sp.
CTTCTATGAGAACAGCTCCCATAGCTTCTAATTTATCTGCAAGCAATGCATCTGCAATTCTTTGTTTGTACTCAGCCATATTAAAATATATTATTTGCGGCTGCAAATATACTATATTTATTTGAAATACAGAAATAAAAAAGGAGTTTTTTGCCGTTTGGCTGTATTTTACTTTGCCGTTTGGCTGTATTTCGCTTTGTCATTTGGCCGTATTTCGCTTTGCCATTTGGCTGTATTTCGCTTTGCTATTTGGCCGTATGACAACGGTAAGTCCCGCCATAGCAGCCATCAACATTATTATATGTCGCGGTATTCCCTGGTTTGGTGTTAGCTGCATGATGAAAAGTGCTATCTGTCGAAGAGTTTGTCCTTGGCTGTAACCTGTGATGGTGCTGTGCCAACGAAACCGCCGAGGGCGCAGTTGCGGAGGGAGACATCGAGGGTGTTTACGGACGAGAATCCTATCTTGCATTCATCAACGCGGACATTGTCGAAGGTGATGTTGCGCAGTGGCTTTGCTTCTGTTCCCTGAAGAACGATGGCTGCATTAGAAGCCTTCTTGCAACTGACATTGCTGACGTGAATGTCCTCTATGTCTGTGAAATGGACATCGTCGGCACCTTCGCCAGCGTACATGGAAGTGATGTAGAAGAGGTCTTCCACTTCGCCGAACTCAACATTCTGGAAATAGATGTTGCGTACGAAACCGCCACGGTTAGGATTTGTCTTGACATAAAGACCGCGCTTGGTGTAGCCAGCGTAAGTGCAGTCTTCCACGAAGACATTCTGCACACCTGCCGACATCTCGCTTCCGATGACAATGCCGTGAAGTCCCTTGAAACGACAGTTGCGAATGATGATGTTTTCCGATGGTCGGGAATCCTTGCGCCAGCCGTCATTGTCGCGCCCAGCCTTGATGGCTACATTATCATCGCCGTTGTTGAAATCGATGTCTTCTATGAGGAGGTTGCGCGTCATCTCAGGGTCGATGCCGTCGTTGTTCACGAGCTTTGCATCGTAGCGAAGTCCGCGGCAGATGATGTTCTCGCATCGAAGAAGATGAACGCACCAGAAAGGACTGTTTGTAATGAAAACATCGCTTAGCGTAATATCTTTGCAGTCAAAGAGTTGGAGTAGGTGAGGGCGCAGCAGATTGCCGTTGCCGAAGTTGCGCTCTGCTATAGGCACTTCACGGTGGTTATAGTCGCGTGAAGCCGTCTGGTCGTTGCGCTGCAGTTTCTTCCATTCAGGGAAAGTCTCCATGCAGTTGCCGTCAATCTTTCCCTTTCCGATGATGGCAATATTGGTCAGTCCGTAGCCGTAGATGAACGGAGAATAGTTCTGACAGAAAGAACCTTCCCACGAAGTGCGAACGGCTGGAAGATAATCTTTCGGATCGGCAGAGAAACGCAGGGTGGCACCCTCCTGAAGTTCGAGTGTGACATTGCTTACAAGGTGGATAGGACCTTTCACAAACCAATCGCCCTGAGGTACAACGATGTGCAATCCTCCCTTAGTCTTGGCAGCCAACTTCATCGCCTTTCGGAAAGCCGGAAGACAGTCGGCAGTGCCGTTACCCTTAGCACCGAAAGTAGTGATAACCTTCTGCAGCTGTGGAGCCGCCATTGGCGATTGCGAAGGAGCACCGGTGATGAGGGAAAGAATGGAGTCGTGGCGCAACGAAGTCTGTGCGTCGTAAGCCATGGCAGAAAGAACGGCAGCAAGTGCAAGGATAAGGGTTATTGAGATGCGTTTCATTGTTTTTGTGGTTATTATTAATGTATTCGTATTTACTATTATTGGTGCAAATTTAAGAAAAGATTGCAAAAGCGAAGTGCATGAAGGCTAAAAAGTAATCTTTTTCTAGATTATTTGCTTGTATGTTAAAATAAAATGTTAACTTTGCCACAGATTTTGTAAACACAAAGATTCCTTAACCATCATGTAACATGAAAGTGCGCAGGTTGGGTGATTTGTGATGGAATGGAGAAATGACTCTAACCAGAATGCAAATATCATTTAGAAATGAAAAAAATGAATGGCAAACCATAAATAACCATAAAGAACAATGAAACTGATGATGAAAAGCATAATCGGGCTCTTGCTTTTGATGAGTACTGGAATTCAGCTTTGGGCACAGAAGCCTGCTACGGCAGTGGGGCTTCCTGTGGTAAACATGAAGATGGGAAAGCCTACGATGGAAGAGATGACGATGGAATCTTGCCCCTTTGATGCGGAAGCGGATGCGGTGGTGCTGATGCAGACATGCGATGTGAGGTATGTGATGGCTACAATGTACGACCTTTCCGTGGTGTATGACTACAAGATGCGCATCAAGATCCTTACAGACGAAGGCAAGAAGTATGGCGATTTCACCATACCATTCTATTCAAATGCTGAGAATCTACAAATAGAAGAGGAGGAGTTCAGCGAATTCTCGGTAGCGTCCTACAACCTGAACGAGAAGGGAAAGATAGTCTCCACGAAACTTACCCAGCAGCACATACGCGATGAGCGTGTGGACAATCGCCACAAGGTACGCAAGTTCAGTGTGCCACAGGTGCAGAAGGGCAGTATCGTTGAGGTGCACTATCAGCTGCGTAGCCAACGATTCTTCTTCATCTACGACTATGATATGCAGCGAGACATTCCTGTCGCCTACGAGAAATGCTTCATGGAGATACCGGCTGTGTTGCAGTTTAATGTGGAAGCGCCGGTGAAGCGACAGAACGTGAGTACCAATGTGTCCGGCAGTTACATACAGATAGAGAACTCCGATCCGAAGCGTCCGCAACGCTGTAATGCCAACTGTTACACAATAGAGGCTGCTCAGATGCCAGCTCTCAAGGATGTCAATTATGTATGGAATGTTGACGACTATGCTGCCAAGGTGGTGTGCGACCTGAAGACCATGCAGTTTCCGCAAACCGCAAAGCGCAACTACGGCATGACATGGGAGCAGGCAGACAGGCTAATCCTTGATCAAGACCAGATAGGCACTAAGCTGAACGACAAGAGCAAGTTCCGCGAAGAACTTGCTGCCAGCGGAATATCTGCAATAGCTGACGAGAAGGAGCGCATTGGTGCCGCCGTATTGTTCCTGGCATCGCGTGTGGCTTGGAATGGAAAGTACAACAACCTTCCCGATTATGCCAACGCCATAGTAAAGAAAAAGAGTGGCAGTTCAGCCGATGTCAACCTTATGTTGATAAATGTGCTCAACGACTTGGGCTTCACTTCATATCCCGTCTATCTTAGCACTCGCCGCCATGGTCGCCTTCCTATCCATCCGTCTGCCAACGCCTTCAACACATTCGTCGTTGCTGTGGAAACAACAAACGGATTGGTCTATGTGGACGGCACAGACCCTTACGGTGCTGTCAATGTGCTCAATCCTAACCTCTATGTCGCCCAAGCACGCAAGATAGGCATGAAGGTTAGTGGCTCGTGGGTTGACCTCACGAAGCTGGCACAACACAAGACGGCATATCTCTCATCTATTTCGCTCTCTGCCGATGGCACGATGACTGGCGAACTGTCTGCAAGATACAGCAAGAACTCTGCACGAGAACTGAAAGCCGACTACCACAACGTAAAGGACAGTGTGGCCTACGTTCAGTCACTTCAGGAGAAGTATGGCATAACAATCAGCTCCATGCAGTTGACGGGGCAAAACCAATACGGCGATGAGGTGAAGAATACTGTGAAGTTCCAGAAGGCGGCAGAAGCTACCGATGACCACATCTATGTAAGCCCTTTCGTGTTCAATCCTATGGGCGAGTCGCCTTTCAAGGATGAAACTCGCGAGCTGCCTGTGGAAATGCCTTATCCTGTCAGTCTAAGCTATTTTGTGGATGTCAATATACCTGACGGTTACGTCGTTGAAGAGACACCTAAAGACTTTGAGGTCACTGTTCCTGACCGCTCTCTGACTGTGAAGATGACATGCAAGAACGCTGATGACAAGGTCAGCATAACCTATAGTTTTGTGAGCAAGAAGATGTACCATGAGGCTGAAGCCTACACGGCAATAAAGAAAGTTTACGACATGGCTTGCCAGAGCATGGGAGACATGATCGTGCTGAAGAAGAAATTATGAAGCGTGTTCTTGTACTCTGTCTGTGGCTTGCGCTTTGCGCTTCAACCTATGCACAGAAAGCCGATGTCACGGTGCTCTTGGACAGCACTTCGGTCAATGTGGAAAACATTGGCTACTATACCAGTGTGCATCATCAAAAGTTCATCCTGAACAACTCCAATCGTGCCGATCTGGCGAATATCGTCATCGGGATGAACCTGAATACGGAGCTTGCGAAGTTTGAATATGTGATGACCGACCTTTCAGGGCGTGTGCTTCGCAGCGTGAAGAAAAGCGAACTGCAACGCTTTGAGTATTCACGAGAGTTGGCTACCGACTTCTACCGTCTGATGGCAGAGGTTACGCCTCCTTCATATCCAGTGGTTATTACAAGGACGGAGAAGATTGTCCGAAACGGAAATGTGCTGGATTATCCTTACTTCTTTCCCCAAAAAGGATATGGCATAACGGTACAGATAGCTGTGTATCAGATAGAATGGCCTGAGGACAAAGTGACTGTTAGACATAAGGGTATGAACATTGCCACGAAACCTTCCGTTTGGCAGGTGGGCAACAAGAAAAGGCTTCGCTATGCCTTGGAAGGAATGCAACCTGTGGCGCGTATGCCGTATGCTTTGGATATGGACGAGCGAATGCCGTTTGTGATGTTTGCGCCGGAAGAGATACGCTCTCACGGCTATACGGGCAGTATGGATTCTTGGGCTTCATTTGGCAGTTGGCAGTATGGCTTGGCCAAAGACCGACAGTTGCTGCCCGAGTCGCATCTGAACAAGATTCGCGCTTTGGTGGCTGATTGCCATACAGAGCGTGCGAAGATTGCTCGACTTTACGACTTCTTGGGGCAGAATACACGCTATGTTGCCGTGGAACTTGGCATTGGAGGCTATCAGCCAGAAGCAGCGCATACGGTAATGCAAATGGGCTTTGGCGACTGCAAGGGACTGAGCAACTATATGCATTCAATGCTGAAGGCGATAGGCATTGAGAGCCGATTGGCAGCAATTGGAACTGATGAACCGGATCTTATCCCAGGCTTTGCAAATGCCAACCAACTCGACCACATGATCTTGGCAGTCTTGCTGGAGCAAGGGAAGGATACGCTGTGGATGGAATGTACTAACCCGAAACTTCCTGCGGGATATGTCCATAACCACATCTCTGGGCATGATGCCTTGATGTTGGAGGCAGACGGAGGGCGTATAGTCAAGTTGCCTGAGTACGCAGATAGCTTGAACCTTCGTCATTCAGGGATTTCCGTCACTCTCCGTTCGGATGCTTCGGCAGATGTGTTCGTAAACGAAGCTTTCCATTGTCACAGGTATGCAGAAGCTTTTGCTCTGCTTGGCAAGAAAGAACAGGAACAGAGAACGACCGTTGCGTCATGGTACAAGCTACCGAATACGTCGTTTGGTGCAATCTCGGTCAGCGATGTGAGCAAGCCTTTTGAAGTGCCACAACTAAACACGCATCTGGAAGGTGTGTGCACCAAATACGTCAATCTTACAGGGCGACGGATGTTCGTGCCCCTTTGCCCTCTATACAAGGACTTTTCTCCAATGGTCATATCGGACACATTGCTCTCTCAGCACCTCCCGATGAAGATTAGTCATGGCTATAGGGATTCTGCGGAGATTAGGATAAGGATTCCCGAGGGCTGTTCCGTGGAATCATTGCCTGCACCGATAGATGTGGAAGACGAATTCGGTTCTTTCCATTTTCGGGTAACGCAGGAGTCGGAAGGCTTGCTGGTATCTTATGCTCTGGATATGCGTCGAGGTGTGTATAAACCTGCGTCACGCCAGCATCTTCTTGAGATGCAGAGGAAAATCCTAAAGGCATACAACGCTCGCGTAGTGTTGGTGAAGTAAGGCTTCCGATAACCATTAGCCTTTGGCCTCTTGTTGAGCCCCACGAAACTTGAATTACAAACTATTAACCTAATACAATTCTAATGAAAAAGTCAATTCTTACTATGCTGGCATGTGCTTTCGCTACATTGGTGATGGCACAGGCAAAACCTGTTCTTACCATTGAAGGCGGTAAGGTGCAGGGCGTGAAAACGGATATTGAGGGCGTTACGGTGTATCGCGGAATACCTTACGCTGCTGCTCCTATCGGTGATTTGAGATGGAAGGCACCACAGCCAGTTGTCGCTTGGGAAGGCGTGAAGGTGGCTGACGAGTTCGGTCATCCTGGCTATCAGTCGGTGCATTATCCTGGCGGTTATACTACGGAATGGGGCTACGGCGACGAATCGCCTTACAGCGAGGACTGCCTCTATCTTAATGTTTGGACACCTGCGGGTGCTAAGGCTGGTCAGAAACTTCCTGTAGCTCTTTGGATTCACGGAGGCGGCTATCGCGAAGGTTGGGGCTCTGAGCCTGAGTTTGATGCTCAGGAATGGGCTGCAAAGGGCGTTATTCTCGTGAGCATAAACTATCGTCTCGGCGTGTTCGGTTTCCTTTCTCATCCAGAGCTTTCTGCTGAAAGTCCTCAGAAGGTGTCAGGAAACTACGGTATTCTCGACCAGATAGAATCGCTTAAATGGATAAAGAAGAACATCGCGCAGTTTGGCGGTGATCCAAACAATGTTATGATATTTGGTCAGAGTGCTGGTGGCGGTAGCGTGAGAACTCTTTGTGAGTCGCCTCTTGCACGCGGTCTTTTCCACAAGGCTATCATCATGAGTGCTGGCGGTCTTTCTCCTGCTGCTGGCAGAGGAATGGGAATGACTCTTGAGGGTGTTGAGCAGATGAACAAGAAGATTCTTGACTGGGCTGGCATAAACTCTCTTGAGAAGATGCGCAGAGCTTCTACAGAGACTGTTCACACCGTTGGTACGCTCTATTCTGCAGTGACAGGTGAGCAGGCTCGCATGCCTCTCTCTCCAATCGTTGACGGCTATGTTTGCAAGAAGAGCTTCGACGAGGCTGCTGTTGACGGTTCGCTCGCAGACATTCCTTACATGATAGGCTTCACAATGAACGACCTCGGTTTCGTGGCAAACGGTATTCCTGAGTTCTGCTACAACCGCGAGGAGGTTGGCCATCACCCAGTTTGGGCTTACGAGTTTGCTCGTCCATTGCCAACAGACGGCAGACCAAATGTGCTGAAAGGTGCGTTCCACTCGGCAGACCTTTGGTATGTGTTCAAGTCGCTGAAGCACTGCTGGCGTCCATGGGCTAAGGGCGACTGGGACCTCTCTGAGCGTATGCTTACTGCCTGGACAAACTTTGCTAAGTATGGCAATCCTAACGGCAATGTGAAGAAGGGCGAATGGACTCCTTGCACAAAGAAGAACAACAACATCATGCTCTTCAAGCTCGACAGTCAGGACAAGGACGCTTCTGGCATGGGACAGCCTATAAAGGTTGAGGCACAGCCTTGGGCTAATGCTGATAAGAAATAAAGATTCAACTTTCGCAAGCTCAAGTTGAGGCTAATGGCTAATAGCTAATGGCAAATGGCACCGTTAGCAGAGAATGTAGGGCGAGGATTTCCGAGCCGTCTCCGTGATAAACTTTCGGATTTGGCGGCTCAGAAATCCTCGCCCTACATTCATGTTTAGACGTATAGAATGTGTTAGCTATAATTCCTCGTTCGTGATGTCCTTTATTTGTGCGATGGCTTCGTCGTTAGTGCGCTGCATCTTGCTGTAGATGCGCCATGCTGCGTAAATTCCGATAGGAATACCGATGATAAGTCCGCCGAAACCGCCGTGGGCAGCTGCTTGCAATACGTCGTCAAGACCGGAGAGATCGCCTAAGTTCTGCCACATTTCAATGCCAACCCATACAAACCAGACGATGACGAGAGGTAACATTATTGCAAATGAATTCTTGCGCATCTGCTTCATGTCGATGAGTTTCTGCATTGTATCCTTCAGACTGTTCTTCTCCACCTCATCAGCTTTTAGCGAAGCGATGTTGATGCGGTAATCCCAAGCGGAATCAATAATGGTCATGATAACCATGAAGGCATAGCAGTACCAAGAAAGATTGACTGCATATTTAATTGCATACCATATCACGGCACAGAAAGGCACCAGTAGGAACATCTGCAAATAGGTGTATTTCTTTATCCAAGACATCTTGGCATTGACAGCATTACGCACCATCTTGTCGCTGATAATCTCCTGCTTGTCAAGCTTGTTGTGAAGCATCTGCAACTGTTCGCGCATCTGCTCAAGTTCGTTGTTTAATGTATTGTTTTCCATTGTTTTTCCTGTTTTTTAATCGTTAGACATTGCCTTTAATTGTTCACGAATGCGTACCAGTCGCACAGAGACATTCTTAGTAGATATGCCTACTATCGCTCCTATCTCATCGTAGCTGATATTTTCCAACCAGAGAAGTACGATGGCGCGGTCGAAAGGTTGCAGTTTGCTGATTCGTTTACGTAGCAGATTGACCTGTTCCGTCTCCCTATCCTCGTCGGAGAAGAGGTTTATATCCATTGAAAGGCGTACCTCTGGATGGCGTTTTTTCTTTCGGTCAATATTAATGCATGTGTTTAGTGCAATGCGATAAATCCATGTCTTGATGTCGCTGCGTCCGTCGAACGATGGCAGTCCTCTCCAGATCTTTATCATCACCTCCTGAAACAGGTCGGCTACCTCATCCTCATCCTTTGAGAACATGTAGCATACGGTGTAGATAGTGCTCTTGTTTGTTCTCACCATCTTGGCAAATTCTTGTTCGGTTAATTCCATTTTGTTTTGTTTTTTGAATCATTTTGACCGTTAGACACAAGAAAATCCGATTCACTACAGGAATAACAATATTTTTTTGAAATTTTTCATTTCTCACTCTTTCACTTCCCCCTATATTTACCTTTCAATATTCTGTTTCTGATACTCTTTACAGCAGGCTTGTAGTATTCCATCTGCATGTTTTCGAGAGTGAGGATAAGCTCTGCTTTCAGTTCCGGATAGAACGAGCACATCTTGTATGCGAGCTTTATGGCAAGCGACTGAATGCCTGGATATTCCGCTGGGTCTATTGCATGGTCGAAGCAGAAGTCAAGGAAGTCCGTGCGGAGGTTGTCCTCGGTAATCTTTAGGCGCTCTATGACGTTCATGCTCAGTCGTCTGACGGAGGAGTTTTCTGTAGTTATGGCAAGGTCAATGAGTTCGTTTAGGATAGGCTGAAGACCGGACAATTCCTTGTCAGTGGCTTTCGTCAAGGTCCACAAAGCATTACGAGCCACCTGGTAATCCTCATCGTGCATGTAGTTCTGAGCAAAGTCGATGAAGTTACCAGATGGCTTCAGTTCATTGTATATGGCAAGCGCTTCACGCTCACCGTAAGAGCCTAATAGGTCTTTTCTGTTCATTATTTAGGGAAACCCACAGGGTTGTTCATGATAGGGAGCTGCTTGTCTGTGAAGTCGAGGAGATCGCGTATAGCCTTTACGTCCATTGTAGCGCGAGGTACTGTTACCATGCCTACAGCCTGGCAGTAGAGGTTGATGTTCTCAGAAACGTTTCCGGCATCAACGCAACCCATCATAAGAGCCTTCTCGCCCTGTGACTGGAAGAGGTCGTAGTCGATAACCATCATGAGAACGACAGGAGCCTGGCTTACGAAGTCCTGGCTGAAGCCCTTTCTGCCAGTAGCAGGGTCAACGCCGTTGCTAGCGTGGATGCTGCGGTAGTCGCCCTTAGCCACTTCCTTGAGGAGGTTCTTCTCTGCGATGTACTCGTAAACGCCTTTTACAGTGAAGGCAAAGAGTCGGATTTCCTTGCGGTTCATGGCTGTTGGAGCAGTGCGATGGTCAGCATCACGGCTTACGCCACATGCAGCCCAGCAGAGGTTGCTGAGTTCCTGGTTTGTGAGCTGACGGCTTGAATACTCGCGAACAGAATGTCTTGTAGCCAATGCCTCAACGACGCTCATAGAGTTCTGTTTCATGTCTGGTGCTGGTAACTTGATGTCTTGTGCCATACAGTTTGTCAATGAAAATGCTGCTGTGAGAGCAGCGAGAATGGTTTTCTTCATTTTTATTTATTGTTTAGGGTTATTTGAATATCTGTCTTTGTGTATTATTGGCACAAAATTAATAAAAATCCTAATATTTTCAACAAAAAGAATTATTATTTGTGTTTTCCATAAAATATTCTTGCCTTTCAGTTGTCTAATAAGATAGAAGCACTAAAGAAATACTCTCTACAAACACAAAACTAATCAAATCAGTTAATCAGTAAATTGTAAATCTGTAAATAACAATGACAATTCTTCAGAAACACCTTGTTTTCATACCGATTTGCTTCGTGGCTTTTGCTGCTGTGTTCGGTGGGTTGTTGATGTTGCTATGGAACTGGCTGATGCCCGACATCTTCGGGTTGCCGGAACTTAGCTTCTGGCAGGCTATCGGTTTGCTCTTGCTCTGCAAGATTCTCTTCGGTGGCTTAAGCGGACATCATGGACATCACGGTCATCATGGGCACCACGGTGCATGTCATAACGAAAAGAACAAGCTACGCGAGCATTGGGAAAACATGACACCAGAGGAACGTCAGCGAATTATCGAACAGCATAAGGCTTCTTGCACAGACAAGGAGATGCAACCTTCTGATGGAAAATAAGGAACTTGACGACATAGTAAAGGATAATGTTCCGCGACTGCATTCCTTCGTCCGTGGGCGCGTGAGCAACAGGGATGATGCGGAAGACATCGTGCAAGATACGGTTTACCAGTTTCTGCGCACCATAAGCGCACTGGAGAACCCCATCTCGCATGTCTCTTCATGGCTTTACACCGTGGCTCACAACCTCATCATCAATCACGGAAAGAAGCACCGAGAGGAGTCGATGCCAGAGATTCATTCCGATGACGACGACACTTTCATGCACGACATCTCGGAGATCATGATGGCTGACGACGGCGACAATCCCGACTTCCGTATGCTTCGCTCCATGGTGTGGGACGAGTTTGACAAGGCTCTCGCAGAACTTCCCGAAGAACAGCGCAAGGCTGTCGTGATGACGGAGATACAGGGACTCTCGGTAAAGGAGGCTGCACAGCAGATGGGAGTTCCACAAAACACCTTCCTCTCGCGAAAGCATTACGCCATAAAGCATATTCGCAAACGGCTCCACAGCCTTTACGTAGAACTCCTTCAAGAATAAACAATAACCCTTAAAATAAAGAATCCAGATAATATGTGGCTATTCAAATCATCTATCGGTCGTAAAGTCGTAATGGCAGTAACGGGTGCTGCCCTCGTCTTGTTCCTTACTTTCCATGCATTAATGAATGTCGTGGCACTGTTCACTGCAGAAGGCTACAACATGATTTGCGAGTTCCTTGGCGCCAACTGGTACGCAGTAGCAGCAACGACTGTTCTTGCCGTCCTTGTGCTCATTCACTTCGTTCTCGCTTTCCATCTTGTCATGTGGAATCTTCAGGCACGCGGTCCGCAGCCTTACGCCATAAAGCTGCGTCACGACGATGTTGAGTGGTCGAGCCAGAACATGTTCACGCTTGGCACTGTCGTCCTTCTCGGCCTTGGTCTTCACCTCTACAATTTCTGGAGCAACATGATGTTCGCAGAACTCTCTGGTGGCGACACAGCCTTGGCAATGAACGGCATATATCATATAATAAACACCTTCCATGGTGTCGGTGGCAGAAGCGTTATGGGCATTGTCTATACGGTCCTCTACCTCGTATGGCTCGCAGCACTTTGGTTCCACCTCAACCACGGCATCTGGAGCTCGTTGCAGACAGTTGGATTGAACAACAAGAAGTGGTTTCCACGCTTGAAACTTTTCAGCACAATCTACACCACAATCATCATCCTGATGTTCGCAGCCGTAGCCGTACTCTTCTGCATCGGCTATACTCCAAGCGATATTGGCGGAGTTATCGGATAAACCCCAAAGCTAAAAACAAAACAGACTATTCCCTACCGTTCTCGGCAGGGTAACATCAAAAACAAAGACCCCTTGAACATACTGATAGAATGGGTGGTGAGACTCATGGTTTGGCTGAGCCGGTGGGCTTCGCAACTGTCTCGCTGCGGCATCATACATTACGAGAAATGGCAACCGGGGCAGAAGATGAAGATTCTGCTCGTGGGCTACAACGGTGCCAGAAACACGGGAGCTGACGCTCGCGTGGTGGCATTGGTGCAGCAGCTGTTAGACACCCCTCCCTATGGAGGGGATTGGGAAGCCCCTCCCCCTCGTGGGGGAGTCGGAGGGGGTCAGGAACTTACCGTAATGACTCTCAATCCGGATAATGTCAAAGGTTATTTCCCCGATGGCGTAAACATTCTACCCTTCCCTACCTTCTTCTGTTGGCAGCTTTTCCGCGCCGCCTCTGCCCATCATGCTGCAATACTCTGCGAAGGCTCTACGCTTACTCACACATTTGCCGACGCACTGTCAATGTTCTTCTGTCAGGCGGCTGGCATAATGAAACGCCAGGGAAAGCCTTGCATAGCATACGGTTCTGATGTCACGCCATTACATCGCCGACTCTCAAGACTCGCCAGACAGATGTGTTCCGACGTTCATTTCATAGCACGCAGTCAGCCGTCTCTGCACACACTGCAAAGCATGGGATTCCGATGTCATCTTGGCACAGACACCGCTTGGACGTTCAAGGTTCCTGAGCATCTGGACAATGGTAGGGAGATGATAATGAAGCAAGGTTGGGACGGCAAGAAACCGCTGCTTGGCGTTGCTGTGATCAACCCTTATTGCTGGCCTGTAAGACCGTCATTAAGACGATGGATAAAAGCCACTGTGACGGGCAATCATGACTTGCAGTACGACAAGATGTTCTTCTTCCGCGACTCAAAGAAGCGTCGCAACAAATACCGCAACTATCTCACGCAAATGGCAGAAGCGGTAAGGTCTTACAAGCAGACGCACGACGCCTTCGTGGTAATCATCGGAATGGAGAAACTCGATGCCAAGGCTTGCAGCGATTTCAAGGCTTTGATTGGCGAAGATTGCGCCATGATAACATCGGCTGAAACACCCGTCTTTCAGATGACAAGCGTGCTGCATTGCCTTGACGCGCTCATCACTTCACGCTATCATGCCGCCGTGCTGAGTATGCTGAAAGGAATGCCTATCGTAGCGGTTTCAATGGACAACAGACTCGACGGACTCTTCCACGACATCTGCCTTGAAGACAAATACCTTCACCATGTTGACGACAGCGATCTGAGCAATCGGATAACGCATTCGCTTGCAGAGGCAGAACAGGAGAAGGAACGGATTCTGGAAACAATCAGCACCCACGTCATTCAATATCGCTCGCAGCTCAAGGGCATGAGCGAGTTTCTCAATAAACATTTGAATTATTAACTTGAACGCAGAAAACATCTTCATAACAGGAGCTACCGGTCATCTCGGCACGGAAATCGTGCTGCAGCTGCTGGAGAACATATTCCTCCCTCTTCCCCCTCCCTCACAGGGAGGGTCGGGGTGGGTCTCGGGCCAGAGTGAGTCTTCCATCTTCGTCCTTATGCGTGAAGGTTCGCGTACCTTGGCAGAAGACAGGCTTCGCCGCCTTTGGTGGAGCGAAAAGGTGCTCTGCGATGCTGTTGGAAAGAGGGTTATTCCCTTACTTGGCGACATCACGAAATCTGACCTAAACCTTTCCGAAGAAGATAAATCCCTGCTGCGTTCAAACGGCATCAGCCACATCATCCATTGCGCTGCCGAAACGGGATTGATGAAACAGCGTGAGGAGCTTTGGCAGATAAATGTGGAAGGCACGAGGAATGTCGTTGATTTCGCAAAGAACTCCCTCGGAAAGAAATGTCGATTCGCCTATATTTCAACGGCATACGTTGCTGGTCGTGAGCGTGGTGTGATAATGGAAGATGCACCGCAAGCCCCACTTCAACCCTCCCTGAGAAAAAGGGAGTTGTTCTTCAGCCTTTACGAAGAGAGTAAGGCGGAGGCAGAACAGATTGTCCGCCAGTCGGGATTGGACTTTATAATTCTGCGCCCTGGAATGATTGTGGGCAACAGCAAGAATGGTCGCACGCTCAATTTCAACACCATCTATTATGTACTGAAACTCATGCTGCAAGGCAAGCTCCGACTGATGCCTATTTCTCCAAATCAGACGGTAAATCTGGTGCCGGTTGACTATGTTGCAAGTGCTGTTGTTCAACTTCTCTCCAACCCGAAAGCCATAGGCAAGACATTCCATCTAACCTTGCCTCACGAGAAACTTCCGAAAGCAGGCGAACTGATTGCCGCTGTCCGCCAATGGGCAGAGGAAAACCTAAACATCAGCATCAAGAAACCGCTCTGCATCTCCCTTCCGTTTCTTGGAAAGATGGGCGGCGCGTTCAATCTTGGCAATAAGAAGCGTAAAGGTTTCCTTGCAAACCTTCTCACGCTGATGCCTTATTTCTACGACAACCATCAGTTTGATCGCACCAACACGGAAAGCCTTACCACTCTTCCTGAAGGCAGTTGGCAGGAATGGCTACCGGCGATGCTCTCGTTTGCCTGTCGCCATAACTTCATGAAGATTACCTCGCGCACCATTTTCGAGCAAGCGATGGTGCGTCGCAAGAGCAGGCATTTCCCTATCACATATTACAATATCAGCGCAGAAGGTATAGCCGAAGTTTCTGGCAATGAGATGAATACGCTCGTGCAAGACATCGTGCGAGTGCTGCAGAAGTTCAACGCGAAAGCTGGCGACCGCATAGCACTCACCGGCATAAACTGCACAGAGCAGGCTGCCATCGATTGCGCCATCGGAATCATCGGAGCAGTCAGCGTTCCAATATATTACACCACACCATCTGCAGAAGCCGAACTCCTTCTGCAACGCAGCAAGGCAAGTCTTTTCTTCGTTGGCGACAACCGCATGATAGAGCAAGTCTCACACCTTGCCGACCGCATCCCTATCATAACCTTTGCCAACGCAAAAGCAACCGAAGGCACTCACTCCCTCCAGGCTTTGATAAGCTTCTCAAAAGAAACTGCTGTTGTGGGAAGTCCCCCCTCCATGTGGAGGGGACGGGGGAGGTCTTGGGGTGGGTCTTCTCTTGCCACCATCCGCTACACTTCCGGCACAACAGGCGAACCGAAAGGCGTTATGTTTTCCGCAAACCAACTGAAGTGGATGGGCGAGGTGCTCACGAACCTTCTGCCTTGGCATGACCGCAACACGGAGATGCGTTACCTATCCTTCCTGCCTATGAGCCACGTCGTGGAAGGAATTCTTGCTGCCTACGCTCCTTACTGCATGCTGTGCAAGGTGAAGTTCTTCTATCTCAACGACTTTGCTCTATTGACGCAAGCCTTGCCGAAGGTGCGACCTACAGTGTTCTTCTCCGTTCCACGATTCTTCGAAAAACTTTGGGATCAGATAGAGCAGAATCCTTTGGGCAAGCGTTATCTGCGTATGAAGGACGGAATGCTTCGCCGCATCGTTGCAACCGTTCTCCGCAAAGCTGTCTTGCGCAAGGCTGGTCTTGACCGCTGCTCGCAACTCCTTGTTGGCTCTGCGCCTATCAGTGAGGAACTGCTGCTAAAGTTCCGTCATCTCGGCATAGAGATTCACAACGCCTACGGACAAACGGAAGCACCACTCATATCGCTTAATCGTCTGGGCAACAACGTCATCCCAAGCATCGGCACTCCACTGCCCGACACAACCGTTACCGTCAGCGACGACGGTGAACTTCTCGTGCAAGGTCCACAGGTGGCAATGGGATATTACAACCTGCCGTCAGACACTTTCCGCGACGGCGTTCTGCACACGGGCGACCTCGGTGAAATAACCAACCAAACTATCTATATAAAAGGTAGGAAGAAGGATTTGCTCATAACTTCCTACGGCAAGAACATCAATTGCAGCAAGATTGAGCAGCGTCTCACCGACATCGGCGGCATTACTCATGCCGTCCTTGTTGGCGAGCAGCGTCCTTACTGTTGTGCCTTGCTATGGGCAGACGGCGATACATCCCATGTCCAGACGGCCATTGACCAGATGAACGCCACCCTCTCCCATCCGGAGCAGGTTCGCAAATGGCGCGTTATCAAGCAGCCGCTGTCCATTGCCCACGGTGAACTTACGCCAAGTTTGAAGATTCGTCGCAACATCGTTTGGGAACATCTCGGAAAGGAGGTCAGCGAGTTCTATGAATAAGCTTCTGCTATGTTTTTTTGCCACGGAAGCCGGACGACGCTTTCAGATGCAGATGCTTATGAACATCGTCACGTCCTCGCTCCGTTTGCCAAGGCGAAACATGCTTTTCATGTCGTCTGCCAAAGCACTCGACGCCTTCGCTTCGTTCACGGCTGACTATCTTTCGCAGTGCAGCGAAGAACAGCTGCAGACGCTCCACGCCAAGGCTTTCCGCTTAGGCAACACTCTTCGCAGCATCCTCACCGACCGCAATTCCGAAGCTCTTACGCAGCTTACCTTCCTGCTCTATCGCAACATCGGCATCCAGATGAGCGGAAAACTTCCCGGCACGGTTTGCGTACATCGCTGTCATTTCAGCCGTCACTACTCCCCACGCCTCTGCACCATCGCCTCCATGATGGATTCCGGCGTCATCAGCGGACTCTTCGGCGGCATGAACATCACCTTCACCCAGCGCCTCACTGAAGGCGCGCCTCATTGCCTTATTTATGAAAAAAACAGCTCTCATCATAGGTAGCGGAGCGGGTGGCGCAATGGCTGCCAAGATGCTCTCGCAAAATTTCGACGTCACCGTCCTTGAGGCAGGCGGCAAGTTCCGTCCGCTGTCATTGCCGTTCGACGCGCTTTCCTCACTCCGCTCCACAGGACTTTACTTCGACGAAAGGCTCATCTCGCTCATCATGCCAAACATGCGCATCG
>JAZRXS010000065.1:0-7038 GCA_045600325.1 Prevotella sp.
TCAATCAGTGAAAATCATTTATTAACATCATATTCAAAAACAAAATGAAACAAGGAATCCATCCAGAAAACTATCGTCCCGTCGTATTCAAGGATATGTCTAACGGCGATATGTTCCTTACAAAGTCTACTTGCAAGACAAATGATACAGTAGAATTTGAAGGCGAGACTTACCCAGTAGTAAAAGTTGAAATCTCAAGCACTTCTCACCCATTCTATACAGGTAAGAGCAAGCTTGTTGACACAGCCGGCCGCGTTGATAAGTTCATGAGCCGCTACGGTAAAGCTCGTAAATAATAACATATATACGATAGCTTAAAAACAAAGTGCGTTAAAAGGTAGTTGCATATACCGTTTAACGCACTTTTATTATTTCACAAGCATACAAGAGTATGCCCGGCCTTTTACTTGTCCCATGGATAGACTACTCCCCATTGCTTGCGTAGTTCATCCATTTGACGCATGATTCTGATGGTTTCCTCGTGTGGCATGTCGTCACATTCAATCTTGCCCGCCTTTATAGCCTCCATGGAAGCATAGACTTGATACTCGTAACCTGTGATTTTCTTAGGGCAATCAACAGTCTTCATGACCTGATAGTCGTTGTCCACGATAGTCATACGCTCAGGATTGTTGATGTTTTCCACGATAATGTGACCTTTGTCGCCAGAGATAATGCCTTGCCTGTCGCTCTTTACCAGATTAGAAGACGTGAGAACGCACATGCGATCATCTGTATAATGAAGGATAATGCTGTTCTGGCTATCCACACCCGTAGGGGTAAGCATGCAAGAAGACTCAGTCTTAACGATATCCGTGCCGAAAGCCATCGCTGCAAAGTTCAACGTATAAACGCCAAGATCGAGCAGGGCGCCACCGGCAAGTTCAGGCAAATACATGCGTGGCTTGTCGATATTTGGGTAGCATAAGTTGGCTGTCAGCATCTTTGGCGTGCCAATGATCCCACTATTTGCCGTTTCGACGATGTTTTTTGACAGAGGCATGTAGCGTGTCCAGATAGCTTCCGTGATGAAGACATTCTCCTTATGCGCCTTCTCTATCAGTTCTTCTGCTTGCCATGCTGTGGCAGTAAATGCCTTCTCGCAAAGAACAGGCTTGCGGTAATCAAGGCAAAGCATGGCATTTTCATAGTGATGTGAATGTGGAGTTGCAATGTAAACCAGATCCACATTGTCGTCTTTTACGAGCTCTTCGTAAGAACCGTAAGACTTCTGAAAACCATACTTCTGCTTGAAAGCGTCAGCAGTTTCCTGTTTTCTTGATGCAACGGCATAGAGAACAGCATCGTTCATGCCTTTCACTGTGGTTGCCATCTGGTCGGCAATCCAGCCAGTTCCAATAATTCCAATATTCATGGTACGGAGTCTTTAGTGAATAAGTATTTGTTAGGGTTATAATGTTTAGTCAATGTCTTCAAGGCAAGCGTCGAGGTCTGCAGCTATTTGTGCCTTGTCGAGGTGCTGTCCGATGAAGACAATCTTCTGCATTCTGTCTCCAACGGTCTCGTCCCAGTCCTTGCGAAGCTGTTCTTCACGTTCCATCATCTCCTGAAGTTCGTCTTCCGGCATTGTGGCAAACCACTGCCCTGCCTCACGAAGCGTCTTCTGTGAACCAGCCTGTTCGAAGAGGAAAGACATGTCGTTCTCCTGCTTGAACCAGCAAACGCCCTTTGTTCGGATGATGCCCTTCATCTTTCTATACACAAAGTCGTCGAACAAGGACAGGTTGAATGGACGGCGACGATAATAAACGTATGTGCTTATGCCATATTCTTCGCCATGCTCATGGTCGTGATCGTGGTGATGATGACAGCAATGTCCATGAGCATGATCGCAATGAGAGTGGTCAAGACCATCGTCCTCATGATCGTGATGATGATGTTCATGGTGGTGGTGTTCGTGCTCATGATCGTGATGATGCTCATGGTCATGATCGTGATGATGCTCATGGTGGTGGTGTTCGTGCTCATGCTCATCATGTTCCGCCTCTATCTCCTGAACCCAAGTGGCAGAAGTGGCAACTTCCTCGAAGTTAAACTTGTCCGTATAGATGATGTTTTCAAGGTTTACGTTGGCGTAATCACATTCTATGATTTCCGCCTTTGGCTGAATAGCACGTATGACAGCCTTGACATGAGCAAGTTCCTCCTTGCTGACTTCTGATACTTTGTTGAGAAGAATGATGTTACAGAATTCAATCTGCTCTATGACAAGGTTCTCTATATCATCCTCTTTAAGCATCGAACTCTGGAGGGACTTTCCTGAATCAAACTCGTCTTTCATACGCAAAACGTCAACAACAGACACGATGGCGTCAAGCTTTGGTATAGGCATGGAAGGGTCTGGCCTTTGCCCTCTCTGCATCATTGCCTGGATATTGATAGACGGAATGGAGCAGATGGTTTGTGCAATAGGACCTGGCTCGCAGATTCCACTTGCCTCAATCACGATATAGTCAAAGCGATCCTCCGCAACAATGTCATTGATCTGCTGCACAAGATCCATCTTTAGCGAGCAGCAGATGCAACCGTTCTGCAATGCAACAAGACTTTCGTCCTGCTGGTTTACGACACCACCTTTTTGGATGAGCGTAGCATCTATGTTCACCTCGCCAATATCGTTTACAATAACGGCAAAGCGAATACCCTTTTTGTTTGCAAGTATATTATTTACGAGTGTGGTTTTTCCACTTCCGAGATAGCCGGTAAGCAGGAGAATAGGAGTCTGATTCATGGGATTTTCAGTCTTATTGTTCTTTTAGTTTAAGGCAAAGTTACATAATTCCGCTTTATAAAGCAAAGAAATAGTGCTGTAAAACTGATTTATGAGAAAAAGAAATGTGAAAAAAAACTAATATTTTGGATTGTCTATACATTATTATTATATTTGCAGCAAATTATGTCTATGGTTTTAATCACAATGTCTATCGACATTTAATTATAGATAGCTTATGGGTTTCTTAAATGACATCAAAGAACTTGTGGCACCAACAGGTCCACGTCCAACTCCTATGAAGTATTACATGCTGCCAGATGGATATGTGGCTGCAATGTTTAGCATTGACGGTGATGTGTTTTACAGCATCTATATCGGACTGAATCATTGGGAAAACAAGAGTACTCTTCCGGAAGGTTCCAAAGTACATAATCGTGAGACGGCACTGAAGGCAGCAATGCGTTTGGATGAATCTCTAAAGACAAAGCTGTTTGATGCCATTTCCTCTACAAGTGCGTCCAAGGGCGCGGGCTTCTTCGTGAAGATACGTGGTGCAGTGAAGTATGACGTGCAGTACACAAATGAAGAGGATTTCCTTGCCCAAAAGCGCGAACTTCTGCTCCAAGGCTATCGCGTAGATGACAAGATTACATATTTCCTTGATTCCAAAGAAGCTCTTTCTTCCGATAATCACAAGCTGATTATAGACAAGGAGTGGGATTACTCTTCTGAGTATTCAAAGCGAATAGAAGCAAAGAAACGCTTTCTGGAGAAAGTATGCCAGGACATTCTGCATGACGACTTTGCAACAGCTCCTGAAGACCGCTTTTAAACAACTTCAAAAACATTAAATGATCAGACTTTATCTTACAATATTCTTTTCCGTACTCTTCACAGTCTCTTTCGCCCAAAAGAAGGAGATACAACAAGCACGCGACAATGTGAAGGGCGGAAAGAATCTTGAACAGGTAGAGAAGAGCATGCTCAAGCTTCTGCAGGATTCGGCAAACAGGGAGAATCCACGCATTTACAGATTGCTCAATGCGTCCATTCAAAAGCAATACATCCAACTGAACGAGAAGATGTATCTGAAGCAAGCCGTTGATTCCACTACATTCTTCCTTACGCTAAATCGTGCTTTTGAACACGCTTTCCTTACTGACAGCATTCTTCCCAACGAGCGAAAGCATTATGCGGAGTTCCTTTTCACTTACCTTCCAAACTTGTATGCGGGAGGTATGTATCTGTTCAGGAAAGAGAAATTCAAGGAAGCATATACTTTGTTCGACAACTATCTGGAATGCAAGAAGCATCCTATATTCGAAGCTCGCAGAAAGGAAATCCATAGGATAAAGGCATCCTCGTTCAGAGCTCTCTGCTGTGGCTATCGCTTGAATGACTATGGGAAAACGGTTAAGCATAGCAAGCAGGCTCTTCTTTTCCAGCCAGGCAATATGGTTGCTATGAAGTATCTTGCTGAAACTTATCAGAAAGTGGATTCAAACTATGTCCAATACATAGAGCTCATAGATTCCGGCTTGGTGAAATATCCGTGCGAAGAATACTTCTTTACCCGCTTGTTGAACCATCACATGGGCAGACAGGAACTTGATAAGAGCCTTAATATAGCAGACACGGCTATTGCTTCTTGTCCCACAAATGTGCTTTACCGATATGCAAAATCACAAATTTTGCTAAGCATGGAAAAGTACGAAGAATGCGTAGCTGCCGTAGATTCCACCCTTGCCTTGTCTGATTCCATTGCGGATAGCTATTACATTGGCGGTATTGCAAATGTGTATATGGCAGAACGAATAAGGGACAATGCCGTAAAGGACAAAGCAACGAAGCAGCAAATGCAAGACTACTATGCAGCAGCATTGCCATATTTCGAGAAATACAGGGAACTGGAGCCTGACAGAAAGGATAAGTGGGGCTCACCTCTTTACAATATCTACTTGAACTTGAACAAAGGAAAGGAGTTTGACGAGATATACAAACTGCTCAGGAATTCCGAACCTCAACCACAAACAACCAAAACGAAAGGTAAGAGACGATAATGGAAAGATTTGCCGACATACAACTTCTGCGCTATAAACTGAAAGGTTTTGAGAATCTTTCTTTGCAGCAGAAGCTTTACATATACCACCTCTCGCTTGCCACAACAGCAGGTCGAGACATACTCTTCGACCAAAACGGAGAGTATAACCTTGCCATCCGCAATCTCCTTGAAACGGTTTACAAGAACTATCGAGGCGACAAGGAAAATGCTGATTACAAGGCTTTTGAAACATATCTCCATCAAGTTTGGTTTGCCAATGGCATTCATCACCACTACGGATGCGAGAAGTTTGTGCCAGGTTTCTCTCGTGAATGGCTGGAGAAGCAGCTTGACATTGCTCCAACTATTTCTGCTTCCCCTTGTGTTCCTGCTTCCTCATGCGTTCCTACTTCCCCTAGTGCTCCAGAAGCCGACGGCGTTTCAACGCCATCGTCGGCTCTCCTCGACATCATCTTCAATCCCGACCTTCTCCCAAAGCGCGTGAACAAAGCCGAAGGCGTTGACCTCATCAAGACCTCCGCTTGCAACTATTACCAAAACATCTCTCAAGCAGAAGTTGAGGCTTTCTATGGCAAGATGAAGTCTGAGTTCAATGGCGACGAAATGCCGTCTTTCGGACTTAACTCCACTCTCACAAATGAAGGCGAACAAGTTTGGCGCATAAAGAATGGCAAATATTCAAAGGAGCTTGCCGAAATATGTCAGCATCTCTCTGATGCTCGTCAGTATGCGGAGAACGATAAGCAGAAGAAACTCATAGACCTTCTCGTCTCATACTACACTACTGGCGACCTCAAGACTTTTGACGAGTACAGCAAGATTTGGGTTACGGAGAAGGAAGGTGAAGTTGATTTCATAAACGGCTTCATCGAAGTCTATGGCGATCCGCTCGGCTATAAAGGCTCTTGGGAAGGACTGGTGGAATATGTTGACCATGAAGCAACAAAGAAGACTCGCCTTATCGCAGAGAATGCCCAGTGGTTTGAAGACCATTCCCCTGTAGATTCCCGTTTCAAGAAGAAGGAAGTGAAGGGCGTTTCTGCTCGTGTCATCTGTGCAGCTATGCTTGGCGGTGACGAATATCCTTCAACAGCCATTGGCATAAATCTCCCTAATGCCGATTGGATTCGTGAGCAATATGGCAGCAAGAGCATCACGATAAGCAATATTATAGCTGCTTATAACGAAGCAGCAAAGGGAAGTCCGATGAAGCGAGAGTTTACTTGCGATGAGGAAATGATTGCTCTCATCGACAAATATGCTGACCAATGCGACTCGCTTCACACAGACCTTCATGAATGTCTTGGCCACGGCAGCGGTCAACTTCTTCCTGGAGTTGCAACGGACGCTCTCAAGAACTACTTCTCAACAATAGAAGAAGCGCGTGCAGACCTTTTCGGTCTTTACTATTGCGCAGACGAAAAGATGTTGGAACTTGGTTTGCTTCCTGATATGGAGGCTTACAAATCAATGTACTACACCTACCTTCTCAACGGCTTGCTCACGCAGACAGTCCGCATAAAGCTTGGCAACGACATTGAGGAAGACCACATGCGCAATCGTGCTCTCATTGCTTGGTGGGCTCTCGATTTGGCGAAAGAAACCATAGCAAAAGACTCCTCTTCTCCATCTTCTTCTCCATCCTCTTCTCCATCCTCTTCTCCATCCTCTTCTCCAAATGCCGACGGCGTTTCAACGCCTTCGTCGGCTTCCATCTCGACGCCAGCTCTCTCCCTCTATAGCAAAGACGGCAAGACCTACCTCCGCGTCAATGATTTCCCAGCTCTCCGCTCCATCTTTGCCCATCAACTTGCAGAGATCCAGCGCATAAAGAGCGAAGGCGATTATGACGCTGCCAAAGCTCTCATCGAGAAATACGCAGTGAAGATAAACCAAGACCTCCACAAGGAAGTTCTCACTCGCTACGAAAAGCTCAACATAGCACCTTACAAAGGCTTCATAAATCCGGTGCTCAATCTCGTCAAGGATGCTGATGGCAGCATTATAGACGTAACGCCAGATTACACTGAAACATTCGAAGACCAGATGCTTCGCTACAGTAACAACAAGTAACTTAAATTCTTCACTTTTCACTCTTCACTCTTCACTCTTCACTCTTCACTAAATAATGAACAATGATAGCAGACCAAATAAAGGAAATAAAGCGTCAGTTTCACCTCTATATGGACGGAGTAGCATCGTCATCAATGAGGGAAAAGGGCGTAGAATACAAGATCAACTG